>JBBQGJ010000516.1:0-4718 GCA_038322925.1 Mycobacteriales bacterium
GACAGCATCGACGACATGGCCTTGTTGCGCCACGGCGCGATGGGCACCCTCTTCGACCGGCCCTACGCGCCGTCGACGTTGGGTTCGTTCCTGCGTGCATTCAGCTTCGGGCACGTCCGCCAACTCGACGCGGTCGCCACCAGGCTGTTGAGCGCACTGTGCGACCGCACGCCCCTGCTCGCCGGGATCGACGGCCCGGTACTGCTCGACATCGACGACACCATCATCGAAGTGCACGGACACGGTAAGCAAGGATCCGGTTACGGATACTCCGGCGTGCGGGGACTCAACGCGCTGATCACCACGATCACCACTGACCGGGCCGCACCGGTGATCCTGGGCCAGCGACTGCGCAAAGGTGCGTGCGGGTCCCCGCGCGGAGCCGCCCCGATGGTCGCCGACACCCTGGCCACCCTCAAACGCCTGCGTCCCACCACCTCGACGGGAACGGTGTTGCTGCGGGCGGACTCCGCGTTCTACGGGCACCCCACCGTCTCGGCGGCGATCCGCGGCGGGGCCCAGGTGTCGATCACCGTGCGCCTGGACCCGAAGGTCAGAGCTGCCATCGCCGCGATCCCCGATGACCGATGGGCTCCCATCGAATACACCGACGCGATCTACGACGAAACCACCCAAAGATGGATCTCGCGCGCTGAGGTCGCCGAGATCGCGTTCACCGCGTTCAGCTCCAAGAAGGCTAGCGAGCAGATCTCGGGCCGGTTGGTGGTCCGGCGCATCCCCGACCTCAACCACAGCAGCGGCCACGGGCAGGCAACGCTGTTCGACACCTGGCGTTTCCACGCGTTCTTCACCACCACCGATCTGGACACCATCACCGCCGACAAGACCCACCGCGGCCACGCGAGCATCGAACAGGTCCACGCCGACCTCAAGGACTCCGCCCTGGCCCACCTACCCTCGGGACGATTCGCGGCCAATGCCGCGTGGTTGGTGTTGGCAGTGATGGCGTTCAACCTCACCCGCGCCGCGGCCACCATCACCGGCCCAGCCCTGGCCAAGGCCCGCACCGCCACCATCCGCCGGACCCTGATCACGGTCCCGGCAAGGATCGCGTCCTCGGCTCGACGACTGACCCTGCATCTGCCGCGGGGCTGGCCATAGGAATCGGCGTGGAAAACCCTGTTCGACAACCTGTTTCGCCGATATCGGCCGATCACCACCTAACCGAGCACTCCCACCGGCCCATCTACCCGAAAGACCAAGAGGAACAACCCGACACCCAGGTCGGGGCCATCACTGACGCCCACACGACAGAACACCCCGGTTCAAGGCGCACAATCGAAATCAACTCCAGACCCACAGTGCATCGGTGGATCGAGGCTTAGCGAGAAGGCGCCTGAAGCACCCGAACCACTTCGCGAAGCGGTTCCACAGACGTCCCGATCTCGCCGACGTACGGGTGCGACAGCTGCAGAACCAGGAACAGGTTCGCTGCCACCAGTGCGCCCACCGTGGCGACCATCGCGGAATGCATTCCGGGCTTCTCGACGCCGTAGATGATCGCGCAACCCAGGACCAGCCCACTGGTCAGAATGATGACCGCCCACAGTGACCATGGCGGCCCCTCCTCGGTGCGGGCGGTCAGCACGCGCTCAGTGCGGCCCTGGCTGAGTTTATCCAAATTGGCGAAAGACGTTGACAACAGCGTCTTCTGGCCGTCGGTGCGGGCGGCCACCTGCTCGTAGGCGTTGTACAGCCGCCCTAACGCGTCATCGGCCGCCGGGAAGGACTGGCCCTTGGCCGCCAGCGGCCACTCGGCTTCGGTGGCGCGCCCGTAGTCCAGCAGGCTCTGCCGGATCCGGTCCCGGTCGGCAGTGTCGAACACGGTCGAGTCCCGGGCCAGTTGGACGGCGGCGGCGCCTTCACCGCGCACCTTGTCGTCGGCGCTGCTGACCTGACCCCAGAGATTGGACGCGAGGAAACCCAGGAAGAAAGCGAACACGAATGCCACCACGCCGAAGACGAACCTGGTGACATCGTTGTGCTCATCCCCGCTCAGCTGAGGGAACCGCCGCCGGACGTAGGCCTGCGCGGCTATCGACGTTCCCCCGATGACGACGATGAGCCCGATCAGCAGCAGCCAGGGCGGGACGTTGGTCACTAACCATCGGCTCACTGCGCACACTCCGACCCGAGGAATCCGGCGATCAACGCCGTCACGTCATCGGCCTGTTCTATCTGTGGGAAGTGGCCGGCCCCGGCCAACTCCGCGATGGTCGCCCCCGGCACGTGCGTCCGGATCAGGTCGAGCCACGGCGACGCACCCCCGGGCTGAAGCGACACCCGCTTGCGGGCGGTGTCCATCGTGGTGCTCTGGATCGCGAGCAGCGGAACCCGCACCGCGGACAGGGCGCTCACCACTTCGCCGGCATCCCAGCCGGCCAAGTCAGCCATCAGCGGCCTACCCGTCGTCGACGACACGCGCAGTGCGCGTTCAGTGATCGCGCGGACCAGCGCTGGGTCGCTCGACGGTACGAACATCGACGCGAAGAACTCCCGGACGAAACGCCGGTAACCCGCACCGGTGAGTTCATCGGCCATCGCCTGCGCGGCAGCCGCCGGGTCGCCCTCACCGATACGGCTGCCGTCGATGAGCACCAACCCCGCGACGGCGTCGGGGCTCTGCCGGGCCGCCTCGAGCACAACCCGACATCCCATGCTGTGCCCGATGAGGATGACCGGTGCCAATGCCAGTTCGGTCAGGGCTCGCGCCACGGCCGCGCCATAGGCCGCGATCGTGCATTCCGACGCGACGGGAGGGCTTTCCCCATGCCCGGGCAGATCACAGGTGACGACGGTGTTCGTGGCGGCGAAGACCCCCGCCTGGGCGCGCCAATCGGTGCCGTCGCAGGCAAACCCATGGACGAAGAACAGTGGCGGACTGCCGGCGCCCACCATGGTGATCCGCATCCTCGCGGCAACCTGTGCCCCATCGACCGCCATTGGAAGAGCCTATAGGCGCATCACCGACGCCGGACGTCACCCGCCGGCAGGGCTTCCTTCGGTCGCTGCAGGGTCGCCGGCGTAGGAGGCGGCCCGGATGGTGACGTCCCCGGCGTCCAGGACGAACCCGTCGGCGATCCACCGTTGCAGTGGCCGGGTGGAGCAGTCGACGACAACCCGCCCGCTGGTCCCAGCCTCGAGTTGCACCGACCGGAAGCCGAGGAGATGGTGCACCGGGCGCCCGGTGTCGGCGGGTCGCAGTCCGTAGATCTGGACGACGTGCCGGCCGGCGCGGGCTCCGGTGTTCATCACAGTGACGGTCGCACTGACCCGCTCGCCGGTGACCGCCCCGACTTCCAGATCGGACAGCGCGAAAGTGGTGTAACCCAAACCGAATCCGAGCGGATAGGCGGCGGGGATGCCGTCGCGGTCGAGCTTGCGCTGGCCCCACCACCGGCCGTAGGTGACGGTGGCGGCGTTCCAGTCGACCGCCGGCAGGTCGCGTTGGCGGTGCGGGATCGCCAACGGAAGCCGCCCGGCGGGCTCGGCATCCCCGAGCAGGACGTCGGCGACGGCGTGGTCACCCTCCATCCCCGGATACCAGGCCAGCAGCACCGCGGCGACATCGTTGTCCCAGGGGTCGAGCACGATGGTCCCCCCGCCGATCACCACCACAACGGTGCGGGCATTGACCGCAGCCACCGCCTGGATCAGCGCGACGTCCTCGGCGCGCAACCGGAGATCACGGCGGTCACCGCCGAACTTCTTCAGCGTCGAGGCAAGACCGGCCAGCCTCACCAGCACCGCCGCCAGCGGCCGGAAGCGGGCAATGCCACCGAACAACTGGGTCGTCGCAGTGTCCACGCCGATCATCGACTCCCCCTCGTCCACCGAGGACAACCCGACCACGACCACCGCGGCGTCCGCGCCGCGCGCTGCCGCGACAGCGGGTGCCGGATCGCTGCCGCCGACGTGGACCAGCCGCTCCCCCAACCGCCCGCGCAGACCGTCGAGGATCGTGACCGAGGACGGGGGGCGGACCAGCGACGAGCCGACGTCGCCCTGGTTGGGCTGGTCGGCCAGCGGACCGAGCAGCGCGACCCGGGACAGCGAGGCCTCCGCCAGTGGCAGCGCCGGCGTTCCGTCGACGGCCCGGTTTCGCAGTAGCACGGCGCCGCGCCGGGCCGCCTCCCGCGCGAGTTGCCGATGCCCTGCCGAAGCAACCACTGCCGCAGGGGGATTCGGGCGGGCGCGCAGGGCGAGCCGGATCGGGGCGGCCAGCACACAGGCGGCCGCTCGTTCGACATCGGCTCGCTTGAGCCGCCCGTCGGCCAGCGCCGCGGGCAGGGTAGCCGCGCGCTGCTGACGGAACGGCATCTCCAGGTCCTGCCCGGCGGCCACCGATCCGATCGGATCGCGCAGGCCCCAGATGAAGTCGGTCATCACGAACCCGGTGAAACCCCAGTCGTGGCGCAGCACCTCGGTCAGCAGTTGCGGGTTTTGGCCGGCCCAGGTCCCGTTCACCGAGTTGTAGGCGCTCATCACGCAGTCCGCACCGGCCTCGACGACGGTCCGGAAGTGCGGCAGGTACACCTCGCGGAGCACGTCCTCGGCGACGCGGACGTCGACCCGGAACCTCGCCTCCTCCATCGAGTTCAGCGCGAAGTGCTTCACGCAGGACAGCACCCACGGGTTCACGCCCTCGGTCGCGGCGGCCCCCATCGCGCCCAGCACCACGGGATCCTCGCCGTAGG
>JBBQGJ010000517.1:0-4717 GCA_038322925.1 Mycobacteriales bacterium
CGCATCGACACCGAACGCCGCACCCGCAACCACGTCCGACAACTCGAAGCGCTCGGCTACACCGTCACCCTCACCGCCGCGGCCTGACCTCCAACCAAACACCAACCGAACCCGACCCGGCCAAGACCACACCGGGTCACCTCGCTCTGCCCCCGTTCAGTTGGATTTTCCGGTCAGATCGTCACCGCGACGAACGGCAACCCGCTCGCCATCATCGATCTCGCGCAGGAGCTGTCCACCCATCAGCTCGTCGGACTGACCCTGCTGCCCGAACCCATGCCCGTCGGCAGCCACCTGCAGGCGCACTATCTCCGGCAACTGGAGGCGATGCCGGCGGACGTGCAGACCTGGCTGCTGCTGGCCGCCGCCGAACCCCGCGGCGATCTGGCCTATGTTGCCGCCGGCAGTGCAGTGCTCGGGATCGACGTGGACGCCGGTGATCTCGCCGAGGCGCGGAATCTTGTCCGGGCCGAGGAGCGGATTGTCTTTCGGCACCCGTTGGTCCGCTCGGCGATCTATGGCGGTGCGACCGCGGGGCAACGACGCCGAGTGCACACCGCTCTGGCCGCGGTCACCCGACGCGCCGCCGACACCGATCGCCGGGCCTGGCATCTCGCCGCGGGCTGTATCGGCCCCGACGAGGACGTCGCCGACGTCCTGGAACGGGCCGCCGAGCGGGCGCGAGAGCGAGGCGGGTATTCCGCGAGGGCCTCCCTGCTGGTGCGGGCGGTCGAGCTCACCCCGGACGGGCCACGCCGGACCGGCCGGACCCTCGCCGCCGCCGAGGCAGCAATGACCGCCGGCCGCGCGATGCAGACACTCGCCCTGTTGGACGGCCTCGATGTGACCAGCCTTGACGAGATCGACCACGGCCGGGCCTTGATGATCAGGGCGTCGACCCAGGGTTTCACCGGCGAGATCGGCGCGATGGCAACCATTCCCGCAATCTGCGCAGCGGCGGCAGACGCCTTCGAAGGACGGGCGCCGGAACTTGCCCGCGATGCGCTGGTCACGGCCTTTGAACGGTCTCTCGGCGCGGAATGGATGATGACCGGGACAACCGTCACCGACCTGGCCTCCCGGGCTCGGCGGATCGCCTCGCGGGACCGCTCCTCACTCGCCGACGTCTTCCTTCATGCCTTGGCGAGCCTGGCAACGGTGCCGTTTCCGGCGGCCGTGCCAGACCTTCGAATCGCTGTCGACATGTTGCGCGCCAACGACCTTCCCGACCGTGAGCTCCTGCAGTTTGCCTGGGTCAGCGTGGCACTCACCACCGCGCTGTGGGACGACGAGGCGCGGACGGCAATCCTGGCCCGGTCGATCGATGTCGCCCACCGGACTGGTGCGCTGCACACGCTCGATGCGGTGCTGTTCATCCAATCGCTCTGCGAAACCGTGCTGGGCCAACTGGACTCGGCGGGCGGTCACCTGACCGAACTCCGTCAGGTTCGTGATGCGCTCGGCATGTCGGCTGCTCAACAGGAGATGTTCCGCAACATCGAGTACCGGGCCTGGCTCGGGGACCACGGCGATCGCGATGCGCTTCTGAACAGGATCGAATCCTCCCGCCAGGCGGCCATGGCTCTCGGACTGGGCGGCGCGGAAACCCTCGGCCGTACCGCGCTCATGCTGGTCCATCTCAGCGAGGGCGACGATGAGGCCGCCTATCAGATCGCCCGTCACAACAGGGATCTCAATTTCCTGCAGATCAGTATTCGGGTGCTGCCGGATCTGGTGGAGACGGCCGCCGGGTCCGGCCGGCACGACGAAGCGCGGGTCGCCCTGCACGAACTGCGGGACGTTGCTCGCGCGTCGGGGACGCCCTGGGGCCTGGGAGTGATGGAGAAGTCGGCAGCCCTGTGCGCCGGCGATGACGACGCGGAATCGCACTACCAGGCGGCGATCGCGCATCTGTCCGGCTGCCGCGCCCGCGCGGATCTGGCTCGCTCCCATCTGCTGTACGGCGAATGGTTGCGACGGCGACGGCGGCGCAAGCAGGCCCGGATCCAGCTCAGGGCCGCGCTGGAGCACTTCCAGGACATGGGTGCGACGGGGTTCGCGGGCCGAGCCCGCCGGGAACTCGCCGCCACCGGCGAGCCCGCAAGCGAATCCGTGGAAGCTGTCGAATCCTTCTGGGGTGCAACATCTCTGACGCCACAGGAGTCCGCCGTCGCTCGCCTGGCGGCGGACGGTGCGACGAACGCCGAGATCGCCGCGACGTTGACGCTCAGCCGACACACCGTCGACTACCACCTGCGAAAGGTGTTCCGGAAGCTCGGGATCAACTCCCGCCGCGAGTTGCGACGCTCTCACAGCCATCACGCGATGACCCCCTGATCCGCAAACGCCTCGGCGCGTTCGATCGCGGCCGTCGCCCGAAAGGGCAGCAGAGGTTGCCCGCGAGTTCGACCACCGGACGCCCCGGCGGGCGGCGATGTCCGTTACACCGGAAGCGGCGATGTCCGTTACACCGGAAGGGGTGCAGCAAGCCCACACAGATCAGGCGCGCCGCGACGCGGAGCAGGGCCTGCACGAGGGCACCCGCAGGCGCGACCGAGGCCCGGTCGGCGACCAGGGGGCACCGCACCTGTTGCGCGTGCCCGCGGCGGCGCTGGCCGGAATGGCCGGGCTGCAACGGTCGATCGGCAACCGTGCCGTGAGTTCCCTGCTGACCCCGGTCCAACGACAGGCCGTCCAGCCACAACGACCGACCCCATCTCCGCCGACCCCGCCCCATCCCCGTCTGCACCCACCCCAGCCCCGCCGTCGGGGGCGATGACCCGGGCCCGCTTCGTCGAGTTGCTCAGCACCCGGTACGGGATCTCCACAGTCCGGGCCGGGACCTTCGCCGATCAGCAGGAGGTCAACAGCCGTCCGGGCGTCTCCGCCGCCGGCCGGTTGACCGAAGCCGCCTGGGCCGCTTGGGATCCCGGGCCGACGTCGGAGATCTATTCCTCGGTCGTCACCGCCTTCGACGACTTCGAATCGTTGGTGGGCGGAGTGCCGCCCGTGGGCGACGTGCTGTTCTTCGCCACCGCCTACACCGTGAACGCCGGCACGCACCAGGTCGAACCGAACCCCGGCGTCGGCGCAAATTTCGGCGCCGACCATCTCCGCGTCTATAGCTCGGGCGTCGTCTCGGGAGCCACCGGTGGCAAGGGAGTCCCGGTCGGCCGGAGCACTGCGGCAGGCCGCTACCCGCCGGTGGTCATCGGGCTCGGCGGGCGGGGCACAGATCCCGGTGCGCCCATCCCGCTGCCCACCGCCGGCGAGAACACCGTCCGGGTCATCACCCACGAGTTGGGCCACGGACTGGCCGAACAGGCGATGGCGGCCGATCACGCGATGTTCGAGAAGTACCGACTGGCGGTGGGATGGACCGACGGCCGGTTGTTCGACGTCGGCATCCCCGAGGTCCGCCGCGCGCTGGACGCCGGGACCATCCCGCCCGCGACCATCAGGACGAACCGCGGTGGGCGGGTCACGGTCCAGCCCACCCAGATCACCGTGGACAGCTGGAACCACCAGCGGTGGGTCGAACAGCCCATCAGCGCCTACACCGTCACCGGCGGGCCCGGCGAGGACTTCGCCGAGGCGGTGATGGGCTTCGTCAATGCCCGCGCGGTCCTGCAGGCCCGAAGTCCGTTCCGCTACGGGTTTCTCGACTCCCACCGGGCGAGTTGGCTGCCGTTCCTGCGGACCAGGCCGCCGGTGGGCGATTTCCTCGGCCCGTCGGGGCCGGGCCGGCTGGCCTGAGCCCCACTCTCTTCGGACCGCCCGACCGGCCGCCAAGCATTGACGGCCCCACGGTCACCGCTGCTAGATTTCGCACGCTTCGGCCCACGTCGCCAGGCAGCGCGCCACCAACGTCCGGGCGTGGGCACCCGGACCGTCAGGAGCGTCGGCCATGCAGATCATCGACGAGCATCGGAGTCGGCCACTGGTGCAGGCATTGCGACGCCGACGGTCGCTGCGGGCGGGGCTCGTCCAGTTCCTGTACGTCGTCGCCGGCGTCGCGCTCGGCCTGCTGGTGCCTGCCGTCGACGTCGGCCCGCGGATCCCCAGCATCGAGACGGTCACCCTGATGGCCGGTATCATCGCGGGCCTGCTCGCATTGACCAGCGTGGTCTTCGCGTTGCTGTTCCTGGTGGTGCAGTTCGCGGCCACGGCGCAATCGCCGCGGCTGCATCTTTTCAGGGACAACCCGCTGGTCTGGCATGCCCTGGGCCTGGTCGTCGGGGTGATGGTGTACGCCACCGTGAGCGCGGTGGTGGCCGGTGGGCAGGACACCACCAGCGTGCTGGTCCCGATCTCGGTGGTGATCTTCGTGCTGGTGGCCGTAGCCCTCACCAGGCGGCTGCAATTGGATGCCCTGCAATCGATGCAGCTCTCCCCCGCGCTGGACCAGGTCACCACCCGGGCCCGGCACGTCATCGACAGGCTCTACACGGCACCGTTCCCGCAACCGCCGCTGCCGCAGCTCGTCGCACCCGACCACCCCGTGCAGATCCGCTGGCCCGCCGGCCAAGCGGTGCTCCGGCAGGTCGACATGCCGAAGCTGATCGGCCTCGCAAGACAGTCCGGCACGATCATCCGGCTGGTGGTGATGCCCGGTGATGTGATTCGCGAGCGCGCGGTCGTCATGGAGGCCTGGAACCCGACCAGCGCACCGGACCCGGGCCTGTACCTGAAATGCCTGGAGGTCGGCATCGAGCGG
>JBBQGJ010000518.1:0-4714 GCA_038322925.1 Mycobacteriales bacterium
GACCCTTCAAAAGGTCGGGCCCCGGCGCCAGACTGATCCACGGGCTCGAAGCTCAAGAGACGAACCGGCGTCGACAGGCAGCCCACCGGTCATTTTCACGCCTACGAGGCGTCACCGGAAGGGTCAGGGAGACTGATCTGATCCAGGTGTCAGAGTTCGATGGTTCCGCTGATGCAGGTGGTGGTGGTCCCGCCGACCCACACCTTCCCGTCGTTGTCTGTGCTGAGCAGGATGCTTCCCGCGCGGCCCACTCGCGAGCCCTGCGAGACCCGGTAGCTGGCTGACACTGCACCGGTCGCGAACAACCACTGGGCGACGCTGGCATTCATGCTTCCGCACACGGGATCCTCCGCGACGCCGACGCCCGGAGCGAACGTACGCATCTCGAAGGCGTGTTCCGAGTCGGCCGGGTAGGCACCGATCGCGCCAACCATCGCGTTGGGGATCCGCGTGAGATCCGGTTCCAGCGCGAGTACATCGGCAGCGGTGGGCAGTTGCACCACGGCCCAACCGGGTCCGTTGTCGACCCACTGATGCGCGAGGACCCTTTCTGGGTCGATGCCGAAAGCGGCGGTGGTTTCTGCCAGGAAGACGTCGTCCAGCGGTCCGGTGCGGATTGTGGGCGGGGCCGCAAAGGACAGGGCGTTGTCCTGGTGCAGCAGGGTTACGAGCCCGGCCTGGCACTCCTGCACCAGTCGGCCTGCCGCGGCGGGAATGCCCCCATTCTCGAGCCAGGCATGGGCCGAGCCCAGCGTGGGGTGGCCGGCGAAAGGCAGTTCTCCGCCGGGGGTGAAGATCCGCAACCGGTAGTCAGCCTCGCTAGTAGCGGCGGGTAAGACGAATGTGGTTTCCGACAGGTTGGTCCATCGCGCCAGGCGTTCCATCTGCTCCACGCTGAGGTCTTGCCCGTCCAAGACCACAGCCACGGGGT
The DNA here is from genome assembly GCA_038322925.1 of Mycobacteriales bacterium. Lineage (GTDB taxonomy): Bacteria > Actinomycetota > Actinomycetes > Mycobacteriales > Nakamurellaceae > Nakamurella. Next base: position 932 of record JBBQGJ010000518.1, read on the forward strand.
TGCCCAGGTAAGGCGTAGCCGAAAAGACGTCGACCTGCGCGAAGGGGCGGGTTCGGGGCAACGAGGATGGCATGCGATCTCCTGATCGAAGCGAGCTGGTCGGGGTTGGGCCAGACTGCAATTACAGGTCGGATCATTCCCCGATCGCTCCCCCGATCGATCGCTGGTGTTGCCGGAGCAGGCTGTTGACCGCCCTGCGGCCTGAGGACGATCGCGTCAGGGTGGGCTGACGCCGCCGATGGTCGGGGGTGTGAACTTCCGAAATATCTGGCACGTTCTGTGCACACTAAATGGCACTGAATCCGAACGGTTGTACGGGCTCTGAACAGTCCAGTTAAGCGTTGTCGCAGGTAGGAGTGTTGGAGCGGGTCCTCATACGGCCGTGAGGATGCCAAATAATTCGAAAGAAAGGTGCCACTGAATGTGAAAGACGACACCGCATCGAGAGGCCCTTCTTGAGCAGGTCATGGGTTTGGTCATACCGCTGCCGGGTGTGCTCGATCCGCACCGTGTCCGGCCACTGCGGTACGACCAGGTCCACTGGATCGTCGCCTGGATCAGAGCCGTCCAGCGACGGGACGACGGGCTCAGGCAGACAGGCATGGTGCGCGGCCACCAGTCGCTCCACGTGCTGGCACAGGTTGTCCCACAGGTGCCACCGGTCGGCGACCTGCACCGCGCCGGGCGCACCGTCACGGGCGCCATCGGCGTACCCGCCGGCCCGCGGCAGATCACCTGTACTCCGGGGTGGGCGCGCAGCCAGCCGGCGAAGTCGCCGGCCTCCCGGCCGAGGAACACATCCACCGGCCGATGTCCGCCGGCCAGATCGACCAGCACCGTGCCGTAGTGATGCCCGCGGCGCAGCGCCAACTCATCAACCCCGAGCACGGCCACCCGGCCGACCGGCGGATCCGGCAACGCCCGGAGCAGGCGCAGCAGCGTCGACCGGCTCACCCCCATGCCCAACGTGGCGGCCAGCCGCGACCCGGCCCGTCCGGCCAGGGCCAATGCGACCGCCACCAGCGCTGCCTGCAGGCCGACGCTGCGCCGGGCGTGGTGCTCGGTCAACCCCGGAACCTGCTCGACGAACTTGCACGCGCTGCAGTCGACGTGATCGCAGAAGAACCGCCGCACCGTCAACCACACTGCGGCCGGGCGACCCGAGACGGGAAGATCCGCCACGTGCCGCCGATAGCGGCTGTGCACCCGCGTCGACACCCGCCCGCACCGGCGACACCGCGACCCCCGCGCCCGCGGATGCGCGGCGATCACCACCACGCCGTCGAACCAGTCGACCTGGTCGATCACCACCGGCGACAGCTGCGGAAGCAGCACCCGGCAACAACACTCACCAGCCACAGACCCAAAGCACCACGCCCAGCCAGCCGGCATCAGGGAAAGTGTGACAGAACCACATACCGCGACCAACGACAACCGACGACCCGAAACGACATGAGGTTGGCCCCGGGGTTGCTGACCGAAACTCGCATGGGCCGGGTTCATCGGAGGCCGCTCCGGAAGAGGCGAGAACAACGGGTTGAGCCGACACGGTGGGTAGCGTTCGCCCGGTGCCCGACCAGCAGTCCCCGCCGCCAGGGTCGACCCATGCCGCGGTGGTGTCCCTGCTGGTGCACCGGGTGCTCGGGCCGCTGGGGCGGGACCGGGTCCGGATGGTGCTGGACTACGCCGGCCAACCGACCGGCACTCTCGCCGTGGTCGCCACCCGCAACCAACGTCACCGCGCACACCGTCTCCAAGTACGTTCACCAGGTCCGGGTCGCCTCCGCCGGGCTGACCCTACCCGCCGAGTTGATCGAGGAAGTGACCCGCCGCTCCCTGCCGGGTGAGGACCACACCGCGCGGAAACGGATCGCCGCCACCCTGCACCTGGCCGTCCCAGTACCGCCGAGACACACCGTGACCCGCGCCCTGGTCGTCGACTCCGATGCCCGCGCGGCCGCGGTCACCGCCGGCCGCGTCCTGGCCACCGCTGGCCCGCTGCCCCTGGACGTCCTGATTGCCGCCGTCGCCCGGTGCCGCCGGTTCCGCCGCGACCCACCCGACCCGGACGCGCTCACTGCGGCGCTCACCGCGCTGCTCGCCGCCCCCGCCCAAGACGGCACCTGGCACGCCACCGCAGCGGCCCGAACACCGGCCCGTACCGGGCCATCGCCGCGGCCGCGGCAGGCCGGGACCTCACCTGCCAGGACATGATCGACGTGCTGACCGGCGCCGGCTACAGCCCGGCGTCCGCCGGCGGCCGGATGAGCTCGTCCCACCCGCTGTTCACCCGCGCCGGCCCCGACCGGTACCTGCTCATCGGATCCTGAGCGGGCTAACGCCAACACGGGGTCCCGGACGGGCCGGGGTTGCTGCCCTGCGGATCCGACCGGCCAACCGGGACATCACCCGCGCCGACGACGGCACACTGCCCAACAGTGGCTGATCGCCGAATGGCCCAACGGCCAGGCCGAACCCACCGACTTCTGGATCTCCAACCTGCCCGCCGACACCCCGATCGCCACCCTGGTTCGCCTCGCAAAGATCCGCTGGCGCATCGAACACGACTACCGGGAACTGAAAACCGGTGTCGGACTTGACCATTTCGAGGGCCGCAGCTGGATCGGCTGGCACCACCACGCCACCCTGGCCACCGCCGCCCACGTCTTCCTCACCTGGCTACGACTCACCAACCCAAAAGCAAATGGGCAGGCCTGACCCTCTACGCACAGCTGCGCATACTCCAGCGGTTCCTCGCGTACTGGATCGGCGTCTGCCCGACCAGCCACGCCCGCTATCCAACCTAACAAAGTAACTACTAGTCGTTGTCACGATCCCCAGGTCCGTAAGTGGCAGGGTCACCTTCGCCCATGGTGAAACCCCATTGGTAGCCCTTTTCATCCATATGTTGTTGAGCCGGGTCGTCGCCGTCATCTGAAGTCGACGACCAGGTGCTGTCTCGCAGCTCATGAGCGCTACCCCAGTGGGCAAGCCTATGAAGGCGGTCGGGGACTACCTGAACCTCTGCTCCTCCGTAGTGGTGCACGATGAGTCGCTTCTCATGGAGCCACGCCTTAATTTCATCCTCGGATGTGCCTTCGAAACCCGCCATGTACCTAATGGCAATCTCCCGATCAGAATTCGCGCCGCGGCGCTTGTTCCCCGTTAGACCTGGGACCTGATATACGGCCAAGCTGCCGTCACGGGTTTGCGCCACAAAGTCGCCATATTTGAAATCTGGGACGCCCTGGCGAAACAGCACCTGTTGTCCTTTTTCTAATCCATAGTAGCCTGGATCAGCGGGTAAGAAGAGCCCGTCTCCCTCGGAGACAACTTCCTCGAAGAGCGAACCACCCTCGGTTCCGCGTGACCAGTCACCTCGATGCTTTGCGGGGAAACCGCGTTTTCCCTCATACGTCCACATCTCGCGAGTTGGATCGACCGAATCCGTATCAAACGGTACTGCATCAATGTCGTCCACCGGGTCTAGGTGTCCAGATGCCCATTGTCGGACTTGAGCCAGCCATGGCGTCTCCTTATCCTCGGCGTAGTCGTCGTCATCGGGCGTTTGAGGCGGACCGCCCCCTGATCCGCTTTCAGCCGCCGTATTGGTGGCTCCAGCCTCCGTGATCAGTGGGCCGGCCGCCAGCTCAGCGGTTGCTGCGGCCAGTGCTTCCGCGACCCGATTGGTTGCGATGGCCAGAGCGGTCGCTGCCGTCTGGGCGGTGGCCTGCGCGGCCTCGACGGCGGCGGCCGCTTCGGCGGCCTGCAGGGTCTGCGCGG
>JBBQGJ010000519.1:0-4696 GCA_038322925.1 Mycobacteriales bacterium
CGCCGTGCGGTAGTGGATGGTCAGCGGACCGGTCGCGTTGTCCGCGCTGGCCAGCACGGCGTACACCCGCGATCGGGACATCCCGAGCCGGTCGGCGAGTTCCTGGGCCGACATCCGTTGACGCGCTTCCCGGATCGCGGCTCTCCGGATGCTGACCAGGTCCGGTAACAAATGGCCCTGAATCTGGTCGACGGCGCTCAGCGCGGCCCGCGCCTTGGCGACGGGATCGGGGATATCGGCGACGATCCGGTACAGTGCCTCCGCGCTGTCATCGATCGCCGTGGCCAGCAGGAAGCGAGGATCAGCCATACGCCCAGATTATGCCGGTCAAGGAAGATTACTGACCCCCGGTAATCCTCCACCGACATCCGAGGTCTATCGAATCATCCCGCCGGAGGTGGTGATCCCTGAGCTGAGAATGATCATGCACCCTCCGAAGCGAGCCCGGTCCGCGCATCGGTCACCGCGTCGCCGCTGTCCGATGGCGCCCGGAGGACGCGGGTGTCGGTGCCGACCGCAGCACCGGGCGGAGCGCGTCCAGCACCGAGGCGTCCTCGATGGTGGAGGGAACCCCCGGGTCGACTCCGTCCGCGATGCTGCTCATGGTCTTGCGCAGGATCTTGCCGGACCGGGTCTTGGGCAGCGCGTCGACGACATCGACCTGCCTGATGCCGGTAACCGCGCCGATCTGGTCGCGGACCAACTGCACCAGTTCGGCACATAGCCGCGACCGGTAGGCGGTGTCGGCCGGCACGTCGGAGTGCAGCACCACCAGCCCGCGCGGGACCCGCCCCTTCATGGCGTCAACAACACCGAAAACTGCGCAATCGGCGACATCCGGGTGCGCGGCCAGCACATCCTCCATGCCGCCGGGGGAGAACTGGTTCCCGCCCACGTTGATCACATCATCGGTGCGGCCCATCACATACAGATAGCCGTCGCCATCGAGGTGACCACCGTCGCCGGTCAGGTAGTAGCCGTCGAACTCCGACAGGTACGACCGTATGAACCGTGCGTCGTCGTTCCACAGCGTGAGCAGCGCCCCGGGCGGCATCGGCAGCTTGATCACGATCGCGCCGTCCTCACCGACCGCTGCGGGGGTGCCGTCCTCGGTCAGGATGCGCACGTCCCAGCCGGGCAGCGGACGGGTCGGGGAACCCACCTTCATCGGCAGCAGCTCGATGCCGGCCGGGTTGGCCGCCACCGGCCAACCGGTCTCGGTTTGCCACCAGTTGTCGATGACCGGGACGCCCAGCAGATCCGTTGCCCAGCGGTAGGTCTCCGGGTCCAGCCGTTCACCGACCAGGAACAGGTACTGCAACGCGGACAGGTCGTAGAGCTCCGGGAGGCTGCCTTGCGGGTCCTTCTTGCGGATCGCCCGGACCGTCGCGGGCGCGGCGAGCATGCTCTTCACCCCGCATTCGGAGGCGATCCGCCAGAACTGCCCGCCGTCCGGGGTGCCCACCGGGTCGCCCTCGTACAGCACCGTTGTCGCGCCGGCCAGCAGCGGCCCGTACACGGTGTACGAATGCCCGACCACCCACCCGACGTCCGAGGCGGTGAACATGGTGTCCCCCGGCCCGATGTCGAACACGTGCCGCATCGACCACGCCAGCGCCGTCGCGTAGCCGCCGCTATCCCTGACCACGCCCTTCGGTTTCCCTGTGGTCCCGGAGGTGTCCAACAGATACAGCGGATCGGTCGAGGCGACCGTCACCGGGTCCGCCGGCGTCGCCGACGCCATCGCTTTCGCCCAATTGACATCGTTCGGTCCGAGTACGGCCTCGACCTGGCGCTGCACGATCACCCGGGTATCAGGTGTGTGCTGCGCCATCTCGATCGCCCGGTTCAACCTCGGCAGGTAGCCGATGACCTTCTTGCCCTCGATGCCACACGACGCCGACACAATGACCGACGGTTTCGCATCGTCGATACGCAACGCCAATTCCCTGGGTCCGAACCAGCCCGACACCACAGAATGCACCGCACCCAGCCGGGCGCAGCCCAGCATTGCGATCACCGCCTGCGGGATCATCGGCAGGTAGATCAACACCCGGTCACCCTTGCCGACGCCCAACCCCGCCAACACCCCGGCGAACAGCGCGACCTGATCACGCAACCGTTCATAACTCAGGGTGTGCCGCACGCCGTTGACCGGGCTGTCGTAGATGACCGCGGCCTGCTCCCCCCGCCCAGCCTCGACATGCCGGTCCACCGCGTTGTACGAGACATTCAATTCCCCGTCGGGGAGCCACCGGTAGAACGGCGCGTTCGACGAATCCAACGCCTGCGTCGGGGCCACCGACCAGTCGATCGCACCGGCAGCGCGCAACCAGAAACCGTCGGGATCGGTCACACTCGCCCGCAAGACCTCGTCATACCTACCCATATCGAGCCCTTCGCCCGGCATTGCTGTCGACGGGGAACCGTCAGGGCTGCGCTGGACAGCTACCCGCGAACCATCCAGCGCCCCAACAGATCAGATCGTCGCCAGGTCCCAGTCGCCGACATTCCACACTGTCACAGTCAATGGCGGCGGGTTTTCTGGCTATTCTCAAGAGTCGTGCACAATGGTTCGAACAGATGGGTATCCCGGTATCTATCGCCGATGCACACCATTCTTTACCCCGCGGCAAATACATCGTGGGGTGTCACGTATCCACTGGTACCGCATTTCTGGACGCCGCATCCAAACATCAAGCGTCGCATCCGGTCAGCATCTGTCATGCTGGCGCCACGACGGTAGGGCCGAAAGTCCCTGTCGCAACAACGATCACCGAGATCACCGGCCCGTTCGACGACGAACGCGTTCAACCTTCGCCGATGGATCTTGAACTTCCGGTCTCCATGTGTATTTCGATCATGGATATTCCATCCGTCTTCGCTATGGTATCCCGACGGTCTCCATGATTGATGTCTGTTTCGTAGGCCGAGCGGTTGGAACCGATCCGCCATGTGGGTTGGTCACCAGTTCACTGCTACCCCGACGGCCGGCGGTGCATCGCCGACATCGGCCGGGTCAGCCGTCCCAGCGCCGGAACGGCACGGGATGTGTTGTGCCGTAGGACATGTCGATCGGCAGCGAGGTGTCGGGGCTGGCGGCGGGTGCCCGCTGCGGCCCGCTTGGGGCAGCGGGGCGGCCGGGTCGATGTCGTGGCCGGACAGGATCACCGGGTGGTGGGTCCACCGCTCGGGGTGCCACCCGGACCGGGCAGTACCCGCCGCTCCGAGGGCGAGCCAACGATCGCCGGTGACGGTCTCGGCCAGGTCCCGCAGCGCCTCATCTGACGTGCGTTGTCCATCGATGCTCAGGTTCAGGTTGGCCAACCCATGTGGCAGCAACACCGCAATCGCGCCGAGTGCCCGCGGCCCCGTCGATCAGTCCGGTTGGGTGCGGAGCTGCGCGAGGTCGGTCCGGCTCAGTGCAGCCGGCGCTTGACGTGCGGCTGCACCGAGCTGGGGCCGATCCAACCGGTGGCGCTGGTCACCGACACACCGGCCGGCCCGGCCAGCACCGGACGCAATTCCAGGTCGGACACCTCCGGTAGGTCGTCCGCGAGGGTCGAGAGCCGCAGGGCCAGGTCGATGAGGGGGTCGCGGGCGACCACCCGCGCGCCCCAGTAGCCGTCCAGCAACGGTGCGGCGCGCGGCGCCGAGATGAGTTCCCAGGCGTCGGCATCGGTGAGCGGCACCGCCCGGTAGGCCCGGTCGTCGAGCAACTCGGTGGCCACCCCGCCGATCCCGAACGAGACGAGCACGCCGAAGGACGGGTCGGCGCTGATCGTGAAGACCGTCGACACGTCGCCGCAGTCCGGCGGCGCCATCGCTTGGACGTGCAGCGACGGGCCGGTGATCGGGTACAGCTCGTGGTAAGCGGCCCTCACCTGCTCTGCGTTGGTCAGACTGAGCCGCACCCCGGCCTGGTCGATCCGGTGGCGTAACGAGCCGTCGAAGGACTTCAGGGCCACCGGGTACCCGATGGCGGCCGCCGCCGTCACCGCGTCGTCCGCACTGCCGATCACCCGGTACACCCAGGGGATCCCGTAGCAGGCCAGCAGTCCGCTGAGTTCGGCGTCGGTCAGGGCCCGCGGCGGATCGTCCGGTCCGCGGAGCTGGGCCATAAGCATCCGTGCCGCTTCGGTGTCGATGCCGGGTAGATCCGGGACCGTCCCGGCCGGGCGGGTCAGCCACGAGCCGTACCGCACCGCGTGGGCCAGCGCAGCAACCGCCCGCTCCGGGGTGCGGAAGGACGGCACCGACCCGCGACCGGCGCCGCCGTCGGCGGCCGGGACGACCAATTGCTCCACCAACCCCTCGGCGGCCAGGAACGTGGCCAGCACCGGCACAGTGGCCGCGCTGATCGCCGACCGCAGCGCCGCGGCGTGCGGCAGGCCGGTCGTCGCGACGATCGGCACGTACACCACCACCAGCGCGTGCACCTCCGGGCGGCCCAGCGCCGCCCGCACAGCCGCGGCCAAATCGTCCGGGCTCACGTCCATGCCCAGGTCCTGCGGCCGGCCGTCGGCGACCCGCAGACCGGCATACAGGCAGGCATCGACCGCCAGCATGCCCAATGCGGTCGAATTGCCGATCACCGCCACCCGGTCACCGACCGGCACCGGCTGGGTGGACAGCAACTGGGCGACATCGAACGCCGCGGTGAGGGTCTCGGTCCTGATCACCCCGGACTGCGCGA
>JBBQGJ010000520.1:0-4695 GCA_038322925.1 Mycobacteriales bacterium
CGGTGAGATCGACCACGGGTGGCTGGGTGGGTGGATTGACGGCTGGCTGGGTGGGGGGCTGGCCGGGTCGCTGGGTCGGAGGAGGCTGACCGGTCACACCACCACCTCCGATTCCACAGTTGTCGCACCCGTCCGCTGCGCCCGCGCCAACCGGCGAGCGCGTACCCGCGGCCAGACGGAGAAAGTCACCGCGACGCCGATCAGCACGAAGATCGCCACCCCGACGGCGACCATCGCCCCGTCACGGGTGACGAAAGCCAGCGAGACAGCGCCACCCGCCAGCACGAACGCCCACAGGTAGAAGATCAGCACCGCCTGGCGATGAGTGTGCCCGATCGCCAGCATCCGATGGTGCAGATGCTGTTTGTCGGCACTGAAGGGGTGCCGGCCCTCCTTGGTGCGCCGGATCACCGCCATCAGGAAGTCCAGCAACGGAATGAACACCACCGCAAGGGCGACGATCAGCGGTGCCAGCAGGGCGATCGTGGATCGCGGGCCGAACGTAGAAGGGTCGAGTTTGCCGCCCGCACTGACCGTGGCTCCGGCCATCGCCAACCCGATGAACATGGCGCCGGAATCGCCCATGAAGATCCGGGCCGGGGAGAAATTGTGCGGCAGGAAGCCGATGCACGCGCCCACCAGTGCCGCGGTGATCAACGGCGGCTGGGAGGCCGAGCTGGTGTCCCCGGACAACGCCAGCTGGCGGGCGGAGAACACGAACAGCGCGGTGGCCGAGATGGCCGCGACCCCGGCCAGCAACCCGTCCAGCCCGTCGATGAAGTTCATCGCGTTGGTGAGCACGACCGTCAGCAGGACCGTCAGCACCATGCCCTGGGTCTGGTCCAGGCTGACCAGGCTGCCGCCCGTCGGACCGCTGCCGGGCAGCCACAACACCTGCCACTGCACTCCGAAGAGCACCATCACCCCGGCAGCAAGGATCTGCCCGGCCAGCTTGGCGACGGCGTCCAGGTCGAACCGATCGTCCAGCACGCCGATCACGCAGATCAGCCCGCCCGCCGCCAGTACCCCGACGATCTCGGAGGAGGAGAGGAAGGCGGACCCCAACGCGGGCAGCTGCAGTGCCATCAACACCGCGGCAGCGAAACCCGCGTACACGGCCACGCCACCCATCCGCGGGATCGGCAGCGAATGCACATCCCGATCCCTGATCGGCGTCACCACACCGGTCTTGACGGCGAGCAGGCGCACCACACCGGTCAGCAGGAACGTGACCACGACGGCTGTCCCGAAAACCAGTGCGTACTCGCGCACCGGGATGATGTAGGCCGTCACCCGCCCAGGGTAGTGCCGGGACGCCCTTCCGCCCCGTGTCGGCAATCGGGGCGCCGGGGCTGCTGATGGCGAGGACACGCTGCGTGGTGAATGGCGCGCCGAGTGTCATCCCACATCGTCGATCACGACGGGAATACGGTCGGGCCACGCAAGTTCCCCGCGGAAATCGCGCAACCGAGGCTCATCTGCATCGTCGTACTGGTGTAGCTCCGATTCGGCCTTGCCGGAAATGGCCCGATGCCCGGACCCAGATCGACCGGCAAGAAACCGAAACGGAATAGAGCCCCAAGCCGGGAGCTGCCCGCAGGCCCGATTCCGATATGCCGTCGGATCGGGCCTTCGGGCTCAAGAGGCGGCGCCAAGAAACGGCTCAAGAAACGGGCCTAAGAATCCGCAAGGACCTCACCCATGACCTCCCGCAGTCTATCCAGCGACACCGCCCCCTGACGCAATACCCGCGGCACCCCTCCGGTGAGATCCACCACGGTGGAAGCGACGCCGATAGGCGCCTGACCTCCGTCCAGGTACACCGCGACATCGTCACCGAGCTGCTCGGCCGCGGCCGCCGCCGTGGTTGCCGGCGGCATCCCGCTGCGATTCGCACTGGACACCGCCATCGGCCCGACCATCCGCAGCAGGTCGAGCGCGACCGGGTGCAGCGGCATCCGCACCATCACGGTGCCGCGGCTGTCGCCCAGGTCCCAGCTCAGCGACGGCGCGTGCTCGATCACCAGCGACAACCCGCCCGGCCAGAACGCCTCGATCAGGGTGCGCGCCACCGGCGAGACGGCCATCGTCAGGCCGTCGATCGTGGTCCAGGACCCCACCAGCACCGGCACCGGCATGTCCGGGCCGCGACCCTTGGCCGCGAGCAGGGCGCGAACGGCGGCGGCGTTGAAGGCGTCAGCGCCGATGCCGTACACCGTGTCGGTCGGCATCACCACGAGGTTGCCCGCTTCGGCGGCGAAGGCGGCGGCCTCGAGGCCCGCGCGACGGGCCACCGGGTCGGCACAGTCAAAGGTCGTCACCTGCCCAGTTTCCCAGGCCCGAACCCCCCGGCTCACCCAGGAGACCCAGGTCGCGGTCTTGCGCGCAATCAGCCGATCGGAAGCCGCACCCGCCGCGCGGTGACGAATCGCGGCCGGCCGGTCAGGTCTTCGTGGTCCTGCACATCGGCGAGCACCCGGCGCGCGGCCAGCAGCGCGGGCACCGACTCGCCCTGGCCGTCGTCGTGCTCGATGGCCAGCACCCCCCCGACCGTCAGCAGGCCGGCGACGATCGAGATCAACGGCCGGATCACCGCCAGCCCGTCCGGGCCGGCGAACACGGCCTCGGGCGGGTCGTACCTGGCGACCTCCGGCTCGACCGTGGTCCCGTCCGGAACGTACGGCGGATTGGCTGTCACCAGATCGGCCACGGCGTCCAGGTCGAGCAGCAGCCGTTCGTCGGCGAAGTCCCCACCGCGCAACTCGACGGGACTCCCCCCCGATGCAATGTGCTGCTCGATGTTGCGTCTGGCCCAGGCCAGCGCGGATGGCGAGCGTTCCACCGCGATCACCCCGGCGTCGGGCCTGGCCTGTGCGATGGCCAGCGCGATGGCCCCGCTGCCGGCACACAGGTCGATGACGACGGGGTTCCGGACGGACGCGATGGCATCGATCGACCAGCCGACCAGGGATTCGGTCTCCGGCCGCGGGATGAACACCCCGGGCCCGACCCTGATCCGGGCCCGACCGATCTGCACCTCGCCGACCAGGTGCTGCAGCGGGATGCGCTGCGCCCTGCGGGCCACGAGGTCGCGGTAGTCCGCCACCCAGCTCGACTCGACCAGCGGCGTCATGCCGAGCCTGGTTCGCGGCACACCCATCAGGAACGCGGCCAACTCCTCGGCATCCACCCTCGGGGTGGAAACGCCGGCAGCATCCAGCGTCGCGGACGCCGACACGATGGCGGCCCGCAGCGACTCCCGGCTCACGACCGGCCGCTGACGACTGGCTCGCACGAGTGCCCGCTCACGAGTGCCCGCTCAAGGCCGGCCCGGCGAGCTCGCCGAGCCGATGCGCTCGGCCCGGTCGGCGTTCTCCAGGGCGTCCAGCACGGCGTCAAGGTCGCCGTCGAGAACCGCGTCGAGGTTGTAGGCCTTGTAGCCGACGCGATGGTCGGTGATCCGGTTCTCCGAGAAGTTGTAGGTACGCACCCGTTCGGACCGGTCGACGGTGCGGACCTGGGAACGGCGGGCGTCGGCGGCGGCGGCGTCCGCGGTGGCCCTGGCCGCGGCCAGCAGCCGGGCGCGCAGGATGCGCATCGCCTGTTCCTTGTTCTGCAACTGCGACTTCTCGTTCTGGCAGGACACCACGATCCCGGTCGGCAGGTGGGTGATCCGGACCGCGGAGTCGGTGGTGTTCACCGACTGGCCGCCCGGCCCTGACGAGCGGAACACGTCCACCCGCAGGTCGGCGTCGCCGATCGGCACGTCGACCGTCTCGTCCGCCTCGGGCGCCACGAAGACCCCGGCGGCTGAGGTGTGCACGCGGCCCTGTGATTCGGTGACGGGCACCCGCTGTACGCGATGGACCCCGCCCTCGAACTTCATCCGGGCCCACACGCCGTCAGCGGGCGCCGGCGATCCCGGCGCCTTGATGGCGATGGTGGCCTCCTTGTAGCCGCCGAGGTCCGACTCGGTGGCCGAGAGCATCTCGGTCTTCCAGCCGCGACGTTCGGCGTACCGCAGGTACATCCGCATCAGGTCGCCGGCGAACAACGCGGACTCCTCGCCGCCCTCGCCGGCCTTGACCTCGATCAACACGTCCTTGGCGTCGTCCGGATCACGGGGTGCGAGCAGCTCGGCCAGCCGCGACTCGAGGTCCTCGACCTTGGCCTGCAGCGTGACGGCTTCCTGCGCGAACGACGCGTCCTCGGCGCCGAGTTCGCGCGCCGCATCCAGGTCGCCGCGGGTCACCACCAGCTCCGTCGAGGCCGTGACGATCGGCGTCAGCTCGGCATATCGGCGGCCCAGCCGGCGGGAGGCGGCCTGGTCGGCGTGCACCGCGGGGTCGGACAGCGCTTGCTGGAGGCCCGCGTACTCGGCGAGCAGATCGTCGATGACCAGCCGGGGCGCGCCGGCCGTCGACGGTCCGCCGGGCGAGGTTGCCATGTTCCGACTGTCCTTTCGCACTGGATCGCACAGGTTTGCCCCAAGGACCACCCCGGAGACGCCAAACGGCGCCCGCCGACCGTGAGGTCGTCCGGGCGCCGTCAGGAAACTAACGAGTGCGCTTGCCGTAGCGCGCCTCGAAGCGCGCGACGCGGCCGCCGGTGTCCAGGATCTTCTGCTTGCCGGTGTAGAACGGGTGGCAGTTGGAGCAGACCTCGACGTGGATCTTGCCGCTGGACTCGGTGCTC
>JBBQGJ010000521.1:0-4688 GCA_038322925.1 Mycobacteriales bacterium
GGAAGGGGCGAAGGACCCGGAGGTCGACGTACAGCTCGGCGAGCACCGCGGCCACCGTGCCCGTCGCCAGGCCCCGCAGCCCGGCCCGGTCCAACACGTCCAGCACCTTCCCGCCGGCCGCGGTGATGTGCCGGGCCGGCACCGCCATCACCACCTCCCCATCCGGCCGATCGCCGGGGGCCGCCGGTGCGGGTGGGTCCACGGTCCGTAGCCGACCCGCGTCGGGATCCACCCCGTCAAACAAGCGGCGGTGCACGGCCTGCAGGTGTGACAGGTCGAACCCGCCGCGCACCCCGGCAGCGTCGTCGCCGGGGTCACCGCGGCCGGGACCCTCGCTCATCGGCTACCCCCGCGGTTGTCTGAAGGTGATCGGCGCCAGGGGCGGGTTGGCCCTGCTCACAGTGGTGAAATCTGCGCAGTTCCCGGCCGCGGGTCAACCCCCGCTGGCCACGACCGGTCGGCGCCCATGGTGCATCCCCGGCGGGAGGGACCACTCCCACCCGCTCGCATGCCGGGCGTCGGACCGATCCCCCACCAGGACAGACAGGGCCCGCGCAGGGGATCGAAGCGTTACGAGCGGGCCGGTATCGTTACGTGTGCCGTGCGTCCGCGGCACCCGGATACCCGTGGCCACCATTGCCGGGCTGCTCGCCGAGAACGTGACCGTCCAGGAGGTGCTGGAGCACTACCCGCGTAACTCACCGCCCAAGATGTGCAGGGCCCACACCGCCCGGCCGCGACCAGCGATAACGTCATGCGCGGCCGACGACGGCCCTGCTACCGCGGCCGGTCGGCCACAATCCGACCAGCACCCGGGGTGAGGATGGCCGGGTGACTGAACGGGATGGCACCCCGGTGCCCGGGTTGACCGTTCCCGACGTGACCCGGCAACTCACCTGGCGGGTACTGGGCCCGCTCAAAGGCAGAGCCAAATCGGTGCTCGACTGGGCCGGGTTACGCGGCGAACCACCCCAAACCTTCCATGAGGCCGGCAGAACGTATTTCGTCACCGGCCGCACCGTCGCCCACCGTGTCCAGCGGGTCGCCGCCGAAGGCGCCCGGCTCCCGCTCAACGACGAGCTGCTCGCCGAACTGACCCGGCCCACCGCCCCCGGCGAGGACCCGATCACGCGGCGACGCTGCGCCCACCTGCTCGGCATCAACCCGCCCCGCACCGCCCCGCCGGTCACCGCCGACGCCCACGTCGCCGACCCGCCCGCCGCACCCACCGGCAGTTCTCCGGATGCTCCACCAGATCCGCCAACGCCTCCCGAATGATCACCTCGCAGTCGATGTCGTGTTCCCGGCCCCGGGAATGCCGGCCGATCGCCGCCGCCCAACACGGACCACGATGCTCGGCCGGCTCCGCGTCCCGATACGGCGCGCGGACCCCACCGCCGGGCGACGCGATACCACCATGCGGTGTAGTCGTACACATGTATTGGATAGTTGCTTAAGTCAAGTCAGAATGGAACATCAACTGGCTCAGCGGGTTTGCGCAGGTCGGCGAGGGGGTGGGGGTCGGTGTTGACGGCTTGCTGCAGGAGCCGGTAGAACAGCAGACCGCGGCTGGTGGAGCTGCGGCGGTTGAACCGGAACGTGTACTCGTCCAGGTAGTACGCCAGGTGTTCCTGGGACACCGCGTAGTGCAAGGTGCCGGTGAGCCAGCGTTTGAGTAGCGACGCGACCATGTGGACGCCGGGTAGATTCACGTGAGCCGGCTGCTTGCTGTCCAGTCCCACGAAGCGCTCGTGCTGGTAGCCGAGTCCGGACAGACGCTTGAGGTTGGCGGCGCCATCGGTCTTGACGGTCGATCCCTGCTCGATGACCCGCGTGGCGAAGCTGACCAGGTCCGATGAACTGGCGGTCTCAGCCAGCTCGAGACGGACTCGACCGAGCCTCCGGCTGGGGAGCGACTCGACCGCGACCATGACGGCGGTGTTGTCCTTGAGCCCGCGGGCAGCACCGCGAGATTCGTTACCCAGGAACACTTCGTCGAGTTCGATGACACCCGACAGCAGGTCCCGTTCGGGGCGGACCATGGCGCGTCTGAGTTTGTGCAGCCACGCCCACGCGGTTTCGTACGACCCGAATCCCAGCACCCTTTGCAGGCCCAGCGCGGACATGCCGTTCTTCTGCGACGTGATGAACCAGATCGCCGCGAACCACGTCGACAACGGGGTGCGGATCCGATGGAAGATCGTCCCCGCGGTCACCGAGGTCTGCCGGCCACAGGCCGCGCACATCCACCTGGCCTTCGCCGTTTGCCAGGCCTGCGTCGAGCTGCACGACGGACAGACGAAACCGTCCGGCCACCGCAACCGGGCCAGGTACTGCAAGCAGGCGTGATCGTCAGGGAACCACGCCTGGAGCTCTTGGAACGTCCGGGGATAGTCGACTCCGCCGACCGGATGCGGACGAACTGGCTCCGACATGCACATATCGTACTTGACTTAAGCAACTATCCAATACACATGTACGAATCATGCACCGGGCCGGATTCAGCCGCCGAGGACGACGACGGTGTAGCCGCCGAAGATGGAGCCGTCTTGGTGGCCGCTGACGCGGTAGACGTGCGCGTTGCCGGCGCCTGGGTCGGCGTCGGTTGCGTGTATGGCGATCTGTTGGCCATCCGCGGTCACGCCTTGCGTGTTGCCCATTAGCCCGGCGGCTCGCGGGTCGGGTACCGCTCCGAGGTCGGGGAGGTCGGTCCCGACCGGTCTGGCGGGGGTGATGCCGACGTCGCCGGTGGCCGCGGCGGTGGCCGGGATGGTGTTGCGGTCGTTCGTGGCCAGGTGCAGCCACGGCATCGTGCCGGTGTCGGCGCGGGCGACTTGGAGCTGCGCGGCGCCGCCGAAGAGCGGACCGACGTGCAAGCCGATGGTCGGCTTGGCGGCCGCCTCCTGCGGCGACATGACATGGATGTTGCGCTGACCGATGTGGCGGTTCTTCGATGCATCCCAGGGCGGCGCGGAGAGCGGATCGGTGACCGGTTGGCTGAGCCGAACGACGAGGCATTCGTGACCGCCGTTCACGTACATCGCGGGCCAACTGATCGGGCATTTGAGCAGCCGGTGGCTGCCGGAGTTACCCCGGGCCGACAGGTCGGTCCAGGTAAACCCGATCAGGTGGGCCTGATCGCCGCTGAACCCGAGGCTGGGGTTGAACCAGTAGAACTCCACGAGCACATCCGTGGCCGGCGCCTGACCGAGGTTCCATGCATGGGCGTACAGGGTGTTGTCCGCTCCCGCTTGTGCGGTTCCGCCGAGATCGGGTGGGATGGCCGGCGCGTGGGCGGGGTCGACGCCGGGCATCACCAGGATGTCCGGGCTCTCCCAGAACACCCCGTTGACCGGGCGGGCGCCGGTGTCTCCGGCGAACGCGCGCATGAACAGGTAGGGCAGGTACAGCCTGGTGCGCGGGCCGGGCCACACGGTGGGTGGCCGGGTGATCACTCCGATGATCCCGCCCGGGTCGGTGATGGGTGTGCCCACGCTGCCATCGGAGGTTCCGGTGGTGTGACCCGGCCGCCCGGGCGGGGTTCGACCGCCAGGGCCGGACCCACCGCCCGGCGTGCACGGCGGCGGGCAGCACGGCACGGTGACGTTCACGGTGACGTGGACGTCGTCGCGCTGGCCATGCGAATGGTGGTGGCGGTCGCCTTCGTGCTTCTCGCTGTGACCGGTGATGGCATGCTCGACCGCTTGCTCAACGCGGCCGGCGACCGTGCCAACGCCCTTGACCGCGTCCTCGACGGCTTCTTCGACACCGTCGACGAGGCGGCGTAGCCCATGCTTGCCGTGCGGCTCCTGCTCGTTCATCGTCAACCTATCTCCGGGCCCTGTTCGACGCACTCGCGGCCCGGGTAGAGGAGCGCCAAGTCCGGTTCGTGTGTCGGCGCCGGCTGCTGGCCGACCGGTGTCGGCGGGTCGGGGCGCCAGTGCTCCGGGTCGTCGTCGTCGAGTAGGTCGGCCGTGCCTTCAGGTCGAACGACCGGCGGGAAGTACTGATGGCCGCGGGGATCGCGCCGGCCCGGCCCTTCGGGAAACTCCCGCACCCAGTCCCAGCACAGATAGCCGTAGCCACGGTCGGCGTCCAGGTTGAAGTTGGCCGCGAAGCGAGGGTTGTTAGCGATCTGACCGATCAGGTAGGTGGCGAACACCACCGGGTCGCCCAGCGGGTTGGTCCCACCGGCTTCGTCGCCGCCTTCGACACCGTCGTAACCGGGGGTCAGCGGCTGGTGACCGATGTGTAACTCGTTGTACAAGTCGGTGTCAGCGGGGCAGCCAGCACTCTGGTAGATGACCCGCAGCTCGTTGCTGGCCGGCCCGGCGGTGCCCAACAGCACTTCCGGTCCAGCCTCGCGGGGGTACGGGCCGCCGACCGTGCGGGGGGTCTCGATCCGGTTACCGGCCACGGCGGGATCCCGCTCGTTGGTGCGGTCCGGGAAGCCCCAGGGCCGGCGGAACTCTACAACGTCGATCCCAGGGTTCGCCGCGCCCAGCGCGGTGAGCAACACCGTCGTCTTTCCGCGGACAGGTAGCCACGGATAGTCGGCGCTCTTCGGGTTGCGCACGGTGCCGGCGAGCAGTGCCGGATCGTCATCCAGGTTGCCCAGGACGTCGAAACATGCCGACAGCGCTTGAGCGAAGGCACCGTTCACTGTGTGCCCCAGAGTGATCAACTCG
>JBBQGJ010000522.1:0-4685 GCA_038322925.1 Mycobacteriales bacterium
GGGCGGCCTTGATGGCCTGCTCGTTGAGCTCGCGGATCTGTTCCACGCTGGCCTCGATCGCGCCTTCGGCCTGCTCGGTGGCGGCCTGGACCGCGTCAGCGGCCTGCGCGGCGACCGTGTTGGCGGATTCCAGGAGGTCGGGGGCGTTCTCCGCGGACCGCTTGTGCGGGGTGCTCATGGTGTTTCTCCCTGGGGTCGATGTGGGGGTTTGGGGTGGTGCGCGGCGGTGACCGAGCCGCTGTAAAGGGAAAGGGTCGGCCCCAGGCCAGCAGGCCCCGCTGACCATGGCTCGCGTGCGAGCGCGCATGTCGGTGTCCTCTTCCTACACCGAACCACGGCAGCCGCGGTGGCCGGGGGCGTCGCAGCGACGCGATCACCCGGCTCGGATAGACGATGACGTACTGGGCCTGGCTTCGGATTTCATGGTGGTCAGCAGCCATGCCGTCGCCGGCGGTGGCCTGGCGGCGGGACCGGACGAACGAGGTCGTGATCATTGCCGGGCCGCGCGCGGCGAGTTCACGGCGCACGTCGTTCAGGTGAGCGTTTCCCGGTACCGGGTCAGCTGGATCGGGAAGGTGATCCACCGTCAGCAGTCAAGCTGACGGCGAGCGCAACGATCAGCACCGACGGCGTCACCACTGTGCACCGGACCTTCCTGGCCGCGGTCGGCCACGCGCAGACCGAGACCTACACACTCACCCGGCTCACCGGCACCGCACGCACTCATCGGCATGCTGCCCTTATGAGCTTCCGGTCGCCGGAAACGTCGATGGTCAGTCGGTGACGCCGATGGTGCTCACCGGGCTGACGCGCGGGGCGTGCGTGCTGCCCCAGGGGCGGCCGGCGGCACAACAGGGCGAACGAAGTGAGGCACCGGTTTTCGACGATCATCGTGGCGAGACGCTGCTGAGGTGTCTGACGCTGGTCGTGGCGCCGATCGTCGCCGCGATTCGCTCCCGCTGTTACTGCGATTCCGTTCCAAACGTAGGCTCGTTGATCTCGTGACCGGGATTCACTTCTGCGCCTCGGGCTCCCGCCACCAGGAAGTCCACGTCTTTTGCGGTGCCGTGCAACGCGATGACCCGGTACGTCAGCAACGACCCGACGACCAGCCCGGGTCCGCCGATACTGGTGTGTTGCGTCGTCTCGATGGCCACGGTCTCAAAGTCAATCTCAGATTGCTTACCGAGGTTGATATCCGGTACGAGCAATGTGGTCGTGACCGTTCGCAGATCCGGAACGACCTCGAGCGTGACCGTGACCTCTGTGCCCAGTACCGTGGAATTAGTCCTGATCTCAGTACCCGACGCGTTGACCTCCCGCTGGCCGTCCCGGAAGCTGAAACGCGCAGACCCGGTGATGCTGCTCGTCGAGTAGGTAACCACGACCCCGTTGCAACGCAATTCATACAGATCGGGCTCTTTGATGATGGCCATGATCTTCTCCGTCCTCCCGGGGTGGGTTCGATGGTCCTTACAGATCCGCCCTCGCCGGGGTGGCTCGCGGATCCTGGTTCAGCACACCAAACGTCGTGGCCCGTGGCCACCGGATTACCGCGTGATCGGAAGACGCAGCCCAAACCGCTGCCGCTGCGGCGCCTCTACCGAAATCCGGGGCCTTCGCACCGTACTGCGGCCTGGCGTGATGGACGCCGAATCGCGTTGTCACGTCAACAGTGACAACGCCCATAGCGGCTGCCCGCCTTCCATTCGCTTCCAGCGGTTACAAACGCGCCGCTGTCCGGACGCGCGGTGCGATCGTCCAGTGGCGCGACAGGGTCACCTGGATCCCCTCGACCCTCCGACGTCGGGGTCGTCCGACGCGTGGCATCACCTCACCGGTAACGCTGTTCCCCGCGATGGACCCGGCAGCGCATACGACGCGTTCACGGGTTGTGTCAGCACCGAGACACAGTCAAGTCGGCGGGCTGCTCATTTTGTCTCAGCCGATGCAATGACTCGCCGCGAATATTGTCAGCCGTATCCAGCAAAGGGCAACGCTGTCTGCTGGTTGTGCCAGTAGACCGCTGGCCCGAACAATCCTTCCTTTCCCAAGATGGGCCGAACGTGCGATCAGTTCGCTGTGATGGCGGATAGATGACGGTGTGTGATTGCTCTACGGTTGAGCGCGGGCGGACGGGTCAGGGATCAGCAGTTGAAGGGCGGCGTTCGGTGAAAAGCCTCGGTGTGGTTCACGGGTGTATCCACCTGCAATCGGCGCATCTTTGTCGACCCGTCCGAGATGCGTGACACTTCGGCAGGGTCGGTGATGATCGACCCATGGGGTTGGAGGGACTCGGCGGACTACTGCGCCGCCCCAATTGCGGCGTGGGCGTCTGCAATGACACGATCGGCGGCGGGCTTTGCTCCGTCGGATACGGCCGGAACACCCTGGGCGGCTGGCACGTTCCCTTATCGATCACCCGAGTTCTGCGTGCCGACTGAGGCGTGTCGGCTAATCATAACGCTGACCGGAAGAATGATCATCGGCTGGGACTGCATCTGTCGACAGTGAACCGGCACGCTCAGAAGGGCTGGCCCGATCCTGATCGCCAGACACCTGATCGGCTCGGCGCGATCGAGTGAAACCGCGGCTCGTTGTCTTCTGGTTGCGCCATCTGGGGGGATGTGGCTGGTAAATCAACATCAAACAGGCTTCTCTCTATCTCGCCAGTGGGTGTCGGCAGTACGGTGCACAAGAATCACGGTGCTCGCCCAGGGTCAACGTTGGAACCGAATGATCTGGACCGCTTGACCTTTGGATGATCGCCCGTTCGCGTCTGCGTCATGTTAGTTGGAACGTGTCTGGAGTTGGTTATGCCTGGTCCGTTCACCCATATTTACACCGCGCGGCGCGTTGCCGATCTTCTCAGTGACGGAATATCCCCTGACTTTATCCGACCGAACGACGACGGCTTGGGGGAGGACCAAGTCCTCGACGCTGATTTGGTGGCTGAATTCGGACCGGCCCGATGCGCCGAAGCGATGAACGCATGGCCGAAGTTCACCGCGCTTGGCGCGGTCGGGCCAGATCTGTTTTTCTTCATGCAGGATTATAAGCAGCCGTATGTGCCGTCAGACGAGATCATGCTGGCGATGAGCCTGCTTTACTACTTGGACGACCAGGGACGGTTGGACGACCCTTATGACGGGTTGCTGACGATCCTCGCCACGGTCAGCAGCACCTGGGCCAGCATCCTGCGTTTGATTCTCAAGTTGAAGAAGGCCTGGGACTCGTTCCTGGAGGTGTGGGACGCCACCATTGGACCGATCCTGGACGCCGCCGGCCAGGTGGTCGACGATCTGACCGGCGGTTTGTATTCCGAGTTGGGCGACGCGTTGTCACAACTCGGCAAGGACCTGATCGCGATCGCCGCCGAGGAGCTGCTCACTTCGGCGGACATCTTCTCGTTTTTCTCGCTAGGTATGCGTGACGGATTCGATGAAAAGGCGTTCCTGTGGAGCGACATGCTCCATTACCGGCGGACGAGCCAGGTACCGCGTCGGTTGATCGCCCACGCCCGGGTCCTTCTCACGGAGGACGACAATCTGCAGCGCCGGCACGGCGAGCAGCTCCTGGCTTATGCGCTGGGCTGGGTCTGCCACGTCGGTACTGACACCGTCGCGCATAGCTTCGTCAACGAGCAGGCAGGTGGCCCGTTCCGCACGCATTGGCAACGTCACCACCTCGTCGAGAACCACATCGATGCCTCAAACTACGAGAAGACCGGCACCGGTGCCTTGCCTGCCGACGACTTCGTCGGGCTCATTCCTACCTACGAGTCGCTGAACAACTCGGCGTTGTATTTCGCGGTACAGATCCCACAGAACATCGACGACCTGCCGGACGACGAACAACAGGGTGATCTGCGGCGTCCCCTACCCGAGCCGGTCGACCGAGCGTCGCGCGCGGAGCGCGAAGAGTTGCTGGACACCGACGGCGCGCTGCCCGATTGGTTCGCAGAGACCATCGTGCAAGTGCTGATCGAGGTGTACGCCGAGCCCGGTCAGCCACCGAAGGGCGAAGGCGGCCTGCCGGACCTGGCAGAGGCGCCGGCGCCGCATCCGCTCAATATGCTCGGCGAGGAGTTCCAAACCGGTCTGCACGCCGGGACCGGTTTGCTCGGCAAGTGGCTCGACGCATTGGGCATCGACCGGGCTGACATCGCGCTAGACCAGTTGCGGCAGGCGGTCGCGCCCGACCATGACCCGGGGTACGTGGTGCCAGCGGGGTTCCCCCTGCCGTGGGAGGTGCAGGCTGCGTACCGTTTCATGTTGTCGTGGTTCAAACGATCCTTCGTATCCTCGCTCGATATGGACAAGCCGCAGCGGCCAACTGTCTTTACTCCCCCCGCTTCGGACTTCGATTTCGGGCCACCCGACTTCTCCGGAGTGAGCCCTGCCGACGACCCGATCTCCGAAGCATGCGAAGTTGTCGCCGCTCTTCTCGACTGGCTGTGGAAGACCGTCCAGCAGGCCGCCCAGGCCGCCTACGACATCGCGAAGTCGATTATCTCGGCGGCGACCTGGCCCGCCCGCGCGGTGATTTACGATCGGATTCTGCTGCCGGCCTGGCAGGTCGGTGAGAACGTCCGCATGGTGCTCGCTCACCTCGGATACCTGATGCCGGCGTCCGAAGAGCGCTACGGCAACGGCGAAATCAGGCATCCGAACGAGATCGACTCC
>JBBQGJ010000523.1:0-4661 GCA_038322925.1 Mycobacteriales bacterium
ACCATTTAGTTTCGTCTCAGGTAGGCGTTCAGGAGATCAAATCTCCACCCGGCCCGGCGCTCTCGCCGTGCCGGTCGTCGTGTTGTAGACAGAACGCCGCCACATCAACTTTGACATATCCCCAGGTCAGCAGGCATTTCAGCACTACCAAGATCACGTAAGTTCGGGTTAATGTTAATGACGCCGTGCCTTTGGTCCGCTTCACCTTCGGGATCCCTGACCCTGACACGATGCGCCGACTTCGCAGGTCAGGAACCCGGGTGCTGGTGACCGTGACCAGCGCGTCGGAAGCCGAGGCGGCCGATGCGGCCGGCGGCGACGCGCTGATCGTTCAAGGAACCGAAGCGGGCGGGCACAGCGCCGTCCACGATCCCACCCAACGGTCGGAGCCGCTGCCACTGCCTGATCTTCTGGTCGCGGTCCGTCGGGTCAGTGCGCTGCCACTGATCGCCACGGGTGGAATCGCAACCGCCGAACAGCTGCCGGAGGTTCTGCGCGCCGGCGCGGCCGCCGTCATGGTCGGGACTGTGCTCTTGCGATCCGACGAGAGTGGTGCGAGCCCCGTCCACAAAGATGCCCTTGCCGACCCGGGGAGAACGCAGACGGTGGTGACGACAGCCTTCACCGCCCGCCCCGCGAGAGCCCTGCGGAACGAGTTCACCGACAGGCACGACGCCACTGCACCTTTGGGGTATCCGGCGGTGCACCACTTGACGCGACCGCTGCGACTGGCAGCCGCCCGCGCCGGCGACCCCGAAAACGTACACCTCTGAGCCGGCAGCGGATATCGACACGCCCGAACCGGACCCGCTGACCGGATCATCACCGACCTTGCACGACCGTTGTGAAACGGTTGGACGCCATGAAGCACAGCGTCCAACCCGTGGTCATCCGTCATGACGAAACTGCTCGATACCAGTCGAGGTACCCGGAGGACGAAGCGCGCTGCTCGCTGACGCGGTCGGGCGCCCGTTGCTCGTAGTGCTCGACACCTTGAGCCACACCCGAACGGATTACCGGAGGTTCCGGCGGCAGAGCTTGGTGAACCATCGCCGTACGACGGAGATATCGCGCCCGCGGTGCAGCCTCCGGCGTTCGGAGCGCATTCCACATTGGATCCCTCCCGTCGCATCTCGCACAGCTATTCATGGCACACAGCGGCGGAGAGCCTGCCGTCGCTGGGTCAGGTCGGCCCAGGCATCGTTGACCGTCCAGAAAGGCTGCCTTTGAACGGGTGTCGTCCGGCACAGCAGGGCGCCGTCTGCGTCCGCGGCCTCACCCTCGACCGTCGCGACCCGGGACACCGCTGTCATCGCCGGGATCCGCTCGGGGATCGTCGTTCTGGATCTGCATCCCGCTGGTGCTCCGCGACAAGGAGATTCGCGATTACCGGTCACCCTGCGCGCTGCGATCACCGGGTAGCTACGGACGCTCGACACCGGGGCAGCGCGTCGGCTGCCGCTGACAGCTGCTGCCGCGCAACGAGTCCCCGAGGGGCCAGCTTGCGGCCGCCGACCCACTCCGGCCCGGATGACCCACCTGCAGAACATCCGCCCACTGGATGACCGAAGGCGCTGATCGAGTTGACTCGACGGCGACGACCGCGCACCCCGTGGTGTTCGCTCGTGTGCAGGCGCAGAAATGGGACGAAAGATGACAGAACACCCCAGACGTGGCAGCGTTGAATCTGGTTGCGCTACGACCACCAGAAACGCGTCGGGCGCAGCTCGGCCGGAGCAGCGGGAGGCGCACGCAACCGCCGCGGCGCCGGCCGCGGTGAGGCCACGAGAGGGATCACTGAGATGATGAGCATTCCGGATGTCAGCGCCGACCTGGAGGCCGCCGCGACGCGGGTCGAAGAGTTGAGCGAGCAGGTCGCTGCCCAGGCCAAGGCGAACGGGATCTTGTGGCTGGAGGGGTTCGACTTGTGGCTGGAAGGCTACGAGAAGGTGCTGCAGGGCCTGCTCGATCTCGAGGAGGAGGCAGCGAAGAAGACCGGCGTGGACTGGGCCAGCACCCTGTTCACCGCGCACGCCAATTTCGTCCGGGAGACCTCCGGAAAGTTCTTCCAGACCCTGAGCACGCGGCTCAAAAGCTGACCCGAGCCGTTCTGGAGGTCAACGAGCGACACGACGGGACGCGGCGCGGGTGCCCGTCACCCACGCCCGAGAGCGCTTCTGAGGCAAACGGTTTCGCTGAGCACACGACAACGGTTTCCGAGCACCCACGGCCCCACGAGCGGTCTGCCCACGGAAAAGATTGCTTGTTTGAACGGTTACCCGGGCGCGTTCCCGGTGGTGCGGTCCTGTCGTCGCACGGTGACGACCGACCCTACCCCTGGGGGTGGGGCGGTGATGGCCATCGTCTGCCGTGCGAAATCGGCGAAGTCCCTGGCGTGTCGAGGGCAGATGTAATCGCGGAATCCAAGCGTTTCTAATTTCAAATCGCCGCGACATAGCGGGCCGGGCCCGTGGAAGTGGCCCCCACATTCTGGGGAAGGGCTGTAACCCCCGCCGGGATAGACAGTTGCCGGACATCAGGTAAGAGGTTCACCGCGGAGCATTGCATTCTCAGCGGAACCCGAACATAAATCGCGGTCGTCGCGAGAGACTCGTGGCCCATGAGCTCCTTGATCACCAGGGAGTCCACACCCGATTCCTTCAATGTGCTGCCGAACCAATGCCGCAGCGAATGGGGCTTGCCTGGAACGCCGGCGCGATCCATCGCCTTCGAGACGCAGGCGCTGACCGAATTACCCAAGACGGGGCCGCCGGCCGCGTACTGGCAGTTGCCGACCCAGGACGGGAACCACCAGCCCCGCGGGGGCATCTTCGTCGCGAGCAGCTGCAGGATCGGATGCAGCGGGACGTAGCGCGTCTTCTCGCCCTTGCCGGTGATCGCGATCGTGCAAGTGATCACGTCGACGTGCTCGCCGCGGATCGCGGCGATCTCGCTGACCCGCAGGCCGGCGTACGCGGCGAGCAGGATCATCGCCTGGGTTCGGCCCGACATCTTGCTGCTCAGCAGGACGGCCAGGTGCTCGTCGGCGACCGGGCGCGGTCTACCCTTGGGGACCTTGGGCGTGGTGGCAATCAAGGTGGGGTCATCCGGCCGCCGTCCGGTGCGGACCAGCCACAGGCACCACGCGCGAATCGCGCCGTGGTAGGTCGCCCGGGTTGCCTTCGCCCATGCCGGATTGGCCAGGAACCGATCGACGTCTGTGGGTGTGAGATGGGCGGGATCGGGCAGCCGACCGATTACCGCGATGCGCTCGCGGATCGTCTTGGCCGACAGCCCGGCCGCGCGTTGCCGCAACACCCATTCCTCCAGCAGCGCGCGCCGCTCCGCGTCGCTTGGGCCAAGTACCCGTAGCGCGGGGCGACCGATCGGCCGGGTCACGTCCCGACCCCTTTCCGCTCGGAAGGTTGACCACCGAGATCGGGCCGCACAATCGGGGTTCGCTGACCGTGGCAGCCACCACCGCCACCCCCGGCGCGAGCAAGAGAACGAATCACGACGCGGCCGAGCGGTAAACGGACAAGTCGATCACCGTGGCCACGTCCCGTGCCGCTGACGGCAGGTCCTTCCACCGCGGGATCAGATCGCGCTCGTCACCCCGCCGCCGCAGTGCTGTTGGTAAAATCGTGACAATTCCGGCAAGGTCCCACCTTGGATCACTAGTGCGACAATTGAGCTGAGCGGACCAGCTCGGGTTGCGTGACTCCGATTCCTATTCAGTTACCCGTCACACTGACAGCCCCAACAACGGAAATCAGGATTCCAGCGTCGGCACAATCCAAGGATTGCACCACCAAAGACGTTGCTCACCAACGGTCATCGTCATCCGTGCGACAGTGAGTTGTGCCGTCGGTGACGGCGCGGGCGAAGCGTTTGCGTCCGATGGTGCCGCTGCGGTCGAGGAAGCCGGCTTCGGTCATCACCGCGGCCAGTTGCTGGTTGCCCACCGTTGGGTCACCCCCGAGTGTCCAAATGCGCCCCTCAGTGTGCCCTGTTGGAGGTGTGGGCCATGCAAGCAGGGTCGTGTCAGGTCGACTTGTGATGCCTGACGAGAGGGTGTGGGGATCGGTGCGGGATGAGGAGCGAGAGCAGGTGCTGGCGGAGCTGGCTCGGTTGAGCGGTGACGTCCAGCGCTGGGCCGCGGAGGTCGTCGGGCGGATCGACGCGGTGACCGCGGAGGTCAGCGGTGCAGCGATTGCTCCAGCGCGGTCAGCCGGGCGTCGAGTTGGGTCATCGCCGCCCCGAGGGTGTCCCGGAGGTCCTCGATCCGCCGAGTGATCTCCACGAACTCAGCGGAGGGCTCCCCCGGTGCGGGTTCCCGGATCACGTAGACGCCTTTGCCGGGTTGACCCTCGGCCAGTCCCTCGGTTTGCAGTTGTTTGATCGCGGCGCGGGCGACGGTCACGGACACCTGGTAGGACGCCATGAGCGCGGCGGCGGAGGGCAGAGCGGCGCCGACGGGGTAAGTCCCGTTGGTGATGTTGGCGCGGAGGTCGTCGGCAACCTGCTCGTATTTCGGGCGCCTGGTCGCGCTGATCGCCGGCCCCCTTCGCGCCCTCGGGTCATTGTTCTGTTCAGTTCATCATGGTGCGCGACACGCCGACCCGGCGCGGTGGCAAGTGATTGGTGCATCTGCTGCACCA
>JBBQGJ010000524.1:0-4660 GCA_038322925.1 Mycobacteriales bacterium
TTGCCGCCTATAGCGCCCGTGAGGATCGGTGAAACGCTCGGGCATCATGAGTTTTCGGCTGGGTTGGTTCCAGGAACAGGCGGTGAAAGCTCGTCATGATCACGCCGGTCGAGAACATGCCCGGGCCAGAGCGGCTCGCGGCCGGCGTCAGCGCCGTACCTGTCGTGGAGCAGGTCGAACGGTTCGTCGGCGAGCCGCCAAGTATGTCGCCCGTACCACCGCCCGAAAGGGGACCGGCATGATCATTCTGGGCACCATTCTGTTTTTCGGGGGGATTGTGCTCCGGATTCCCGTCCTCTGGGTCCTGGGCGGCATCTTGATCACGATGGGCCTCGTGCTCGGTGTCCTGGGTGCCACGGGTCATCAGGTCGGCCACCGACAGCATTGGTACTGACCCGCCCGGACGTGGCTGCCGTTGGTGTGGTGCGGTGAGTCCTGCCGGGCAGCGGTTCAGACCACGTCCCGGCGCCGGAACCCGGCGATCCCCACCGCCACCAGAGCTACGGCGACGGCGAGTTCGACGAGCACCGTTCCCCACTGCATGTCACCGGTCGGGAGGGCGGGCATGTGGGTGTACGGCGACACGTCCAGCAGCGCCTGGGGCAGTTGCAGCAGCCGGCCGAGCATCCCGAACACCAGGGCGAGGCCGAGCGCCACCCACGCCACCGCGGACAGCCGGGGTACCCACCCGTAGAGTGCCGTCGCCACCCCGCCCATGACGAGCACCGGTGGGATCTGGATGAGCATGGTGGCCAACCCCTTGCCGAGGCCGGCGGTCAGGTCGTCCACCCGGACGCCGTGCAGGAGTCCGGTGACCAGGCCGCACAAGGCCAGCAGCGCAACAGCTCCGCCCAACGCGAACGCCAGGTGGCCGCTGAGCCAGCGGCCGCGTCCCACCGCGGTGGCCAGCACCGGGCTCACTCTCTCGGCGGTTTCCTCCGTGTGCATTCTGAGTACCGCGGAGATCACGTACCCGCCGGCGAGCAGGCCGGCGTAGGCGCCGAGGGCGGCCAGGAAGGTGTCGATCAGCGCCCCCGCCCCGCCGAGCCTGGCGATGATGGCGGCGAGCCGCGGGCTGCTGGTGATCAGCTCACCGGCGCTGGCGGCGATCCCGCCGGTGATCACGCCGAACGCGACGAAGCCGACGCCCCAGCCGATCAACGATCCGCGGTGCAACCTGCCCGCCAGCGCACCGGCGGAGCTCAGCCGTGGGTTCCCGGCCGGGCCCAGCCTGGCCGGAAACAACGCCAACCCGACATCCCTGCGGTGCAGCAGGATCAGCGCCACCGCGACCTCGGCCAGGGACGCCAGCAGGAACAGGCCAAGGACCGCGAACTGGTCGCCGGCATAGGCGTCCACCCGGGTCACCCAGCCCTGCGGGCTCAACCACTGCAACCATCCCATCCCGTCGACCGTGTGACCCACGGCCCGGATCGCATACCCGGCGCCGAGCACCGCGCCCGCGATGGCCGTCGCGGTCCGGGCGCTCTCGGCCAGTTGCGCGGTGATCGCGGCGACGCCGGCGAACACCCACCCGCAGCCGGTGAACGCCGCACCCAACGCGAGGGACCCGGTCGTTGGCAGGCCCTGGGCGATACCGGCGGCGGCCACCGCCAACCCGACGATCAGCGCCGCGGCGCCGGCGGTGAGCACCGCGGCGACCAGTTGCGCGGACCGGCCGACCACCCCGGCCATCAGCAGCTCGGTGCGGCCGGCCTCCTCGTCCGCGCGGCTGCGCCGGACGACGGTGAAGATCGCCATCAACCCGATCATGGTCGAGGCCAGCACCCCGATGCGCCAGGCGGAGAGCCCGCCGATCGACGTGGAGCCGACCGGGCCGAGCATCGCCAAGAACGCCGGGTTGGTGGTGATCGACGCGGCCAGCGCGGCCCGTTCGGTCTCCTGCGGATACAGCGACGCGATCGCCGAGAACGTCGACGCCGCCACCGCGCTCAACCCGAGAATCCAGACCAGCAAAGGGATCCGCTCACGCCGGATGTTCAGCCTGACCAGCGCCCAGAGCCCGACCAGCTCACCACCATGGCGCGAGGGCACCGCCGACACGGGCGCACCGGACGGCGCTGTCATGGCGGTCATCGCGCACCCCGCACCGACGGGGCCACCCCGGGGTGGGGCGCGCCGTGGCGGTCGAGATCGGGAGTGCGGTCGACCTTTTCGCCGTAGTGCCGCAGGAACAGTTCCTCCAGGGTCGGTGGGGACGCGCTCAGCGACAACAGCCCGCTGTCGGTCAGGATCCGCATCACCGCGTCCAGGTCGGCGGTGTCCACGTCGCAGCGCACCCGCGGCCCGTCGACGACCAGATCGTGCACCCCCGGCGCGGTCGACAACGCGGTCGGCGGCTGCCGGGTTTCCGCGTCGATGGCGGTCCGGGTCAGGTGCCGCAACGTCGCCAACGTCCCGGTCTCCACCACCTTTCCGGCGCGGATGATGCTCACCCGGTCGCACAGCGCCTCGACCTCGGACAGGATGTGACTGGACAGCAGCACGGTCCGTCCCCGCTCGCGTTCGCGGTGGATGCAATCCTGAAACACCGCCTCCATCAACGGGTCCAGTCCCGTCGTCGGCTCGTCCATGATCAGCAACTCGACGTCCGAGGCCAGCGCGGCCACGAGCGCCACCTTCTGCCGGTTGCCCTTGGAGTAGGTGCGGCCCTTCTTCCTGGGGTCGAGCTCGAATCGTTCCAGCAACTCCGCCCGCCGACCGAGGTCCAGTCCGCCGCGCAACCGCCCCAGCAGGTCGATCACCTCCCCGCCGGACAGGTTCGGCCACAGCGACACGTCCCCCGGTACGTAGGCGATCCGGCGGTGCAGGGCGACGGCGTCGGCCCACGGGCTGCCGCCCAGGACGCGTGCGTCACCGCTGTCGGCGCGCATCAGGCCGAGCAGGATCCTGATCGTGGTCGACTTCCCGGACCCGTTCGGTCCGAGGAAGCCGTGTACCTCACCGGTTCGGACGGTCAGGTCGAGCCCGTCCAGGGCCCTGACGCTGCCGAAGGTCTTCACCACCCCGGCGACCTCGATGGCCGGTGGCGACGAGACACCGCCCCACCGCGGCGGGTGTGGACCTCGACGCGGGAGTGGCGGCCGCGACGCTGTTGTGGCCGGCCGGCTTCGGCGCGGCGCTGTTGTCAAGGGTCATGACTGCTGTCTTTCGCGGTAGTGGATGGTCAATCGGTGGGCGTGCCGGAGGATCACGGCTCCCACGAGCGGCGACCCGCGGGGCCGGGTGACCCGCGCCGGGCAGGAAGGGGTCGGGGAGAGGTGGCCGCGATGTGTGGTGGTTCAGGCGGCGGGTCGGGACGGCGGACCCTGGTCGCCGGTCATCGGGCCGGGCGGGTCACCGGCGGGCGCGTTCGGTTCGGTGCGATGCGGCCGGCTCGGCCCGCGGGCAGCCACCCCGGCGCCGTCGTTGTCCCGCACGTACTCCCGATACCCGTCCAGATAGTCGGTGGAGGTGTACAGACCGTGGGTGAAGATCTCCAGGACCGGGCCGGTGAACCTGCGCTGCAACTCCCGGACCCTGCCCTCGGGGGTGTCGGCGGTCACCAGGTACGGCGCGAGCAACTGGCTGCCCAGGCTGAACGTCGCGAGCATCTCGGCGCGGCCACGCTCGTCCCCGGTCGGACGGACCGTGCCGTGGGCGGCGGCCGCCCGAAGGTACCGCTCGGTGTCCTCGACCACCCGATCAAACAGCCGCCGGCC
Source organism: Mycobacteriales bacterium (assembly GCA_038322925.1). Classification (GTDB taxonomy): domain Bacteria; phylum Actinomycetota; class Actinomycetes; order Mycobacteriales; family Nakamurellaceae; genus Nakamurella. The sequence goes on from JBBQGJ010000524.1 coordinate 3,723, forward strand.
CAGCTCGCCGCCGTCGGACAGGGCGCGCAGCAGGTACGGCACCAGGCGGGCCAATTCGAGCTTCTTGGACATCTCGTTCAACAGGTCATAGGGCTCCAGGTTGGCGGCCGCCTGCTCGACCGCCGCGTGGATGCGATCACCGACGTACTGCTCGCACGCCGCGCGCAACCCGTCCTTGGACCCGAAGTGGTGGATCACCAACGCCGGTGACACGCCGGCCTCTTCGGCGACGGCGCGGATCTTCACGGCCGCGAACCCGTCCCGGCCGATCAGCTCCACCGCGGCATCGCGGATCCGGGCGCGCGCCGTCAGATCCGCCGACGCAGCCTGAGCTGAACACATGATCAGTATGCTAAATAGGTGTTCAGTCAGCGTCAAATAGCGCGAGGCGCCGCAGCACGGCCGGGGAACCGTCGTCAGCGGTCTGGCTCCGGCTCGGGGAGCGACCGTGGGGGCTCCGGGGCGGGCGCGGGTGAACTTTCGTCGGCTGCGCGACGGTCGGGCAACGAGCGCAGCCTGGAGGTGGTTTTCTCGTGCCAGTGCGGTGTTTCGGTGGGTTCGTCGAACCAGCGGGCGACCAGTACGTCGGTGGAGGAATGGGCCAGGATGGACAGCACGATGGTGACCGCCACCAGGTGGAAGACCTCGTCGGCGGCGGGGATCTGCGATTCCAGGACGATCAGGCCGTACACCACGGCGGCGAACCCCTTGGGCCCGAACCACGCCGCCGCGACCTGTTCCCGCATGTTGAGCCCAGAGCCCAGGAACGACACGGCCAACGCCGCCGGCCGCGCAACCACCAGTAGCAACGTCGTCATCGGATCATCATCGACCGACCCGTCGCCGGAAGATGATCGCCGGCGCAGCCGCTCGCCGTTGGGGTGTCCAGGCAGTCGCACGCCTGGAGGGCAGGTCATCACGGGCCTGTACGTGCGGTG
>JBBQGJ010000525.1:0-4645 GCA_038322925.1 Mycobacteriales bacterium
GACCCCATGCCCACGTCGGCGGCCTGGGTGATCTCCAGGATGGACACGTTCGTCCGGCCCTGTGCGATGAGGTTTTGCGCCGCTCGGATGAGGGCCGCTCGGGTCCGGGCCTTGCGCCGGTCCAGTCGGTTTGCCGTCGGAGTCGGTGTCTGGCTCATGGCATCTCCTCACTGCGCCGCGTCGTGCGGGTACGTGCCGTCATCGTAACGCGTTCCAGTCAGAACTGACGGATTCCTCATCAAGACTTGACTGACGCCACAGTCGTCAGTGGTGAGTTCGTCATCCGGCAGATGGAGTTGACCACCCCACTGCGGTTCTCCAGCCGACCAGGGGCGTTGCGCTTGCGTATCCCCAGCGCCGTCGAGACGAGGGAAGTGCGCATCCAGATGCAGGCATAGCACCATTGGTGATCGGGTCCGACGGTCAGACTCGCCCGATGGAGAACCGTCGCTAAAGCGGATGGGTTCTTGGTGGGTTCGGTCGCCCACGGTGACGCAGATCGTCGCGAAGTGACGGCGGTCCGAGGCGACCTGTCCTGGGTTCGTCGGCATGGTGACGGCGAGCGCACGGACAGCGCGGGACCGGATTTCAGGCCCGCCGATCAGGTGCGATCAGGTGCCCGCGGGTGACGTCCCGATCAACGACCACAGCGGGTAGGTCAGCCCGGGTACTTGCCGGTAGCGCACGGCTTCTCCAGGGTCATTCAATCTGTGGCATGACGTTGCGTGAACCCCGCCCTGGCGGCCGGGTACCTGGCTCGGCACCGGTCTGACCGCCCTGGGTGCGTCGGAACGTGCCGCCATGGAGGTGACCGAGGAGCAGCTGGGGGTGGCCGCCGGCGCGATACCCGACCCGTCAGGACCGAATCCAGCGGCGGGTCGGAGCACTGCCGGAGTCGATGACCGTGGTCCGCTCCACCAGGGTCCCGATCGCCGTCGAGCATCCAACTGAGGATTTCGTCATGTCTTCACCATGAGGGCTTGACCAACCCTGCTGCCTGACGATATCGTCAGGACTGGCGATATTCAACAAGAGGGTCTCACCGGGCCCGGAACCAACGAAGGTGGTAGCTCATGACGCGGCACACGGACTTCTCCACGCGGCTGGATGATCTGCAGCAGCGGGTCGCGACGGCCAAGTCGGCGGTGCAGGCGGCCGCGGCCGAGTCCGAGGCGCAGCTCAGGCAGCGGATCGATCAGGCTCAGGCCGACCTGGACCAGTCGGTCCAGGACGCCCGGCAGGACGTCTCGCAGGCCGCCGACAGCGCTCGGGCGAAGTGGGCGCAGCTGAAGGCTGACGCCGCGGCGAAGAGGAGTGACGTCAAGGCGAACATGGATATGCGGGCCCGCTGGGTGGACGCCCAGGTCTCCGCCGACGGCGCGGACTGGGCAGAAGCCGACGCGGCCGAAGCTCTCGACTTCGCCGACTCGGCGGTCGAGAACGCGCAGCTGGCGATGCTCGACGCCATCCACGCCCGCGCCTACGCCGACCAGCTCGCCAAGGCCGCCAACTCGTAGTCCCCCCATGGGACCGGTGGCCGCGAAGCCCAGGTCTCTTTCAGCATTCGCGCCGCGGCTGGCAGGCATGGTTGACGCCCTGCCGGCGCGGCCCACCCAAAGGAGTTGCAATGACCAGTGATGGGAAGACCCCGGACCCGCTGCGCGAGACGATCCGGGCCGGCGCCCGGGACGCGTCGGTTGCCTGGTGGTGGTTCTTGGCCCTTGGCGCACTATGGATCTGGTTCGGCATGTTCGTGCTGTCCTACCAGGTGGGCAGCCTGGTCGCGGTGGCGGCGTTCGTCGGCGTGGCTTTCCTGTTCGGCGGCATCACGCAGCTCGTGGCGGCCAGCCGGGTGCGCACGATGCGCTGGCTGTCCATCGTGGGCGGCCTCCTGGGGATAGCCGCCGGCATCGCCACCTTCGCCTGGCCGGACATCATCCTCCACGTCGTGTCGATCATGGTGGCCTGCTACCTGATCGTCTTCGGCACCATCCACATCGTCAGCGCGCTCGCCGCACCCAAGCTGCCATGGTGGTGGACCGGGCTGCTGCTCGGCATCTCCGAGCTGGTGCTGGGGGTGTGGGCAGCCCGCTCCTGGGCGCAGTCGCTGCTCACGCTGGTGACCCTGGTCGGCGTGTGGGCCATCTGCCGCGGGGTCAGCGAGATCTTCGCCGGCTTCAGCCTGCGCGAGGTCGGCAAGGAGGCGGACCGGCTGGTCGCATGACCGCCGCCCGAGCGGCCAGTTCCGCCAGCGCTCTCCGCGACGCCGCCGCCGTCACACGACTCGCGGCGGCTCGCGCCGGGCACGGAGCACAGGTGAGAGCGGCCCAGCCGGCACCGGTCAGCCCGGCGCTGCTGCAGCATCTCCAAGAGCGCAGCAAGCGCCGGGAGAACCGGGTTGCCGACCAGACCACGCGGTCGCCGGTTCGATGAAGGTCACAGTTGTTCTCCGGAGATCATGGCTACCGCCCGGTCCAGGCGGTCCCGCCAGGACGCTGGCCCGCGGCGGAAATGTCGACCTCGACCTCGGCGGCGGGATGGGCATGGCCATGATGATCAACGAGCGGCTGTGAACCACACCGAACCCGGAACACCACACACGATCAGCAGTTCCACCAACCCATCCACTACCCAGGAGCCCGATTTGGCCACGATCGAGACATCCTGCCCGGCAGTCGAACCCGCCCCCGGTGAAGTTCACCGTGGCTGATCATCAGCACGTTCACCTGCGTCCCCCGCTCAGCCTCAAGCACCATCCGGCCGTCCTTGAGGAACAGGCGCGGCGGGCCGCCAGCCTTCAGTTGCGGATCGCCGACGGGATCACCGCATTTGCGGGGTCGATGCCTTTCGTCTACCTGCATCTCGCGCTGTTCGCGGTCTGGATGCTGTTCCTGGAGTCCAAGCCTTGGCCGACGCTGACACTGATCGTGTCGCTGGAAGCGATCTTCCTGTCAACGTTCGTGATGATCGGCCAAAACCGGCAGGCGGCGTTCCAGCAGGCGAAGGCCGACCACGACTTCACCGAGCAAGAGCTTGAACTCAAGACCAACACGGAGCTGACCAGGGAGATCCACCGGCTCACCACCGAGTTGCACAGCCGCGTAATAGAGAACCCAGCCGGCTGACCTCTCGGGAGAGTCAGCAGGTGAATCGCCCAGCGGCCGCGTGCGGCACCGGGCTGCGGAGCAGACGGGGTGCCCGCCACGAGATGGACGGTGTGCCCGCTCGCTGTGCCGGACCAACCACGCGATTGCCCGGGATCGCAACGGGTTCGACGGGCTCGACCAGATCGCCACCTGGGAACTTCGGTGACGTTGATCTTCCGATGACCTGCGCAGGGTCATCACCACTGTCGGCGACCCTCGCCGACCGGTGTTCCAACGACTGAGGGGCTCCACCGCGACGCGTGTCGGGCGGGTCCTTCGTGACTGAGAGGATCGGACCGTAGGCCAGATGATGGTGGATTACACCGGGGCAACCGTGTTCGTCGCGGGCGGCACCAGCGGGATCAACCTGGGCATCGCGGAGGGTTTCGCTGCGGCCGGTGCGCGGGTGGCGGTGATGAGTCGGTCGCAGGACAAGGTGGACGCGGCCGTTCGTCGACTGCGGGAACTCGGGGCCGAGTCCATGGGCGTGGCGGCCGACGTGCGCGACGTCCAGGCCACCGGTGCGGCGCTCGCTGCCGCGCACGAGGCGTTCGGCGACATCGACGTACTCGTCTCCGGCGCCGCCGGAAACTTCCCGGCGCCGGCGCTGGGCATGTCGCCCAACGCTAGGGCCCGCGCCGTTTGAACGGCGAGCAGGCCGGAGGTCCCGGTGGCGCCCAGCACCAGCACGGTGCCGGCGGCGGGCAGCAGCCGGCGCAGCGGGATCCAGGACGAGGCCGCCGGGTTGACGATCGCGGCCGCCTCGGCATCATCCACCATGGCAGGCACCTCTATCGCGAATCCGGCCGGGATCGCCACCCGCTCGGCGAGCATGCCCCATGGCGGCCGGGCCAGACCGGTGTACACCCGGCGCCCGTCGGCCAACCGGACGACCCCGTCGACACCGGGCACGAATGGCGGCGCGGTCGCGTGGCTGTAATGCTGACCGGCCGCGACCGCGCGGACGACCCGGTGCACCGCCGAGGCCAGCACCGTCCCCTCGACCTGGCCCGGGCCGACCTCTGGGTCGGGGAACGCGGTGTAGACGGGCGGTCGGTTCGTGTCGGTGACGACAGCAGCAGCTAGCATGGCTCGCTCCTTATTGAGATGATGTTGTGTACCGCATGTTGTGTACCGACTAGCAGCAATGGTGTACGGGCCTGGCCCTGGGGCCGAACCCTTTCCCATTGCAGCGGCACTGTCACCGCCGCGCACCACCCCAAACCCCCACATCGAACCCAGGAAGAAACCACCATGAGCACCACCAACAAGCAGACCGCCGAGAACGCCACCGATCTCCCGGAATCCGCCAACACGGTCGCCGCGCAGGCCGCTGACGCGGTCAAGACCGCCACCGCGCAGGCCGAAGGCGCGATCGAGGCCAGCGTGGAACAGATCCGCGAGCTCAACGAGCAGGCCATCAAGGCCGCCCGCGCCGCCGGGCAGCGTGTCCTGGACGCCTACCAGGCCGCGCTGGAGTCCGTCGTCGACGCCGAAAA
>JBBQGJ010000526.1:0-4631 GCA_038322925.1 Mycobacteriales bacterium
CAGTGGGTGCCTTTCAGTTGAGCGCGGAATGCCTCGACCGCGGCACCGAAACCCGCCAGGTCGTCCCGCACGAAGCCGGTCGCACTCTCGGGCACCATCAGGTGCTCGCCAGAGGCGGCAAGCGTATCGGGCAATGGAACGAGAACCTTGGTCCCCTTGTGTCCCAATGCCTCCGACGATGATTCGATCTCATAGCCGGTGACGTCGCACCGTCCGCGTCCGACGTCGACGATGACATCGACGACGGTACCCAGCGCCGTGCCGGTATCGGTGAGCACCTGCGCGCCCAGAACGTCGCTGCCGGATGATCCGCGAGCCGACGCGTCGGCGTGTTCGAGAACCCCCTGTAGCGGGGCGAGAGCCGTATCGTCGACGATCATGACCGCGTCGGCGCCCAGCGCCGCCACCGCACCCCACGCCAGTCCCTGATCGAGGGGGCCGGAGAACACTCCCAGACCGGCGAGGGTGAACCCAGCGACCTCGCCGCCGTCAGCGGCGTAGACGACGTCCCTGATCTGGGCTACGGCTTCACCCGCCATCGTCACCACCGGACGTTTGGTGATTTCACTGCACCGCATCAGCACGCTCATCCCGAGCGGCCTCCCGTCTCGTCGTCACCGGCAGACCATTCGGAGTCGGCAATGATCACACCGCCCGACCTACGCCTAGCCTGCACGGCGACGAGAACACCAACGCTCACCGCGACGACGGCCACGACCAGAATCAACCAACCCCACCACTGCATCAGGACAATCCCCTTCCGGGACAACAAACTTCATGAGTTCGAGCGTTCCCGCTAGGGCTTGTCCGGCGGCTGCACCCCCAGGTCATGAGTGTGGTGTCTTCGTCGAGCTCGTCTGTGCGGACGCAACGTCGGAAAGACGGTTCTTGGTCGAGCGGCGCGACCAGCGTTCGCGCAGCGACGGCTTGCGTCGATCGGTGTCGGCCTCGTCAGGGTTCCCCGGAGCCTCGGCCATCACATCGCCGCGCCGAGGCGCATCGGTCCGGTCGCGAACCGGCTCCTTGGTCGCGGTGTCACTCTGGGCGGAGCGCTTCAGCTCGCGGCGGGCGTCTTGGCCCCTGGATGCGGCGCGACGCGCTCCGGCCAGCAGCACGCTGAATCCGACCCCTGCCACGACGCCGACGACGATTCCATACAGCAGTAGCGTGCCCGTCGAGCCGGTGACGTGATAGCCGAGCACGGCGAAGTTGTCGGTCAGCAAGTGCGCGCTACCGGCATTGGTCAGCACGCCCGTGACACCCACGACTGCCGCGGCCAGCACGATGATCAATCCCACGACGACCAACATGTCCGCACCTCCCACGGTGTTCTAGACCTCAAGTACACGCCCCGCGGAGCTTGCTGTCAACGCTGTAGACGGTCAATGTGCGCATCGACTGTTGGCCAACGCTGTCTGGATCTGTCGGGGAAGCGGCTATTCGGCGGCTATGGGCCCCGTTCGTCGAACGGTCGTGCTACCCGCTTCCTGGTTTGTCCGCCGCATGCTCGGCAGCATCACGGGATCGTCAGCACCTGGCCGAGGTAGATCAGGTCTGGATCCTTGATGCCATTCGCGTCGGCGATGCGTTGATAGTTTCCGCCCTCGCCATAGAACTGCTTTGAGATGGCCCACAGGGTGTCCTTGGATGCCACGGTGTAGGTCCGCGCGGTAGGCCCCGGCGCGGGCGGCGGTGCTGGCGGTGTCGCTGCGTCCGCGGTAGTGGTGGTGGCCGCCTCGGTTGCAGACGCTTGTTGCTTATCGCCGCCTTGCCCGCAGGCGCTCGCCGTCACCACCAACAGGCACGTCGCGGCGACCGCTGATCGGTGACCCCAGGTCCGGTTGGTGTGCCCTATGGCACGCGATGCTGACATTCCTTGACTCCCTTTACTTCTGCCGCCCGTGCGACGGTGATCTCGTGTGTCCGGCGGACGTTCAATCACCGGGCGGAGTGATGCAGTGTTCGGTGTACAACGGCCGTCGGCTACGACCGACGGTGACGATGAACGTCCGGTACACGCCTTGCGTCGCCAGGTGTCAACGGTGTAGACCTACAACGTCTTCATCAGTTGTCGACTGACACTGTTGGACATACCCCGAAAGGGACGATCGCAACCATGGGAAACCCGCCAGTCACGCCGCCCCAGAACCCCGGTGGTCACGACAACGGCGAAGTCACGCGGCCACGAATCATGGCTGCCGCGCTGAACATCGTGGACACCGACGGCGTGAACGCATTGTCGATGCGGCGCCTGGCCGAGGCGGTGGGCCGCGACACCACCGTGCTCTACCGCCACGTCCCCGACAAGGCGGCCCTGCTGGACGGGGTCGCCGAGACCGTCATGGCACAATTTTCTATCGACGTCACCGACCCGAACTGGGCCGGTCAACTGCGCGCGGTAGCGCTCACGTTCCGCGAGCTAGCTCTGGCCCACCCCAACGCGGTTCCCTTGATCGTCACCCGGCCCTTGACCACCCCGCTGGGACGCCGTCCCCCCGGCATGCTGCGACCCCTCGAAGACATCCTGACCCTGCTCACCAACGCCGGGTTCAGCACTGTGAATGCCCTGCACGTCTACCGGTTGCTCTTCGGATTCCTCTACGGCCACGCCCTTCACGAAGTGCAAGAACTCATCGACCGCCCCGACGAAACCGAGGACTTTCTGCGGCTGGGACTGCATCGGCTCCCGCTGTCCGACTTCCCGCTGCTCCGCTCGCTGGCCCCCGCCCTGGCCGCCTACGACGGCGCTGCGGAACTCGACCGCGGCCTGGACCTGCTCCTGCCCGCGATCACCGCCGCCCTCCCGCACGACCACGCCAGCACCCAGCCGTGATGCCACTACAGGCAGCAGGGCGAATGCCCTTTGGTCTGCGCCGGTGCCAGGCGTCGTGACGGCACGATCTGGGTTCGACTGGAGTCGCGTGGACGATGCTGTGGCAGCGCTCCCGGCGGGCTCATGGACGTCTTACCGCGAATCGGTCGTCACACCTCGGCGGGCGCGTTGTTGAATAGTGCTTCAAGCTCGGGAGGTCCGAGACGTTGCGCCTGAGACGCCTTGTCGTTGCCGTCGAATTCGATGCCGTCGCCGATCAACATCTCCATCGGGTCGCGGTCGTCCGCCGGGTCGTGCCACTGAAACTTGAAGCTGATCGAGCCGTCACTGCTGAGGACGCGGTATGCGTTCGTAACCGCGGGATCGTGCGCTTCGTGATTCCCGGTCGGCTGCGCCGCCGTTCCTGCGAGTTCGGCCAGGTCCCCGTAGCCGGAGCGGAGGTCGACGATTGGCGTAATCGTGCCTCGCACTCCTCGCATGCCTCGTCCGCGCCGTGGCGGTAAGCCGACGTCAAATCGGGAGCCTCTCGAATTTCGTCCGGCGAAAGGTGACCGCTGCTGAGTGCAAGTGTCGTATTCGCATGGGGCGAATAAGACGTTCACCGGACTACGCGTGCCATCGCGGATTGCCGATAGGTGTGCTACGACTGTCTAACGCAAAGATTCAAGGCGAAAAGCGAAGGTGCGTAACCATTCCGCTACGTATTGCTTTTCTGAAGTGCCGCCATCTGGAGCGTGGAACAGTGTGCTTGCCGTTCGCATTCCGCGCAGGGCGTTGACCGTCACCGTGGCGCGATCGTCGCGGCTTCCTGAACCGGGATTTCGGGGGCCCAGCCCTTCACCCAATCGGTCAAATCTTGCCGGAGTCCGTCGAAGAGCATCCGGCGCACCATGCCGTTGGCGGGATTCACCGCCCGCGCCGCCGGCGGACGCTTGGTCGCTGGGCTGCGGGAAAGAGCCCGGCAACATGGGCGCCGTCGAAAACTCCCATCAGAGAACCGCCGAACCCTATGCCCCGGCAGCGCGCGATCAGGCTATCGGCGACGTCGTGGCCTTCTTCGCGGTAGAGCGGAATCGCGGTGACGTCTCTGGGTCGATGGTCTGCCTGCTGCATGAGTTCCAACGCCATCAGCTGTGGCCCCCGGTCACCAGCAGGCCCGCCGTCTGGAAAATTGCGGGCACACAGGTGAGCATCTCGTCGAGGTTGGCTCCGGGTTGCGTGTTGTCGATGACGTAGTGCAGCACGAATCCGTACGGCGAGGAATCCGTGCGGCGTGAAGATCGGGCTGGCGAGAACCCGCCGCCGAGCTCCATCGTGTTGCTTCGCGGCCGCTGGCTAATTGCGGTATGAGGTCGTCCCTTCCGGTCCGAGCGCGCTGCTGATCATCTTGGCGAAGCAGTGGTCGGCGTCGAACCCTTGCGCATCGCACCACCCGTTCGCTTCCTGCGGGGTACGCATTTGCACCCCTACGACGGTCACCCACCAGTTCCGTTCGCAGCTACCAATGGTGTCGTCATCATGGCCCGGATGCGCTACCGGTTGCGGAACGCGTCGACCGCGGTGGGCAGGGTCGCGAAGATCCGGTCCTCGCCCACCCGGTCCAAGAATCCCGCAACCTCCAGATCATCCCGCAGGTCTTGTTTGACCCGCGCCATCGCGAACACGATTCCGCGCCCGGTCAGATCGCGGCGCAACTGCTCCAGGGCATCGACGGCGGTCAGATCGGGGTCGACATTGGCTTCGGCGTTGAGCACGAACCATTCGACGGGGCTGGGACTCTGATCGACGGCCGCGATCG
>JBBQGJ010000527.1:0-4615 GCA_038322925.1 Mycobacteriales bacterium
ACCAATGTTCCGCCCCATTCCATGAAATGCCCGGCAGGCGCGCCGTGGGAATGGCATTCATTTCATGCCATCAAAAAGTCCCCATTCGTCCGGGGATTCCGCAACCCTGTGTTCCACGGCGTCAAAACTGCGAAAGTCGAGGATCCAGGCAGGCGTCTTCTTCGCTGTGCCGTTGTTCCTGTCGATCGTGTTGGGCCTGGACGCCTTCCAGACCGGGGTCAGGTTGGTTCCGCTGTCCATCGCGTTGCTGATCGCGGCCATCGGTATACCCAAGATTCGGCCGCGGGCCAACCCACGTCGGGTGGTGCGGATCGGACTGCTGCTGATGATCGTTGGGATCGGCTTCCTCGTCGCCGGGATGGACCCAGGAGCAAACGCCGGCGTGACCACCGTTCCGATGCTGCTGATGGGACTCGGGCTCGGTGCTTTGGCGTCACAACTGGGCGCCGTCACCGTGTCTGCGGTCTCGGACAGCCAAACCGCGGAGGTCGGCGGGTTGCAGAACACGGCTACCAACCTCGGCGCATCGATGGGCACCGCCCTGATCGGCTCCGTCCTGATCGCAACGCTCAGCACCGCGGCACTAACCGGCGTCGCCGACAGCCCCCGGGTGCAGGACTCGGTGAAGGCGCAACTGTCAACCCAGCTGGTGGGTGGGGTGCCGTTCGTCTCCGACGCCCAACTCACGGCCGCCTTCGCAAACGCCGGGATCAGCCAGGCCGAGACCGAGGCCATCGCGGAGATCAACGCGACAGCGCGGCTCGAGGCGTTGCAGGTCGCGTTCGCCCTCGCTGCGTTGGTGGCGATCGGCGCCCTGTTCGTGACCGGGCGGATCCCAACGGTCCCGCCGGGGAGCCCGGGACAGCAGGCGACACCGACCTAGTGGGTCCAGTGGATCCATACCCGGCTCGGCACCGACGATCGACGCCGTGGCGGTCATCCGTTCCGAGCCATCACTATCCGCGTTGATCCAGCGGACCGGAGCTGGCCGGGTCTACCTCGCCGCCGCGCTGACCAACTCAGCCTCCGCGCCGCCCTCGGGCCGGAAGCCCCGCTGATCGCCGTCGGTAGCGGATTGGGTGCGTCAGCGGTGCACCCGGCCAAGGACTGAGAACTCCCCCTGGCCGCCGCGACCCGGAAGCCTGGTTGACGTGCGGGGGGGCGGGTCGCGCCCGGCTGACCGATACCTCCACCAGCCGTAGTCACGAGCGAGTGCTCAGTACCCTGGCCGTTAGTCTTTGCAGCTGACCTCAGACACGAGGGTTTTGGGGAGTCCAACTGTGATGAGGGTCGGTTGCTGAGTCGGGTGTCGGTGCTGGCGTTAAAGACCCGACCGCCCGTGGTGCCGCCCGGTTTGGTGCAGCGACCTGGGCTCGCGGAACGGTTGACCACCGCCACGGCGGGCCCGTTGACCGTGGTCTCTGCCGGGCCCGGGGCCGGTAAGACGCTGACCACGGCGTCGTGGGCGCTGTCCGGTGTCGCTGGCGGCGCCCGGGTTGCCTGGTTGTCCCTGGACGATTCCGATGATGACCCGCAGTCGTTCTGGACGAACGTGCTACATGCGCTCATCGCCAGCGGTGGGGTTCCTCCCGGCAGCCCGATCCGGGAAATCACCCCGGCCGCGGAGTTCGGAAACACCGAACTGTCGCAGACCTTCGACCGGTTGGCTGAGCTTCCCGCACCGGTGATCCTGGTCCTGGACGACTTCCAGGAAATCACCCACCAGGCGGTGATCGAGTCGGTCGACAAATTGATCGACCGACAACTACCCACGCTTCGCCTGGTGGTGCTGAGCCGGGCAGACCCGAACCTGAGCCTGCACCGACTGCGGGTGCAGGGGCTCCTTTCCGAGATCCGCGCGCAGGACCTGGCATTCACCGGGAACGAGATCGCCGAGCTCTTTGCCACCGCAGGGTGCCAGCTCCGGGCCGGTCAGATCGAGGTCCTGCGGAAACGCACCGAGGGGTGGCCCGCCGGTCTGCGGCTGGCCGCGATGTCGCTGGACCCCGCCGACATCGACGGCGGGATCGAGCGGTTCTCCGGCAGTGAACGCTCGGTCGCGGAGTACCTGGTTGGGGAGGTCACCCACCGTCTGTCGACCGCTAATCGGGACTTCCTGCTCAGGACCAGTGTTGTCGACCGGATCAGCGGCGCGCTTGCCGAGCATTTGACCGGGCGTGCCGACAGCCAGCAGATGCTGGATGGCTTCGTCGCGGCGAACGCCTTCGTCGTCGGGCTCGGCACCGGGAACGAGTGGTTCAGCTATCACCCGCTGCTGCGCGGGCTGCTGCAGCACCGGCTCGCCCTTGAACAGCCGCAACAGGCCGCGGGCTTGCACCGACGGGCAGCCCAGTGGGCGACCAGCCACGCCGCACCGATCGACGCAATCCGGCACTGGATCCTGGCCGGCGACCCGCAGGCCGCGGGCCGCACCATGCTGACCGTCATCCAGAAGATCCTCAGCCCGGAGGCACCCGCGTTCGCCGCAGCCATCGAGCCTTTGGCCAGGACCGCCCACGACCAGCCGACACTGCTGACCTTGCTGGCCGCCGCGGCCTATCACCTGCACCGACATGACTACGTCGGCATGCACCGGGACGCCATCGAGGCCCGGGGCTTCCTACCCGACGGCGATGAGGACATCACCTCTGCTGCGGAGGCCGCAATCGCCCTGTTCGAGATGGGCGCTGCGCGGTTCCGCGGTGACAGCGCCGCCACCCTGCGGCTGGCAGCCGATGCGGTTACGGTCCTGGACGCTACTTCTCGGCACCGGCTACCCGGCGCGCGGTACTTCCGCGTCATCGCAGAGGTCAACCTGGCCGGAGCCCAGCTCTGGACCGGAAACTTCAGTGACGCTGAGCAGACCCTCGACAACGCGGCAATAACAGCAGCTGAACTCGGGCTGCTTCTCCCCCAGCTCAACGCCGTTGGGCACCTCGCCCTGGTCGACGTCCTGCACGGACGGTGCCGGCGGGCGGCCCGCCGATCCGCCGAGGCCCTGCAGATCGCCGAACGGCACGGCTGGACTTCCGAACCACAAGCACTCGCTGCGTACCTGTCCGCGGGGCTCGTTGAACTCACCCGGAACCGGTCGGACGCGGCCGCACGTCACCTCAGAATGGGTTTGTCAGCCACCGGGACCCAGACCGACCGCGCGCTACGGCTGGCACTGGGCATCGCCACCATCCAGGTCGCGGTCAGCCGCGCCGACCTCAGCGCCGCCATCAGCGCCGACGCACGGGTCACCGAAGGCCTTCGGCGAACCCCCGACGCCGCCGATCTGCTAACCCGCTGGGCCGCCATCGCCGGTGCCGAGACCCTGCTGCTGGCCGGGCGAGCAGAACACGTCCGTGATCGGATCGCCGCCCCCGGGCTCGAGACCAGCTTTGTATCGTCGGCAGAACGGGTCTGCCTGGCCAGGGCACTGCTCGCCCAGGACCGACTACCGGCCGCGGAAGACATGATGCAACCCTTGCTGCAACCCGGATGGCCCTTCCGGGAACAGGCGGTCACCGCGCACCTGCTGCAGGCCGTTATCGCCGAGCGCCAGCACCGCGACTCATCCGCCATCACGACCGCGATCGAACTCGCCGAGCCGGAGAACATTCGGCGCCCGTTCACCCTTATCGGAAGCCGGCTACCCGATCTACTGCTGCGGTACCGGCAGCTCGCCAACCCATGCACCAAGTTCCTCACCGACCTCACCGGGGAACTCACCCAAACCACGGCAGCCACCGCAGTGCCGGTCATGGTGGACCACCTCACCGACCGCGAAAAGGCCGTCCTGCGTTACCTGCCGACCATGCTCAAAGCCGGCGAGATCGGCGCCGAACTGTATTTGTCGGTTAACACCGTCAAGGCACACCTGCGGTCGATGTACCGCAAATTCGGCGTCGTGAACCGGCGAGAAGCCGTCGAACGGGCCCGGGCACTGGGCCTGCTGTAGCCAACGAAGCGCTCTTTCACCGGTTGCAATCGGTGGATGTTGCCGGGTTCGGTCGCCGGGTGGCAACGGATCCATGACAAGGCAACCCTGTCGCTCGTGTTCTGCGCCCTGGGGGCGAATGGTCGACTTATCTGGTTATGGCACACATTTCGAAATGCTGGCCGAGGGTCCCATGGTGCAGCATTCGCGGACGCGGCTAAGTCGGCGCGCCCGGCGGTGATAAACCCGTCGAATACGTGCGCTGGTTCCTATTCCGTTTAGTTCAGGACTGTCACCAGGCCGTGTTGCAGCGCATAGAGGCTGGCTCCGACCCGGTTGGTCGCGCCGATCTTGTGGTAGGTCCGCTCAACGTATTGCGGACGGTCTTCTCGCTCAGGACCAACTGGTTGGCGATCTCCCGATTCGTGAACCCGCGGAAGACAACGACGGCGAGAGATGAACGGCCAGGAAGGGGATACCGCCGGCCAGGCCGATAATCTGAGCGGACCGCTCAGCAGTCGGCGGCTCGCCCATTTCGGCAAGCAATTGACTGCGCAAGGTCCGGACCGGGGATACCTGGATTTGCGTCCAACTACCCAACTCCACGACCCTGTTCGGCACCCGCGGACTGGTCAAAGTCGCAGGGACCGTCGACGGCCACCCGTTCCGCGGCGCCTTCATGGCCCTCGG
>JBBQGJ010000528.1:0-4591 GCA_038322925.1 Mycobacteriales bacterium
CGTTGTAAGTGATGGTCGCGGCGACGAACCAACGCACCCTGGTGGCCAGCACCCGCCGCCGGGCGACGTCGGGAGCGGCGACGTCGGGAGCGGCGACGTCGGCCGCCACGGTAGCTGCGGGCTCGGTAGCCATCAGCAGCACTCGCCCGGTGCGCCAGCGGCCGCGGCGCAGTGCTCGGGATCGACCGCGAGCACCACCCCGAGCAGGTCGGTCAGGGCATGCCGCAACCGGTCGTCGACCAGTTCGTACCGCACCCGCCGGCCCTCGGGTACCGCGACCACCAGGCCGCAACCCCGCAGGCAGGTCAGATGATTCGACAGCGCCTGTCGTGACACACCGAGCAGGTCGGCCAACTCCGCCGGATAAGCGGGCGCGTCCCGCAGCTCGAGCAGCACCCGGGACCGGGTCGGATCGGACAACGCCCAGCCGAACCTGGCCAGCACCGCCCCCTCTGTCAAGATCTGCATAGCGCGGACCATACACCGAAGCCTGTATCCCCGTCTGCCAGAGCATCCGCGCAGACGGCGGCCCATGCTGAACTACGGGGGGATTGCTCCGCGGTCACGACGGGATGCGGAACTCCATTGCGAGCAGCGCAGCGCGAGCCTGCTGTGGCTCAGCACCTTCGGCGACCGCAAGTAGTGCCGCGCGCCAGGCCGCCGCCAGCACGCGCCCAAGGACAGGGGACGCCGGGGCCGTCCATCCGCTCAGCATCTCCGCCAACCGGTCGCTGACCGATCCTGGAGGCAGAGCTCCCGAAAGGTGAAGAAGGCCCTTGCCGACGGCGAAGTCGAATCCGACCGGAAGCGCGGCCCCCACAGCCGCCGATCGATCCGACGCGGCCGCCGCGACGGCGCCCTCCATGCGGTCCAACAAGCGCTGTTCGACGTCCTTCCGCACGAAGGCGTACACCCCCAGCTTGCTGCCGAAATGGTGATAGATCGCGCCCGTGGTGACCGCAGCAGCACCCGCCAGTTCGCCGACGGTGACCTCGCCGAACGGGCGCGCCCCGAACCGCCGGACCGCGACGGCTTCGGCTTCACCAAGATGTGGCGCGAGGGAGACGCGACCGTCGCCCTCGCTCTGCCTGGCACTGACACACAGCTCATGCTCGACGCCAACGACCCCAAGGCCCCGCTCGGACCTGCGTTCGTGCTCGACAGCGTCACGGACTTCCACGCAGCCCGCCCGGAGTCACTCGCCGTGGTCGAAGAACCTTCGGAGATCCCCGGCGGCTTCTTGGCCACCTACAGGGACCCGGGCGGGGCCACCATCCACGTCATGGACCAGTCGACGGACTCCGCCGCCGGGTAGTGGCACTATTGCCGCTACCCGGCAACTGCGACTGCACGCGCCTGGGTTCGGGACAAGGAGGCTCAATGGCTGACGAGCCGCTCGACCCGAGTCGTCTGGCGCCCGGTCCCTCTGCACCCGGTCCCGCTGCGCCAAGTCCGTCCGCGCTGCGCCGCGCACTCCGCCGGGCCCGTGACGGTGCCACGTTGGATGTCATCGAGGCGGGTGCGCTGCTCCATGCGACCGGAAAGGACCTGGCGGACCTGTGCGCCAGTGCCGCCCGGGTACGCGATGCCAGGCTGACCAGTGCGGGCCGGCCGGGCGTCATCACCTATTCCAAGAAGGTCTTCATCCCGCTGACCCGGCTGTGCCGCGACCGCTGTCATTACTGCACGTTCGTCACCGTTCCGGGCCGGCTCCCGGCCGCCTACCTGTCGCCCGACGAGGTCCTCGACATCGCCCGGCAGGGAGCGGCTCTCGGGTGCAAGGAGGCGCTGTTCACCCTCGGGGACCGGCCCGAGGACCGGTGGCCGCAGGCCCGGGAGTGGCTGGACAGTCACGGCTACGACAGCACCCTGTCGTACCTGCGGGCGATGGCGATCCGGGTGCTGGAGGAGACCGGGCTGCTGCCGCATCTGAACCCCGGTGTGATGACGTGGCAGGAGATGCAACGGCTCAAGCCCGTCGCTCCCTCGATGGGCATGATGCTGGAGACGACGTCCACGGAGATCTTCACCCGGCCCTCCGGCGCGCACTTCGGTTCACCGGACAAGGATCCCGCCGTGCGGCTTCGGGTGCTCCAGGACGCCGGTCGCAGCACGATCCCGTTCACCACCGGGGTGCTGGTCGGGATCGGGGAGACGATCGCCGATCGCGCCGCATCGTTGTTCGCCATCCGGAAGGTGGCCCGGCAGTACGGCGGCATCCAGGAAGTGATCGTGCAGAACTTCCTGGCAAAGCCGGACACCGCGATGCGGTCCGCTCCGGACGCCGGCCGTGACGAGTACCTGGCGACCGTCGCCGTGGCGAGAATGGTGCTCGGGCCCGCGGTCTGCATCCAGGCGCCGCCGAATTTGTCCGCCCCCGACGAACTGGCCGGGCTGATCGCGGCCGGCATCGACGACTGGGGTGGGGTGTCGCCGCTCACGCCGGACCACGTCAACCCGGAACGGCCCTGGCCGCAGCTCGACACGCTCACCGAGTTGACCGCCGCGGCAGGCTTCGTGCTGCGGGAGCGGCTCACTGTGCACCCCCGCTACGCCCTGACCGGCGAGCCCTGGCTCGACCCCAGAGTCCTCCGGCATGTCGCCGCGCTGGCCGACCCGCGGACCGGTCTGGCCGCTGAACACGCTGTGCCGCAGGGCATTCCGTGGCAGGAGCCGGACCCGGACTGGGGGTCGGTGGGCCGGCTGGATCTGCACACCGCCATCGACACCGAGGGCCGGCGAACGGAAACGCGCAGCGACTTCGACGCCGCCTACGGCGACTGGGAGGTGCTGCGCGAGCAGGTATCGGCCCGGCCGTCACGGGCGCCGGTGCACGTTCTCGATGCGGACGTGCGCGCCGCGCTGCGGGCCGCGGAGCGGAACCCGGCCGGGCTGAGCGACCGGCAGGCGCTGGACCTGATGCAGTCCGACGGTCCGGAACTGGATGCACTGTGCGCCCTCGCCGATGATGTTCGTCAAGACGTGGTCGGTGACGACGTCACCTATGTGGTGAACCGGAACATCAACTTCACCAACGTCTGCTACACAGGTTGCCGGTTCTGCGCTTTCGCACAACGGCGCACCGACGCGGACGCGTTCACGCTGTCCCTCGAGGAGGTCGGCAGGAGGGCCGACCAGGCTTGGGAGGTGGGAGCGACCGAGGTGTGCCTGCAGGGCGGGATCGATCCGGACCTGCCCGGTACGGCGTACTTCGACATCGCCGCCGAGATCCGTCGCCGTCAACCGGATCTGCACATCCATGCCTTCTCGCCGATGGAGATCGTCAACGGCGCTTCGAGAACCGGGCTCTCCATCCGCGACTGGCTGGTGAAGGCCCGTGAGTCGGGGCTGAATTCCATTCCCGGGACGGCGGCCGAGATCCTCGATGACGACGTGCGCTGGATCCTCACCAAGGGCAAGCTGCCGACCGCCTCCTGGATCGAAGTGGTCAGCACCGCACACGATGTCGGTCTGCCGTCCAGTTCCACGATGATGTACGGGCACGTCGACACTCCGGCGCACTGGGTGGCACATCTGCAGCTGCTGGCCCGGATCCAGGACAGCACAGGCGGTTTCACCGAATTCGTGGCACTGCCGTTCGTGCACCAGAACTCGCCGATCTACCTGGCTGGCGTGGCGTCCGCCGGCCCGACCCTGCGCGACAACCGGGCCGTGCACGCGATGGCTCGGCTGCTGCTGCACGGCCGGATCGACAACATCCAGACGTCGTGGGTCAAGCTGGGCACCGACGGCTGCCGGGCGGTCCTGCAGGGCGGCGTCAACGATCTGGGCGGCACCCTGATGGAGGAGACCATCTCGAGAATGGCCGGGTCACAACACGGCTCGGCCAAGACCGTCGCCGATCTCGAGGCCATTGCGGCCTCCGCGGGCCGGCCCACCCGCCAGCGCAGCACGCTGTACGGCCAGGTGTCGCAGGAGCGGGTGGCGGCCGGCAGGCGGGGTGGCCGGTTGCGGCTGCCGCTCAGCACCGGCTGAGCGATGGTGGTCGCCGTCCGGAGACCGACGCCGGCTGCTCAGTTCTCGAGCCAACCACTGGGATCGTCGATGACGTCCGAGAGCACCGCCGCCGACGCCCCGATGAGCGCGGCATCGTCGCGGATGATCGCCGGGTGCACCTGGAGCCTCGACCACGGTGCGGCCAACACCCGCGACCGCAGGACTTCTTCGACCCCGGGAACCAGGAACGGCGCCAGCGGCGCGTAGATCCCGCCCAGCACGACGTCCTCGACATCGATAAGGTTCACCGCGTTCGCGAGGGCGGTGCCCAGCGCCCGCGCCGCATCCGCCAGTGCGGCCAGTGCTTCGGTATCGCCGGCCCCGGCCGCTCGTTGCAGATCTCGGATCGGCTGGTCGAGGTCCATCGACGCCGAGCGCATCAGGGCGTCCTTGCCCGCGTACTGCTCGAGGCAGCCGATGGATCCGCATCGGCAGGGCCGTCCACCGGGATCGACAACGGTGTGCCCGATCTCGCCGCTCCACCCGTGCCGGCCACCGAAGACGGCACCGTCCACGACGAGAGCGCCGCCGATGCCCACCTCGCCGGACACGTACAAGAAGGAGAGCCGGCCCG
>JBBQGJ010000529.1:0-4588 GCA_038322925.1 Mycobacteriales bacterium
GCGAACCGGGTCGCGATCAGCGGTGAACACACCCGCTCCGAGGTGAGCGAGCAGATGGCCTTGCTGCACCAGATCCGCGGCCCACGGGCACACGCCCAACTGATCGGCGGCGAGGTGAGCCTGCTGCCACCGGAGGATCACGCGGCGACCCTGCAGATCATGCGAGAGCACGGCCGGGAACCGATGAGCATGACGCACGGCGACTTCGACGACGACTACCTGCTGGCCCTGGCACTGGGCCCGGACGGCACACCGCGGCTGCCGCGGCTGTCCTTCGCCGGGCATTTCGACATGCTGATGTTCGGGCGCCGCGGCATCGAACGCC
The DNA here is from genome assembly GCA_038322925.1 of Mycobacteriales bacterium. Classification (GTDB taxonomy): domain Bacteria; phylum Actinomycetota; class Actinomycetes; order Mycobacteriales; family Nakamurellaceae; genus Nakamurella. Next base: position 326 of record JBBQGJ010000529.1, read on the forward strand.
CCCCCGACGAGATCTCGCTGAACCCGTACCGCCAGCGGTTCGCGGACATGTTCGCCCGGCTCGAGAAGGACCACGGGGTGCGGTACTTCTTGGCGCACAACATGACCGTGACCCCCCGCAACGTGGACCAGATCGCCGCGGTCATCCGGGAGTGCCACGACTACGGGTTCGGGATGTTCTCGTTCCAACCCGCCGCGTTCGTCGGTGACGACCGGCGCTGGCACGACGGGTACCGGGACGTCAGCGCGGACGCGGTGTGGGCGCAGATCGAGGCCGGCGCCGGTACCAGGCTGCCGTTCCGGGTGTTCCAGCAAGGCGACGAGCGGTGCAACCGGACCGCCTACGGGTTCTACGTCGGTGACCGCTGGTACCCGATCCTGGACGATGAGGACCCGGTCGACCTGCACGTCCGGGACGTGTTCTACCGGTACCTGGGTGGGGTGAATTTCTCCGGGACCCCGATTCCGCTGCTGCTGGGCAAACTCGCCCGGGTGATCACCCGGCACCCCTCGGTCGCGGTGGTGTTCGCCGGCTGGACGGCCCGCACAGTCCGGACCGTCGGCATACTGACGCCGCTCACCCACCGGGTCCGGCCGGTCAGCTTCGTGATGCATTCCTTCATGGACGCCGACGCCGTAAAGCCGGCCTGGGCGGCCATGCAGCGCGGCGAGGAGCTGACCGATCCGCGGCTGCGGGCCACCCAGGAACGGCTGCAGGCCTGCTCGTACGCGATGGCGCACCCCGAAACCGGTGAGCTCGTCCCGGCCTGCGTGCAGCACGGCGTGCTGGACCCGCGGGAGAACATCGCGCTCCGCAAGCTCCTCCCGCTGGCCCCGGTCACGAACAACCGGATCCGGCACACCCCCGGCAGCGCCCGCACCGACCGGGCGGCTGTCGATGCTTGACCGGCCGGCCCGGCGGCTGCTGGCCCCTGCCCTGGACGCCGTCGGCGGCCGGTTGGCCGCGGCCGGGGTGCGGCCGCTGGCGGTGACCGGCGCCGGCTGGGTCGCCGGGGTCGGCGCCTGCCTGGCGGTCGGGTTCGGGCAGTGGACCCTCGGGCTGCTGCTGTGGCTGGCGAACCGGCTGCTGGACGGGTTGGACGGCCCGGTCGCCCGGCGCCGCGGTGCCACGGACCTCGGCGGGTTCCTCGACATCGTCGCCGACTTCAGCATCTACGCCGGCTTCGTCCTGGCCGTCGCGGTGGCCGTGCCGGACGCCCGGGTCGCGGCGCTGGCGCTGCTGACCGCCTACTACGTGTCCGGGACCGCGTTCCTGGCGCTGTCGTCGCTGATCGAACGCCGCGGCGGCAGCCTCGGCGACGAACGGTCGCTGCGGTTCGTCGGCGGACTGGCCGAAGGCACCGAAACCGTCGTCGTGTACGTCCTGTTCTGCCTGTTCCCCACCCACGCCGCACTCATCGCGTGGGTGTTCACCGTCGCCGTCGCCCTCACCGCGGCCCAACGCATCGCCTACGGCGTACAGATCCTGCGCCGACCCGTCCCCGACCAAGCAGCACCCAACCACTCGGCGGGCGACCGATCGACACCAGGCCGCCGCGCCACCGCTAGACAGGAACCCTGATGCGCCCGACCCATACCACCCGCCTCGCCGCCCTGGCCGCGGTCTTGGCCCTGACCGTCACAGCCTGCAGCTCCGCCGGAACCACCGCCACATCCTCGACCTCGACCTCGTCCGCAGCCCCGGCGGGGGTGTCCGCGGAGTGGGACGCGGTGCTGGCGCAGGCGAACGGGCAGACCGTGAACTGGTACATGTACGGCGGCGACGACACCCTCAACGCCTTCGTCACCGGCTACGTCGTCGACCAACTCGGCAAGGTGGGCGTGACGCTGAACCAGGTGAAGATCACCGACACCGTCGACGCGGTCAACAAGGTCCTCGGCGAGGTGCAGGCCAGCCGGACCAGCGACGGGTCGGTGGACGCGATCTGGGTCAACGGGGAGAACTTCGCCACCGGGGTGCAGGCCAACCTGTGGTCCTGCGGGTGGGACAAGACCCTGCCGAACTCCCAGTTCGTGGACTTCACCGATCCCGCTGTCGCCGCCGACTTCGGGATCCCGGTCAACGGCTGCGAGGCCGTGTGGCAGCAGGCCGACTCGGCGCTGGTCTACGACAGCGCCAAACTCGGCACCGACGACGTGGACTCCGTCTCGACACTGTTCGGCTGGGCCAAGACGCACCCCGGCCAGTTCACCTACCCGGCACCGCCGGACTTCACCGGTTCCATGGCCGTGCGGACGTTCCTCTACGACACCATCGGCGGGCCGGGAACCCTGGCCGGCCCGTTCGACGAAGCCAAATACACCACCGCCACCGCGCAGCTGTGGCCACGACTGAAAGACATCGCCGGGTCCCTGTGGCGGGGCGGACAAACCTACCCGCAGTCCCAGAGCGCCGTCGAGAAGCTCTACAGCGACGGCGAGATCAGCGCCTTCTTCACCTACGGCCCCGGCGCCGTGGGCGACCAGGTCGACAAGGGCCTGTACCCGGCCACCACCCGACAGGCCGTGCTGGCCGGCGGGAACATCGGCAACCGCAGCTTCGTCGCCATCCCCGCCAACGCCGCCCACCAGGCCGCAGCCATGGTGTTGGCGAACGTGCTGCAGGACCCGCAGACCCAACTGGAACTGTTGAAAATCAAAGGTGTCTATCCCGGGATCGACGTGACCAAGACCAGCCCCGAAGTGCAGGCGCAGTTCGCCGCCGTCCCGGTCCACCCGTCGGTGCTGCCCCTGACGGCCCACACCGAGAACGTGCAACCGGAGCTCGCCGCCGAGTACCTCACCCGGATCGAGCAGGACTGGACCACCAAAGTCCTGCAACAGCAATGACCCTGCCGCGGCTTCAGACCCGTCACCCGCACGCCGGTCCCGCCGCGACGACCCGGGTGCGGCCAGCGACGCCGTGGCCACCGAAGGGGCACCGGCCGGGTGTGCCGCGCGGGCTCCGGATCGCGCTGCTGCTGTCCCCGGCCATGCTGATCGTCGCGGTCTTCTTCCTCACCGGCATCACCCAGGCCGTTGCGCAGAGCCTGGGCTACCAACCGTTCCTGCCCCACTGGCGGCTGTCTCTGGACGCCTACCAGGCCCTGTTCACCGACCCGGCCGTCCGCGCCGCACTGCTGCTGACCGCCCGGATCGCGATCATCCCGACGGTGCTGTCGGCCGTGCTGGGGGTGTCCGCCGCGTTGCTGATCCGCCGCCTTGGTCGGTCCCGGAACTGGGTGAGCGGGATCTTCCAGGCGAACCTGGCCGTGCCGCACCTGGTCGGGGCGCTGTGCATGCTGCTGCTGCTGTCCCAGGGTGGGCTGCTGTCCAGGGTCAGCCACGCCGCCGGGTTCACCGACACCCCGGCGGCGTTCCCGGCGTTGACCGGCGACGAGTTCGGCTGGGCGATCATCGCCGCCTACGTGTGGAAGGAAACCCCGTTCCTGACGGTCATCGCGCTGGCCGCGCTGGGCCGCGGCGTCGACGACCTCGAAAACGCCGCCCGCAGCCTGGGCGCGCGGCCCTGGCAGCGGTTGGTGCATGTCACGCTGCCCGTCATCGCGCCGGCGGTGGCCGGTGGGGCGGTGCTGGTGTTCGCGTTCACCGCCGGGTCCTACGAGGTGCCCTACCTGCTCGGCCGGCCCTTCCCTGCGACCCTGCCGGTGGTGGCGTTGCAGCACAACAACGCCACCGACCTGACCGCCCGGCCGGAAGCCATGGCCGTCGCGGTGCTGATCACGGTGCTCAGCGGACTGATGGTCGCGGCCTACCTGTTCATCGCCGGACGCCTGGCCCGTAGGTCGCTGTGACCACCACGTCGCGACGGGTGGCCGCGGGCGCGGCTCCCACCCAGGAAGTCACCGAACCCGTTGCCCGGCGGCCGCTCTCGGTGCGGACGGGCCGGCGGCTGCTGGTCGGCCTGCTGCTGGTCGCGGTGCTGCTGCCGCTTGTTCCACTGCTGATCTGGTCGGTCGCCGGGCAATGGCGCTACCCCGACCTGCTCCCGCAGCAGCTGAGCCTGCGCGGGGTGGGGTTGCTGGTCGACCCGCGGTCCGACATCCTGCAGGGCCTGGGCACCTCGGCGGGCATCGCCACGGCCGTCGCGGTGCTGGCCTGCCTGATCGGTTTCCCGGCGGGGCGGGCGATCGGGTTGTACCGGTTCCGCGGCCGCAGAGCGGTGCAGTTCCTGCTGCTCGCCCCGGTGATCGTCCCCGGGTTGGCCGTCACCCTGGGCATCCAGGTGTTCTTCGTCCGCTAC
>JBBQGJ010000530.1:0-4586 GCA_038322925.1 Mycobacteriales bacterium
GCAGCCCACCCCTTGGGGCTGAAAACACAGGACAGGAGGCTGGACAAAGTTCTGAATCGTATCGCTCTCCGAGCATCTCGACTGCCCACTCGGGAAGGTCAAGGGTTCGGACACCGAGCTTGCTCGACTCATCCGCCTGAACGACCAGGCCGATCCCCTTGACCCGCACGACGTTCCCACGGACGGCGACGGTGCGACGTTGTCGGTCGACATCGCCCCACACCACCGCGGCGGCTTCGGAGATGCGGAGCCCGGTCGCGAGCATGAACGCAACGAAGTCTGGGATGTCTCGCCGGATCGCTAGGTCGTCGTACGTTAGTGCGGCCCTGAGGTCGTGCACCTGTTCGATCGTCATCGAGCGTGGCGGGCTCTTGGGCTTGGTGCTGATCACCCCCGTGTCTCTGACCGGGTTACGGTCGATGAGATCGCGCCGAGCTGCGTAGCCGCAGAGGCCCGAGAGGACCGACCGGGTAGTTCTGGCCACGGGAGCGCCGTGTTTGGTCTCGACGGCCCGCAGGAAGCGATCGCAGGTCGCTACGGTCAGCTCCCTGATGCGGAGCGCGCCGAGGCCAGGAAGGACGGACCGGTCGATGGCGTAGCGGTACTGCTCTACGGTCCTCAGCGCTTTGCCCTGACCCTCGAAGTCGGCCATCCACCGGTCGACGAGCAATGCCACTCGACTGTCTGGCGTGAGCTCTAAACCATGGTCCGAGTGGACTCGGTCTCGGAGGGCTACTGCCAGCCTGCGTTGGGACTCAGCTTTCGTCCGCGCCGCTCGTTGAATCTCCCGCGTCTCGCCGTCGTAGTCTCGGACCGTCGTCCGGCTCCGCCAGCCGGAGGCCGTACGGTATGAGCGGACATTGCCCGACGTGCCGACAGGGTGCGGAGGACGAGCCACTGCGACTCCCGGTTATCTCCCGGATAATGACGACGTCTGAGCGGTAGTAGTGGGTAGGATCGGGAACAACTGAAGACGGACCGCTTAAGTATAGCCCCAGCTCAGAGGGTGTACAGGGTGAGCAAGCGGTACCAACGAGGGGCCTCTAGCTCAATTGGCAGAGCAGCGGACTTTTAATCCGCGGGTTGTGGGTTCGAGTCCCACGGGGCCCACATATGTGCTGGTCAGAGCGTTGAACACGGTCCAATACCCTGAACGAGTACCGCTTTAGCCGCGGCTTCGCATGCTGAGGTTAGGCGGCTCGGCAGTTCGAGTTTCGCACTGGCCCGGCGATCTGAAACCGGTCAGAGTTGACCGATGGTCCCCGGGTATGACGTCATCATTGTCGGAGCAGGAACCGCGGGGTGCGTTCTGGCAGCGCGGATCAGCGAGGATCCAGCGTGCTCGGTGCTAGTGCTGGAGGCCGGGCCGGACTATCCGGCGTCGCAGGTTCCCGCCGACCTTCTGGACGGTGTCCACGGGCCGAGCATCGCGACCCACGACTGGGGGCTGACGGGGCACTTCGGGTGCCGGGTGCTGCAACTGCCGCGTGGTCGCGTTGTCGGGGGAAGTTCGGCTGTCAATGCGACGTTCGCGCTGCGCGGTTCGCCGTTCGATGATGACGCTTGGCGGCAACCCGGCTGGTCGTTCGCGGAAGTGATGCCGAGCTTCGTCCATCTGGAAAGCGATCGTGACTTCCCGGCGGCCGTGCATCACGGTGCCGTCGGGCCGGTGCCGATCCGCCGGTATCTCGGCGCCGAGCAGTCGGCCCTTGCCGCGGCGGCCCTCGAAGGCCTACGGGCGGCGGGCATCCCGGGGATCGCCGATCACAACGCTCCGTACGCGGTGGGTGTGGCCCCCCTGCCGGTCAATGCGGTGGGCGGCCGTCGGATGAGCACCGCGCTGACTCATCTCGAGCCGGCGCGGATCCGCCCGAACCTGCGAGTTCGTGGCGACGCCACGGTGGCAGAGATGGTCATGACGGGCGGTGGCGCGAGCGGTGTTCGACTGGCCGACGACGAGATCATCTCCGCTGGTGAGGTCATCGTCTCTGCCGGTACCTACCACTCGCCGGGCCTGCTGCGGCGCTCCGGTATCCATTTGCCCGGCGTGGGGATGAACCTGATCGACCACCACCCCGCTGTGAGCATCGATCTGCCCTACTACGGTCCGCCGAGGGATGTCCCACCGTTCCAGCTCGTGGCCACTCTGCACAGCAGTATGGCGGATCCGGTGAGCGACCCGCCCGACCTGCAGATCCTGGTCGGAGGCCCATTCCCGACCAGCGATCACGCAGCACCGCACGTCTTCTTCATCGGCGCGGCCCTGTTGAAACCCCGCTCCCGCGGCCACCTCCAGGGCGGTATCGATCTCAACTACTTCGACGACCAGACTGACCTGCCGCGGCTCATCGAGGCCATCGACCGGGTCGAGGCCACCATCTCCGGTGCCGCCCTGCGCAAGCTCAGCGGGGCCGAGCGTGTCGAACCCCGCCCCGCCGCGCTGCACGAATGGATCAAGGCCAACGTGTGGAGCTACCACCACCCGGTCGGCACCTGCGCAATGGGCGCGGTCGTGGATGCGCACTGCCGCGTGCTCGGCGTGGACGGCCTGTCGGTGGTTGACGCGTCTGTCATGCCAAACATCCCGTCGGCCAACACCAACATCCCGACGATCATGATCGCCGAGCGGGTCGCCTCGCTGCGCCGCCACGAGTAAACACCGACGCAAGCGCCGGTCGCGACATGACATGACGTCTGTTGTGGGCAAAGCTGCCCATCCGTGAGGTTGACCCGGGTGAGCCGGAGGGTGGTCGTCGGGTTACCCCTGCACGCGCCCAGGTCCGCGGTGCACCGATGACCCGGTGTTCAGCCCGACCACGAGCACCGCCTCGGCCTCTCCGTTATCACCCCGCCACGAATACGGGGATCCGATCGGGATCGCAACGCTGAGCCGCCGGCGGGTTCAGGCGGGCGTAAGCGGCTCGCTGTGGGTACCGATGTCGGCCGGAGCCCTGATCGCCAAGCCGATCAGCGTCAGGACAACACCCACCACGAACGCCATCAAAGCAACGCCGAACGCGACGACCGACGTGAACAGCGAGGCCTGTAAGAATGCTGAGTCCATCGCCGTCGCACGATTCGGGTCATCCCGAGCGAGCTCCGAATACGTCTTGCCGCCGGTGATGCCCATTGTGTGCTTGTTGATCACCATTGCTTGGCAATACGCCGAGAACGGTCCGTTCACGTCATCTCCCGCGAGGCAGTCGGCATCCTGAGAAACGACGATCTTCTGGTCCGACAATGTGTTTCCGACAACCACCCAGGTGACCACACCGGCCACCACCATCACGATGCCGACAACGATTGCCGTGATCGACGCGACCTTGCGCATGACCTGCGCTCCCTTCGCACGGCTTGCGTGCCCGCGAGGCAGGCCGGTGGTCTGCCGCGAACGGAGCCTACCGCGGCACACTCCGCCTGGCGGAGTTCTCCGGGCACGATCATCGATCCGAAGATCGATTCTTCAACCATTTCGCGACGACCGCCTCGTCGGGGATCGATCAGCGAGCGCCTCCTCGCCGGCTCGGGCAACGGTGTCCCGACATTTCGGCAAACGCTGTCAGTCGACCGGGGCATGCTAGCGGGCGAGTTGCCGTTTCGATGCGCCAGTGCGGCCGAAAGTTCACGAACTTCACGGCGGCGTACGGCATCCCTGCTGTGTCCACCAATTCAGCGAGAGGAGACCACCATGTCGATCACCCGCCATGACGTCGATGGCACAAGGCGAAAGTCCGGTCATTCAGCGACGCGTGGAACAACTGGGATTTCACTCGTTTCCAGGAGCTGATGGCCGACTCGTGCCAGTTGGCCGTCGGAGCCGCCACCGTGAGCTGCAGCCCGTCCAGCACCCTCGAGATCGCCGACTACCGGTGGCGGCGTTCCCCGACTGCCGCTTCGAGTTGCTCGATCTCGTCGCGGACGGCGACCGGGTCGTCCGCCCTGATGCCGTTCAGCGGCAGCCAAGCCGGCGACCTGCACGACATCCCGGCCACTGGACGACGCGTACGGGTGACGGAGATCGTCATTTTCCGCGTCGCCGATGGCAGGATCGCCGAAGCCTGGGAGGTCCACGACGAGTGCGGTGTGCGGCGCCAACTCGGCGTGATGCCGGCATCGGTTTGGCCAGCACCGAACCTTGATGACACGCTCAATCGACTTGATGACGCGCCGCATCCAACCACCCTCACCCGTCCCGAAAGGGATCCCCTTCGAGAAGGTTCCGATCAAGGCCCCGACTGGCCAAAGACGAGCCCGCCCGTCCTATTTGCGTTCGGCATGCGGGACAGCGCCGACCAACTGGTCTGTTTGATGTCCTGCCCGCTGACCATGGCGGGCTGCAGGAGTTCTCGCTGGCGAACCCGGGCCGCCCGGTTGATCAGGTCGTCGTGCCGTGTTGCAGGCATAGACATCGACGTGGTGCGCCGACCGCGACGACATTCGGTGCGCCTAGTGACCCTTTGCTCACAGCATGTTGATGTTGATCTTGAGTTTTGGAGCTGACTTTGGTTGCGAGGAAAGGGTCACTAGGCGGCGGCCAGCAGGCCGGCGTCCTTGATGTAGGCCTTGACGTGCCGGTCGATGGTGGC
>JBBQGJ010000531.1:0-4583 GCA_038322925.1 Mycobacteriales bacterium
GGGTCAAATCGAACCTGAATCCAAAATGTCTAGAAACCTTGTCCGACGGGTCGTGGCTGGCCCGGATAATCCCCACCTCGGGGGTGAAGCGCATGCACGCAACACCTTTGATCGTTCGCGTGATCGACTACACCATCGACGACGGACGCGAGAACCCCGAAGAATACCGACTACTCACCACCATCCTCGACCCGTCCCTGGCGCCTGCGGAGGACCTCGCGGTCGCCTACGCGCAACGATGGGAGATCGAGAGCACCTTCGACGAACTCAAGACCCACCAGCGTGGACCGAGGGCGGTCCTGCGATCGAAGTCCCCCGACCTCGTTCAACAGGAGATCTGGGGCCACCTGTGCTGTCACTACGCGATCCGCACCTTGATGGCCGACACCGCCGCCCACGCAGGCCGAGATCCGGACCGAATATCATTCGTCGCAGCACTACGCATCAGCCGGAGATCACTGTCCCACAGTTCATTTCCCCCCTCATGACACTGCAGCGATAGCCCTCCTCTGGCACTGCGCCATCGGCAAACTGAAACTTCGGATCACCCCCGAACGACGACAACGTTCCAACCCTCGAGTCGTCAAACGAAAAGTACTCAAGTGGGCCGCAAAACGCTCTCACCACAGTCGATGGCCACAACCGCACCACCCTCCACGCTTCACCCTCTGCATTCGTTAACTGAACGGTATTGTGCTTAGCCTGAATCCACTGACAGCCCACTAACACTCGCACCGACACAACCGGCCAGACTCTACGGGCCTACAGCCGGTCGCCAATGTGCTCCCGCGCGCGAGGGGAAACTACGCCGTTCACCGACAGGGCCCCGGCACCAGCCGTAGGTCACAGAGAGAGCAAACGCTGGCCATACGAGGTGGTGCTTCACAAACGTTTAGGGGTACCTCCCACCCCGTCATGCGGACTGACTGTCGTCGACAAGTTCACCGGCCCAAGCCTCTCGGCCTTCATGGACGGCGAAGGCGGCGATGATGAACCCGGCGGCAGGGTCAAGCCACGCTGCCCCGGTGAGTTGGAACAAGCCCACGCCGAGCAGGGTGGAAATGCTGAGCAGTACACAGATTTTGCTTTCGGCGGCGTCGGCCAGGATGAGGTTGTCATGCAGGGCGACGCCGACACGGTTCTTCGCGAACGCGAGAATGGGCATCACAATCAGTGATGCGGCCAGCAGGATCAGGGCGACCGGTGAGGACTCGGGTCTCTCGCCGACGGCGAGGCTGCGAATGCCTTCGCTGGTGACGTATCCAGCCAGGATGAAGAACGAGACAGCGATGAGTTTGAGTGCAATTCGTTCCTTGCGCTCATCGGCGACGCCGTGGCGCAGACGAGCGGAAAGCCGCATGGCGACTAAAATCGCGGCCACTGATTCGATTGCGGAGTCGATGCCGAACCCGACGACCGACACCAGTCCGGCGACCAGTCCGGCAGTAACAGCGATGGCGGCTTCGGCGAGGTTGTAGACGATGGTGAACTGCGCCAAGCGCAGACCCCTCCGAGTGAGCCGGATCGTTTGAGCGTCGGTGTGTGCACCGCCGTTGTTGGTCACGCCGTTTCGGGTGGGCAGCTATCCATGCCGTAGGTCGGGCACACGGCCACTGCGTGGCCGGTGGCATCCAACACGGCCTGGGCGGAAGCTAGCACGTCGATCAGTGCGGGTTGGGTCAGCCGAAACAACGAGGCGCGGCCCACCGGCTCGGAGTCCACCAAACCGCAATCCCGCAGACAGGCAAGGTGTTTGGACACGGTGGACTGCGCGAGCCCCACTGCCTGCACCAGCTCGACAACGCGCGCTGGCCCAGCGGCCAGCCGACGCACAATCGCCAGCCTGGTGGGGTCCCCGAGAGAACGAAACAATGCCGCTGCCGGTGCCAACTCGACCCGCTGCACCTCAGCCGAGGTCGTCTTCATCTCCATTCGGCGATGTTATAGCAGTTTGGTGAAGGAAAGGACCATCGGCCCTACTCCTCGCCGCAGCACCCCGCGCATGCTGACCTCAGTAATGCTCAGGGCAGTGCGGGTACTTGGGAGGCAGCGATGTGTGGATACGGATACGGATGGGGCAACGGCGGGGGCGCAGGCGGCATCCTGATGACGGTCTTGATGGTGATACTGGTGATTGCGGTGGTCGTGGCGATCATCTTCGCCGTCCGCCATCTCTCGGGTAGCGGGAGCCTTCACCACCGGGGCGGTCCGGGCCCGGAGGGGATGCGCGCCGAAGATCGGCTGGCCGACCGCTTCGCCCGAGGTGAGATCGACGACGATGAGTTCCGCAAGCGCATGACGTTGCTGCGGGAACACCGCTGACCGTGATGAGCACCCATCGGGGATCGCGCGACTTGGCTATCGCGCTCGGCGCGGTGGTGGTCGCCATCGCATGTGCGGTCGCGTTGAGCATCGGACTGGCGATGCGCCACAGCGGAATCACCGTCAACGCGCCGTACCCAACCGGCCAGGGAATGATGGGCTCCGGGCAGTGGGGGCCGGGCATGATGGGGCCGGGCATGATGGGGCCGGGGCGATCTCCGGCTACTCCATCGTGTGCGGCACCGGCATTGCCGGGCACCGTCGTCGACGTCACCCTCACCGACATGCACGGCATGATGGGCCCCGGAATGATGGGCCCCGGGATGACGGGGCCAGGTTCGAACGGCCCGAATGGCCCCGCACAGAACGGATACCAGGGCCCCCGGATGGGGATGATGGGGATGATGCGCATCCTCATCAATCCGGCCACCGTCCCGCCGGGTCAGGTGTCATTCCGGGTAACCAATGCCGGTGCGTTGAACCACGAATTGGTCGTAATGCCCCTCGCAAAGGGCCAATACCCCGGGCAGCGGGCCATCGGTCCCGACGGCAAGGTCGATGAGGTCGGCAGCCTTGGTGAAGCCTCACGAACCTGCGGTGCGGACCGTGGTGACGACAACCCGGTCAACAACGGCATCGTCGCTGGGGCCAGCGGCTGGACCAGCGTCACTCTGACACCGGGCCGCTACGAGTTGATCTGCAACATCACCGGTCACTACTGGACCGGAATGTATGCCGAACTAGATGTCAGTCCACCCAAGTAGCACCTCTTGAAGGTGACGAGCACGGATGCGAAGGGGAAAGAGCATGTTCACCGCCAAACACTTGACGACCACCAGTCTGGCCATCCTGGCGCTCGGCAGTTCAATGATTCTTGCCGGGCCCAGCGGCACCACCGCCAATGCCCAACCCGCAGCCCCGATCTCCGCGTCTCCCCATGGCCCATACCCGATGGACCCGCCGGGTTGTGGGGGAGCAGACGGCATTTGGTATCCCGACTGCTGGGGACCCGGACAGTGGGGACCGGGAATGATGGGACCCGGACAGTGGGGTCCGGGAATGATGGGACCCGGACCTTGGGGACCTGGGCAGTGGGGACCTGGGCAGTGGGGACCCGGACAGTGGGGTCCGGGCATGATGGGACCCGGACCTTGGGGCTACTGACCCTAACGGTCGAATGGTCTTTTGGAAATCGTTACGCCGCACCCAACGCGATTAAACGATCCTCCTACCGCACTAAAAGTTTGAGTAGGTTGAGCAACTCGAGGCGTGTGGGGTTGGCGAGTGCCTTGCCGACAGCGGCGAACTCTGCGAAGAGGGAGTCCTTGGCGCTGTGGTCACCCATGTGCAATTCCTTCCTGCCCGCTGGTCGTGGGCCGTCGGTGGGTCTCGTACATCCGCACAGCCACTATCAGACCGGACACCGCGGTGAGCGCAGCGACGGTCCATATGGCGGCACGGATTCCGAAGGCGTCGGCGACGATACCGGCGAGCAGTGCGCCCACCGCGAAGCCGCCGTCCCGCCACAATCGGTACGTTCCGACGGCCCTCGCCCGCCAGGCCGGGTGGGCGACGTCACCGATTGAGGCGAGCAGCGTCGGGTAGACCAGCGCGGTCCCAGCGCCGAGCATCACCGCGGCGACGGCCCAGATTGCGAAGGTGTTACTGAGTGCGATCAAGCCCAAAGCCACTGCCTGGAGCCACATTCCGGAGGCAATCATCCATTTGCGGCCCCACCGGTCCGAGAGTGCGCCGGTGATCAGCTGACCTACCCCCCAGACCGCGGGGTACAGCGCGGCCAGCACACCGATCTTCCCGACCGACAGTCCGGCCGCGGCGAACAGGATCGGGAACAGGCCCCAGGCAAGGCCGTCGTTGAGATTGTTGACCAGGCCGGCTTGGCTGGCCGAGGACAGTGCGGGCTCCCGGAAGCTGGTCTGAACGAACACTTCGCGGTTGGTCAGCTTGTCGTGCAGGTGGTCGTGGCGACCGTCGGCGCGGGCGACGTGGGTCGCGGCCTCCAGCCGCGCATGCCCGCGGGTCTCCTTGACCGCAAGGAGGGAAAGTCCCAGGCCCAGAGCGGCGAACGCGATACCGAGCAGGAACGGTGCCGGGCGAAGACCGTAGGACTGCGCGAGATAGCCGGTGGCCAGGGCGGTGATCGCGACCGCGCCGTAGCCGGCGGCCTCGTTGAGACCCATCGCGAAGCCGCGGCGGGCCGGGCCGACCAGGTCGATCTTCATCACCACGGTGGTGGACCA
>JBBQGJ010000532.1:0-4566 GCA_038322925.1 Mycobacteriales bacterium
CGCGTTCACCGCCGGCTGCGAGGGCTGGCCGGTCGGGGTGTACCTCGCCGGTCGCCACGGCCTCGCCACCACCCACCGCGCCGGGCCCGGCGCGACGGCGGCGTTCAGCGGCGCGGAACGGGTCGTCGCGGACTACCTGCGGGAGGAGTGCCTGTCCGACCTGGACGAGCCGACGCTGCGGTTCCCGACCCGCACCTCGATCCTGACCGAGCTGTCCGGCCCGCTGTGCGATGCGGTGCTGCACACGAAGGGCTCCGGCGCGCTGCTGCGCCGGCTCCACGCCGGGAACCTGCTGCTGGTCCCGTTGGACTCGGTCGACCACCGGTTCCGCTACCACCGGCTGCTCCGGCAGGCGCTGCGCAGCCACCTCGACGACCGGGAACCTGCGGTACGCCCTCGACCAGCCGGACCGGGTCCGCCGGTGGCTCGCCGGGTTGTCCGAACGGGACATCACCGACACCCCCGCCCTGGCCGCGGTCGCCGCCCGGGCCGCCCTGCACGACGGTGACCCGGACGCCACCGGCCACTGGCTGCTGCTGGCCCGCGCCCACCACACCACCCACCCCGACGACAGCCCACGGGCCCGGGACATCCGAGGCAGCGTCGACTTCCTCGGGGCGCTGCGCGGCGACACCCACCCCGCCGCGATCACCGACCTCACCGCCGCCGCGCACCGGCAGTTGTCCCCGCTGAACCCGTTCCGGCCCTACACGTGCGCCCTGACCGCGGTCGGGTACCTGCTCACCGGGTACCCCGACCAGGCCGATGCCTGGGCGCGGCGCGGGGAAGCCCTGGCCGCCGCGCTGGGCAGCCACCACGCCCGGGCCCACTGCCTGGCCACCCTCGCCCTGCTCGCCGACCACGCCGACCACACCCCCGCCGCCGCCGCCCTCGCCGACCGGGCGCGCACCATCCTGGCCGACCACCGGCTGCAGGAGCTGCCCACCTCCGGGTACCCGCTGAGCGTGACCGCCTTCATCCAGGCCCACCGCGGGGACCGGTCCACCGCCCGCGAAACCCTGCTCCAAGCGCGCCGGCTCACCGGCCGGGCGGACGGCCTCGTGCCCTGGCTGCAGGCCCTGAACCTCACCCTGCAGGCCACCAGCAGCCTGCACCTGCAACACCGGCCGCCACCGCCCGGCAGCTCACCGCACAGGCCCGGCAGCTGCTCGACCGACACCCTGCCACGGGCTACCTGCACACCGCCGTCGCCGACGCCGAACACACCCTCGCGGCCCTCCCCGCCGATCCCACCACCCCACCGTTGAGCACCGCCGAACTCCGGGTCCTGCGCTACCTGCCCACCCACCTGACCTTTCCGCAGATCGCCGCCGGGCTGAGCGTCTCCCGGCACACCGTCAAAACCCAGGCCGTCGCCGTCTACCGCAAACTCGGCGTCAACTCCCGCACCGCCGCCGTGCACCGCGCCTGCACCCTCGGACTCCTCCCCGAACCCCCGCCGTGACCGGTGACCACCCGACCTGACAAAAACAGCCGCGGCCCCGCAACTCCACGCAACCTCGCCGACGACTCCCCGGCCCCGGGTGTCCCAGCGATTCCCCCCGAGATCGCGCCGCTCCCGCCGGGCCGGTTCGCCGCTCGCGGACGCTCAGCCGGGGCGCCCCGCCCAGCGGAACAGCACGGCCGCCCCCGTCATCGTCAGCACCCCGGCGACACCAACCACCACACCCACCGTCACCGAACCCGGCCACAGCACCAGCCCGCACACCACCAGCACCGCACCCACGATCATCACCGCGCCGGCGGCCGCGCGCCGACGCACCCGCCGTGACGGTCGCGGCGAAATCCGGGTCGTCGCGGAACAACGCCCGCTCGATCTCGTCGAGCCGGGGTTGCTCCTCATCCGAGAGAGGCACGCGCTCATCATGGTCGGTGACCCGTTGCGGCGCCCGACGGCGAACCGCTCGGCCGGTCCGGGGTTCCGGGAGGGCCGGTTCCCCGACGCGCAGCAGCAACCTGCTCGGCGAAAGGGACTCGGTCAGGCGGACGTGACGTTCGTTGCCTGCGGCCCCTTCGCGCCCTGCGTGACGGTGTAACTGACCTGCTGGTTCTCCTCCAGCGACCGGTACCCGCTGCCGTGGATCGCCGAGAAATGCACGAACACGTCGGGGCCACCCCCATCGGGGGTGATGAACCCGAAACCCTTCGCGGCGTTGAACCACGTCACCGTGCCATGGGCCATGATCTGTCTCCAGTCATCAAACAACCGGCACCGAACAGTCCCGGCGCGGGCAAGGCAAGGGTAATTCACCGACCCGACCCGCGCGCCGTCTCCGGCGGGGGCCGTGCCCCTGTTCGGGGAACGTGCCGTCGCGCAACCACCACCCGCCCGGCCATCGAGTGCCCGGCCGAACCGGTCGTCCTCACCAGCCCGCTCAACGCACCCCGGCAGCCGGCGACGCCGACCCGCATCGCGAGCCTGGATGAGCCCACCACGAGGCTCGTTTGAACCAGCCAGGGCGGCGACCCCGCCTCGGCAGCCACTACCCACCACACCACGAAGCGGGTAGGTATGCACCAGCCGTATCAACCCGGTGGATCGCTGCGCAACCGTTCCGGGCGGCCCGCTCGACCAGCACCGGACCGAGATCACGGACCCGCCGGCCGTGAACCCAGCCCGCACGGCGCGCACCGGATCCAGGGGCACCGATTCGGCCGGCACATCCGGGGAGCGTCCAGACGCTCGATCACCTCCGCCAAAGCACCGGGCCAAACGGATCCGCCCCGCTCGTAGCCTCGCCAGCTCGCATAACCGGCAATTATGCGAGTTAAGCCCGTGCGGACCCGGGTGGTGGGCCGGGCGGGTTTCGCAATGTGTCAGCGCGCAAAGGACAGTGCCCGGGTCACTGCTTCTGCGTCGAATCTGTCGGGGTCGAACTCGGCGGCGTCGTCGAGTCCCAGCCACTCCAGCCTATCTTCGTGCTCCTGGTCGGTGGGGTCGTTCAGATCCTCCACAAGCTCGGCGTAGCCCCAGATGCCGCCGCAGTCGTCGGGAGGGGCGGCGCGGCGCCCACCCGTGCACCGCGGATACCCCGCCGTCTCGTCGTGGTCGAGTACCTCCTCCACCAGGATGTCGTGGTCCCAGTCGTCGCCGAAGTCGTACGTGTAGCTCAGCGTGCTGTTCACCGCGGGGGCGACCTGCTCCAACGTCGCCGATGTTTCCAAGCGGTGACCCAGGTCGGCGTCGGCGGCCCCGAAACTGCCGTAGGGGGTTTCGAAGACGTGCAGGTGGCTGTCGTCCCAGCCGAACGCGACCTGGATGACGGTGTGCAGCCGGGCGAGGCTGATGTCGGCGGGCACCTCCAGGCGCCGCCAAATCGGCGGCGTCGCGCCCCGTAACCCCACCTTGATCTGATAGACCGGTGCCGGCCGGTCGGACTTCCTGCGTTTGGCCGGCAGGGCGGGCACCGCCGTCCGACCGCGCGCCGCTGGCGGTGTCCTGGCACCGAACGGGCTGCCCGCGCCCCCTGTGAGCTGCGCCAGCGTCTGCAGCGCTGCGAGCCCGACCCGGCCCTCATCGTCGTCTCCGTGCGGCGCCGCGGGTTTGCTGGGCGTCGGTAGGGTGTTCATCCGGGCCCGCACCAGTACCGCCAGGGCCGGGTAGACCGGGCCGTCCTCATCGATCGGCGTGCCGTCTATTTCCTCAACGGAAAAGGCGCTGTCGTGCATCGCCCGCGCATCCAGGGCGTTCTCGACCTGCCAGCGGAACTCTGCCGCGTCCAGCGCCTCCGTCGTGATTTCCAGGCCGTCGTCAGTGCCGATGGCCCGCATCATCTGAAGCGCCTCTGGCAGTTGGTCCACGTCGAGCAGAACAATGGCACCGGCGGCGCCGCAATCCTGGTGGTCCACGCTGATCATGACGGCGCGCGAGCGCCCGGCCCGATGAAATGAGCAGGCCAGCATCGACGCGGTGCCCTGCGAGTCGCTCAGCCGCAAACAGTCGGCGACCGTCACCGGCTCGCCCAGTTCGGCCGCCCATCCCGGCCGGCGGACACCGGCCTCAACAAGCCGGGCGGCGGCGGCGGACGCCTCCTTGCCGGCCCGGTCTTCGGCGACCGAACCGATCGCCAGCAGCAACGCCAGCGCCTCCGAGTTGGCTCGAGCCTCGAACTCCGGGATGAACCCGCCGATCAGCGCCTCCTCAAAACTCTCACCGGCACGTGCGCCGATCGACATCACGGTCGCGCCCACGAGTTCCGCGTCCAGCGGGTCTTCGGACTCGGTCAGGTCCGCGGCCGCCGCGATCATCTCATCGATCACCCGCTGCGGGTCGAAGTCCGCACCCGAGCAGGACGGGCAATCGCATTCGTCGGGCACGCTCAACACGAAGGGCGGGGCAGACCGCCGGGTGGACTTGTTTTTCCGCTTGCCTCTCCGGCCGCGGCTCACAGGACTCATGCGCCTAGTTTGCCCACCGAACCGCATCACCTCGCGCACCCCTGCAGGGCGTGTCGGCAACGTTGATCGACTCCCGGTCTGCCCGTAGGTCGCGATCGAGATGTACTCCGGTGGTGTGCAACTCGACGTCGATCAGGCGAATCCGAT
>JBBQGJ010000533.1:0-4556 GCA_038322925.1 Mycobacteriales bacterium
CCTTGGGGAGTGGCTGTGCGCCGACCACGGGTGGCGGCCATCAACGGTGGTCGGGTACCGGTCGGTGGCGGGGTTCCTGACCCAGGATCCGGTCGGGACGCGGAGGGCGGTGGACCTCACACCGAAGGTGGTCGCGGCCGCCTGCGCCGACTGGCGATCGCAGGGGTGGCCGGACCCACCTACTCGTCCTGGGTGATTCAGTCGCCGTCCGGTGGCCCGCACATATCACCGGAGCGCGGCGAACCGCTCGATCGTGGCCATCGCGACCCCGGTGCTTGTTCGATGTCAAAACAGGCTCGATCACCACGGGTCACGGTACCCGTGTCGGCGGGAGTTGTTGAACCACAACCGCATTGGCACCGTCCTCAGCCGACGCAACGCGCCGCCCCCGGACCCATCCGGCGCGGCTACGTCGGACTGGGGGTGATTGGTCGCCGGCCTGGTCCAGACTTGTCCGATGCCGGTACTGAGGGGTTTGAGTCGACATCGGGATCCCGCACGCCGGCGGCACCGCGGACGGCGGCGTTGGATTGCGCCGGCGTTGCTGGTGTTGCTGATCTCGGGATGCTCGGGGCAAGGATCGGCGGCCCCCACGGCGACCGATCTGGCGCCGCCGGTGACGCCGCCGGTGGTGGCTGCCGCGTCTTCCCAGTCGGCCGTGGTGTCCTCGGCCGGTCCGAGCAGCAACCAGGCGTCCTCCCCCGCGCCCGCGGAAGGCTCGGCGTACCCGACGGTCGACACGGGGCCCGGGTCACCCGCCGTCTCGACGGGCCCGGTACCGCCGACCCCAGGGGCGACGGGCGCGGCCGGGACTGCGGGGTGTCCCGGTGTGCGGTGCCTGTCCATCGCGGTCACCGGGGACGTGTTGCTGCACCCGCCGCTGGTCGAGCAGGCCCGCGCCGATTCCCCGGGCGGGCAGGGCCTGGATTTCGCGCCGATGCTGGCCGCCGAGAAGCCCTACGTCCAGGGCGCCGATCTGGGTATATGCCATCTGGAAACCCCGCTGGCCCCGGCCGATGGCCCGTTCGCCGGCTACCCGGAGTTCTCCGTCCCACCGCAGGTGCTGCCCGCGCTGGTCGCCACCGGGTACGACGCGTGCAGCACCGCCAGCAACCACACCCTGGACCAGGGCACCGCCGGGGTGAACCGCACCCTGGACGACCTGGACACCGCCGGGCTTGCCCACGACGGGTCCTACCGCACCGCACAGGACGCCGACACCCCCACCATCCTGACCACCCCGCACGGGCGGGTCGGATTCATCTCCGTCGCCTACGGCTTCAACGACGGACCCCCCGACCAGCCGTGGCAGGTCACCATTCTGGACACCGACGCCATCCTGGCCAAGGCCCACGCCGCCCGGGCCGCCGGCGCTGACCTGGTCGTCGTCGCCGTCCATGCCGGCACCGAATACGACACCGAACCCAACAGCGACCAGGTCACCGCTGCGCGCACGCTGTTGGCCAGCCCGGACATCGACCTGGTCTACGGACACCACGCGCACGTCGTGCAACCGCTGCAGAAGATCAACGGGAAATGGGTGATCTACGGGTTGGGCAACAACATCGCCGCCCAGGAAACCCCCGTCGAGGGCACCCACCGCGGGCTGCTCGTCCGGGTCACCTTCAGCCAGGACAGCACCGGCACCTGGACCACCAGCGACATCGCCTGGGTGCCGTCCCTGCAAGATGCCGACCCGCCGCACCGCTGGTGTTCGCTGACCGCCGGCGCGACCTGCAGCTCACCGGACGCCGACGCCGCAGCGCTGGCCGCCACCACCGAGGCGGTCAACCTCTACGGCGCCGACACCGACGGCGTCCACCCCCTGGAGACCCCCTGAACCGGATCACGGCGCCTTCCAGTAGCGGGCGTCAGGAACTTCGGGCAGAACGCGACAACGCCTCGTCGATGACCACCCGCAACCTGGGCGGGTCCGGCTCCAACCCGACGATCCTGCTCACCAGAGTGGCCACCGCCGTCAGTGTGTGTTCCACCAGGGTCACCTCGAACACCCGTCCTCGCCTCGACCCAGGGCCACCAGGTGGAACTGCTCGGCCCAGTCGATCCCCACGCCCAACATGTGACGCCGCACGTCATACCGTCCGGACCCGAAGGCGCGGCGCCATGCTGATGGACCAGTCCTCACGGGACGAGCAGCAAAAGCGTCCGAATGGGTACCTCACGAAAGAAGGTAGTGCCATCAGCAGCGAGCGGTGTCCGTTCTGCAACGCCAAGGTTCAGAGGCGGTTCATCGCTGGCCGAACGGTCGCCGCTGACGCGGACTCTTCCCCAGTACCGACCGGCGAAGCGAGGTGTCTTGGCCGGCCGCCGCATCATCTGGTCTTGGATGTGGACGGGCTGACCTGGCACCTGAAGTCCAGGCGGGTGTAATGCGGGGACACCAGCCAGACGATGGAACTCTGACCGGCGCACGCGCGCAACGGTTCACCACCCGGCGGAATCGGCGCCAACACCGCAGCCAGACCCCCGCACGACGGTGACCCGCCTTGGGGTCCCGCGATCGCCGCGCCGAGTCCGCGCTTGCGGCAGCGCACGGAACCGGTGGTGATGCGGAGAGGCGAATCCCCTTGTTCTGCACCGTTGGTGATCGCGGGCCTGCGTGGGCACTTCTGACGTGGCGCAAGGCGCACCTGGTGTCTGGTCACGGCCGTGGCCGCAGGCCGGGCCGTGACCGCCGGGCGGCAGGGCCCGACGATGGGAAGCTGTTCGTCGGGCCGAGCCCGTTCACCGCGTTGGGGTGACGGGTGCCGGCGAGTCCTGGAGTTCGTTGCGGGCGCTGGCGGTGAAGACCTCGACGTCGGGGTGGGCGTCGGCGTCGCCGACTGCCAGGATGTTGAACTGTCCGGCGTAGGACAGACCGTCGGCGCCGCGGGACACCTACGTCCGACCCCGGAGACAGGCTTCGGCAGATCGCCGTGCAGACCGCGAACCGGAAGGCCACCGGCCGTCCGTCCGTGGGAACGGTGTTCCACAGCAAAGTCCTGGCGCGGGCGATGCTGTTCGCCGCGCGAAGGGGCAGGGTAGATGGGCCCAAGAGGCCGGGCGTTGAGACCTACTGCCCTTTCCGTTTCGTGGGTGGCGGCCTGCATGTGGCCGGCCCGGGGGGAACTCACCGACAGGACCCGTGAGGTCGTCGCGCACGCCGCGACCGGACCGGAGCGAGCCCAACTGTGGGACCGTCGCGGTCACTGGACCAATCGCGGGGGCGACGCCCGTGGCCGATCAGCGGGGGCAGCCGTGGTGGTCCTCGCACTCGAACCGAGTCCGTCTCAGACCACCCGTCGGCAGTGGAACCCGTTGCAGCCGAGCATGACTGGCCCCGACGGCACCGTCACCCTGCGCACCGTGGGGCGGCATCCCCAATCACCAGCGCCAGGTCACAGACGGCGAGGATGCGATGCATGCCGGGCGGGGACTTTCGGCTCTATCGCGCTCGGGGAGTGGCGTGGATCATCCACGCCCGATGCCGCACGTTCAAAGTGTCGAGAGGAGAGTGCAGTGATGCGTGGGCACAAGGCGGCGGCAACGACAGCTGGGATCCTGTACATCACCGGGACGTGGAGCCCGCGCCGGATCGTCGGGGCCATCTCCACATCGTTAGGCGATCCGCGGTCAACGCAACCACGTCATCAGCAAAGACGGTAGAGCAGACGCGATCGAACCGCGGCGCGGACCGAGGGCGGCCCGACCCGCATCCGGTTCTCAACGACACCCAAGCCGACGACCACCGGCCTCGGACCCGGGTGACGCCCGCACGACCGACAGGACCGGGCCGAGTGATCTGCCGCCGTTTGACCCGCTCTGCGGCGCGTGTGCGGTTGGTTCATCCTCCGCGCAGGATGATGCCTGTCCCGCTGTCAGGCTCGGCTGCGAGTGGCCCGGCAAGGAACGCGGCGATCTCGGCTCGAACACGCTCGTGCTGACCGAGCATGAGATGGCCGCCAGACTCGACCCTGACCAGGACAGATCCCACGATGCGCTGGGCCGCCCGCGGCGCTGCGTCGTAGGAGGCCAGCGGGTCATCTCTCGCGTGGAGCAGCAGGGTCGGCACCCCGATTCGTTCCAGCTCGTAGTCGTTCACGGCGGCGTTGGAGACGAAAGCATCGAAGACCACCCCCGGCGCGCGGGGAGTGATCGGGAAAACGCTCTCGATGAACTCCGCAACGAACCGCGCGTCGGCGTAGTCATTCGGAATCCTCCAGGCACCCCCGTCAGGTGGGCCAGAGCACCCGGGAGGAAGATCCTCATCGTCCACATTGGCGGGTCCGCGTAGAACAGCCGAGCCCAAGCGGGTTGGACGACGGCGGTGCGGCCACCCGGCAGATTTCCCGACATCACCACCAGGCGCTCCACCCGCTGCGGGTGGCGGATGGCAAGGGCGAGCGCCGCGGTCGCACCAGCGGAAATGCCGATCACATCGGTCCGGTCGAGCCCGAGATGGTCGAGCAGGGCCACGAATGCGTCGGCTTGGTCCGCCGGCCGGGCGCCGCCCGGCAACGTCGATCCCAGATAGCCGAACCGCGACGGGGCGATGA
>JBBQGJ010000534.1:0-4513 GCA_038322925.1 Mycobacteriales bacterium
CCCTGCGCGGACTTCCTCCGCCGCACCCACCTCTCAAGCTGGTCCTTCTCGTCAGATGTCAACTCCAACAACGCTTTTGGTCGACCCATCATGATCAAAGTCTACCACATAGAGAACGAAACTCCGACGCAGGACACTAGCCAGGTCTCCGTCCGCCCTTTAGGGGATCCCCTGGGGAACGATAACGATCATGGACGCGGAAGCCATTGGATCGAGCCGCCGACGTCCCGATTGCGGTTGGCTAGTGGGGCCTCCACCCACATCAGCAGGTCCCGGGTGGCGCATCCGCTGTGTGTGGCAGACCGCTCAGGCGCCGCGGGCGAGGAGCTGTGCCCGCGACCGTCCTGGGTGTCGCGGGCACGGAGATCACTGTCTTCGATGTCTACCTGGCCTGCACGCGGGTGTCAGCCGGTTTGGACGCCACATCGATGCTCGGCAATGGCGCCCGGAAACGCACGCTGCATTGCGGACGTCCGGAACCAGCGTTACAGCTGATCGACGAGGTCACGCAGGCCCGGACGCCGGCCGCGCCGAAGGGCGGCCGCGGCGGCGGCAGTTCGGATCGCACCGAGAGCCACCCCGAACGGCAGTGCGAACCCGATCCAGTAGGCCGCCTCGAACGGGAGCAGCGCGAACGAGAGAGTATGGCTGGACCGACGGCCCGCCCACATCCGGGTACCGAGGGCCACCTCTGCGGCACACACGGCCGCGAATCCGGCGATGAGTGGCGCCGAGGTCGGGATACCAGAGGTCGGGATACCAATGGACTCGAACGGGCCGTCGCCATAGGTCGGAAACCCGGCGAAGTACCAGACCGTTCCGTGCTCGGCGAAGAACATGGCCCCGTAGACCGCGAGCGGACCGAAGCCGAGTCCGAGGGCGACGCTGAGGCCGCCGGCCATCCTCGAGCACGTCGACGCGTTGACCATCGTCACTCCCGGAGCTGGGCTTGCAGGCGCCGCTCGAGCGCGTCACGCAGATAGGTCATGTTCGCTCGCTCCTCACGGCGGATCACGAGCAGGAACACGGGGAAGACGAGCCGGAACCAGCCATGCGGACGCGGTTCGAACTCGACATGGAGCTTGGTCCCCTCCGACACAGGCTCCAGTCGGGCTGTGAACGTCACTTCGATGAGGCCCGCGTTGTGCATCGTCCAGGTGTGGGGCCGGTCGAAGCGAACGGTTTCGAGCTCGACGAACGGGCTGCTCTTCCACTTCGCGCGGTATCTGGTTCCCTGACCAACGGGGCCCTCGGTCAGCTTGTCCATCACCTCGCACCGGGGATTCCACTCCAGTTCGGCGCGGGGGTCGGACAGGTAGTCGAACGCCTGCTCCGGGGTGCATCGGATCACCGCGGAGTTGCGGATGACCGTCATGTGGCCTCCTGTCGCGACACGCTCAGGCTAGAGGACTCACTAGTGAGATCACTAGTAAAGTGTGCGATATGAGCTCGGTCAAGCCCCCCATGTCGATCCGCGCCGAAAGGGCTCAAATCACCCGTCGCAGCATGATCGACAGTGCTCGGGAACTGTTCGTCAGACAGGGGTATGCCTCGACGACGATGGACCAGATCGCGCGGCGGGCGGGCGTTGCGGTGCAGACCGTCTACTACACGTTCAGGACCAAAGGGCAGCTTCTCTGCGAGGTGGTCGAGGTCACCGCGGCCGGGGAGGATCCCCCGGTGCCGCCGACGCAGCGGCCATGGATGAGGGAGATGCTCGCTTCGACCAGCGGCCCTCGGGTGCTCGCGCTCGGGGTCGAGCACGGCACCACCATCTACGAGCGAGTAGCGGCCTTGTGGCCCGCAGTACGCGCCGCGGCCGCCGCCGATCCCACGGTCGACCAATACTGGCGTGGGGTCGCAGCGAACCGGCGCAACGGACAGCGCGCGATGGTGGCGAGGATCGCCGAGCTGGGTTGCCTCCGGCCCCACCTGGACGTCGAACACGCGACCGACCTGGTCGCGGTGCTCGTCGGCCATGACGTCTACGACGGCCTGGTACAGGAAGCAGGCTGGGCCGTCCGCGCGTACCGAGGGTGGTTGTTTAGCACTCTGGTCGAGCAACTTCTGCGCGCGCGCAGGATCGACCCCAGGACCATCAGCGACCTCTCGTTCGCAAGGGACATCCCCGGCAGAAACCTGCATGACCATGACGGCGACGGCGCTCTCGATGTGTCCCAGTTGTGACCGCAGGGCAACGTTGTCGGCGGTTACCTGGCGCACCCCGTCCAGCTGCCCCGCTCGTCAAGCGTGCGAGGCTCTACCCGCAACCTCGTTCTGTAGCGAAAATCCTTGGCTGTAAAGGAATGCTGGAATCGCAGGGGCCTATGGCGGGATCCGGCGGGCGGCCAGGACGTTCTCCTCTGTTCGATTTTGTCCAGCCGCGCGATGCTCGGATCGGTCGAAGCCGACTGTTCGCAACATCGCTCTGAGGACGCCGCCGACGAAGGAGGGCACCATGAGCAGCCCCGGATCCGGCGTGAAGGCAAGGCCCGCGCGAACGCGTAGGTCCCGGGTGATCGTCGGTGCCATCATCGCCTTGGCAGTGGTGGTAGTTATCGCTGTGGGAACCTTCGTGGTCCAGTGGGTGATCTCAGCGAACTGGAAGCGACCGGACTTCGCGTCGCTGGCTCAGCAACCGGACAGTTCGCTGCAGGGCACTGTTGCCTACTTCGCCGGGCAATCTCGGTGCGTTCGGGTCGTTGCGGCGGCCGGCCAGCCAGACAAGGACGTGCTGTGCGTTGGGGACCAGGTCACGTCGAACCCCAAGACAGCGGGCAAGGACATGGGTCCACAGCTTGCGTGGCTGCCCGACGGTCGGCTCGAAGTGACAATGTTCCGGATGAACCCTCAAGAAGTCGCGACGACCCCTCCCCCGGGGATGCACCTGACCGCGGGATGGCGGAAAATCGTGGATGTTCGAACGGGAGAGGTCGAGGACGTTCCAAAGGCTGACGTACCGTCCCAACCGGACCCGTTGACCTATCCGACGGTCAGCCCCAGCGGGGAGCGGGTCAGCACAACGTCAGACGGGGGCCAGACCGAGGTCGTGCTCGACGATGGCTCGGGGCCGCGAACGCTGCTGTCCTTCCCGGCCGCTCCGAGCGAGGCCAACTACATCTTCGGGCCAGCGTTCTGGGCGCCGAACTGGGATTGGATCGCGGCCAGCGATGGAAGGATCTTGATCATCACCGCCGACGACCCTTCGGTGACCCGTGTGCTCAGGGACGACACCGGCTCGGTCAACAACGAATCCTGGGCCGAGTTCGCCGTGACTGACCAGAACCTCCTGACACCCGCCGGTTGACTGGTCCTGGCCGTCATGTCGAGTTCGGCCGGAGACGCGCAGTGCCGATGGTGGGCCACCGAAAACCGGCCGGGCGCTCCGCGGCCTGGTTTTGTAACGACATTCCGGCTGGCTGTAACGGTTGGATCAGCAATGTGGCGTTTTTGGAGAGCAGGTCATCGTTGGGAGCCGGCCGCGGGTCCCGCGCAGAGTCAGGTGGTCTGTGCATCAAGGAGGGTGGTGACGCGGTGTTGGAGGTGCGCACCCAGCGCGGTCGCCGACCGGCATAAGGAGTGGACGATGCCCGTTCTCCATTTGGCCTCGCCCCAACTGAAGCTGCGCGGCCGGCCGACGGCTCCTGCGGCCAAGCTGGACGATGCTGCGGTCAAAGCGGAGCTGATCACGATGGCGATAGCGGACAGCCTGGAGGCAAATGGCAACCTGCCCGCGTCGGCCGCCGACGCGCTCCGCGGCCCTGCCCTCGACCGGCTCTTCCCGGACGGCTGAGCCATGACCGACACAATAGTCAGCAACGGCTGGCGAGGCGCGCCGGCCGCCGGCCCGTCCGCCGCCAAGGCCGGAAAGTGGGCTCTGGGTGCGGCCGGGTGTGCCGCCATTGGCGCCGCCTGTGCACGACCCGTGGGACTGGCAGTCTGAGCAGGTCGGGTGGGGCCCAGCTAGAGCCCGCGCAGCGGCAGCAGCGTCTCCAACGAGGAGTGCGACGCGGAGGGTGCGCGGTCGCAGTTCCACCCGCCGTCGGCCCACTGCGACTCCACCAGCCGCGCGGCCGGCGCATCCACGCGTTGGTCGGCCAACCCCAGCGCCAAGACCGCGTCGAGCGCGTTCCCCTCGAGGGAGGCGTGGATCCGCGCACGGCCGGCGATCATCAGAATCGGTGCCAGGTACACGTCGTCCACCGCGCCGCCGCCACAGCCGTCGTTCGTTGAGCAACCACTCCAGAACCTGGTCGCGCAGCGGAAGCAGCGCCTTGTCCCCCGGTCGATAGCCGAGGTCGGCGAGCGCGGCGAGTACCAGTGCGCGCCCGTCCATTTCGTGTCGGTGTGCTCCGCGACGCGGCCATCGTGCCCCCGCTCCGAGAGCAGCGCCGCCACGCTCTCCGACCGCCGGACCGAGGCACTTCGCGCTGCGCCGTCGCCACCCAGTCCCGCCAGCGCCAGCGTGTACCGCGTCGAACGGACACCCTCACGGAGCACGAGTTCGACGAAC
>JBBQGJ010000535.1:0-4496 GCA_038322925.1 Mycobacteriales bacterium
CTCCAGATCCAGGGGAGATAACCTTCGTGGCGGTGATGTGGCTGCCCTCGGCGCCGGGGCCTCCGCCGTGGGAGTCGATGCTGACCGGCTGCTTGCCGGCGATGATGACGCCGGCCAGGATGTGCTGCCGGTAGGCACCGGGGATGAACTGTTCTCGTTTGCTGGTCATAGTGACTCGCCCTCGTTTCTGCCTCTGCGCGTTCGGCTGAGGCGCGGGGGCGGGGCGGGGGTGTGGGTGGCCTGTCAGGGGCTTGAGCGGCGCCGGTCTGCTGGTCCGGGTGGTGTCGACCTCGGGGTCCCCTCCGGGGTGGGGTCGGCCCGGGCGGATCGGCGGGCCGGCGCTGCGTCCCTTGACGGGCCGGGGCCCCCACCCCCGCACCATTGCCGCTGCTCAGACGGACGCTTCAAAAAGTGACCACGCCAACGGCACGACGTACCGCGCGGCCGGTTGCGTCCTGATCGCCCACTGGCGAAACGGGCGCTACAGGACCTTGTCGGCCCGGGTGCCCGTTTCGGATCAAATCAGCGATCGGATGGCGCCCAGGCGTTTCCGTTGTCAAAGGGCGCCGGCGACTGATAGCCCGCTCAGCGGCCGATGGCGTCGTGCGAGGCTGCACCCATGACTGACGCACTGGTGCCCGGAGGGTATGGCGACCTGCTGGCGGAGATCGCCTCCGAGGTACGGGTTGCGCGTCTGAAGGCGGCGCGGAGCGCAAATTCGGAGCTGTTGGCGCTCTACTGGCGCATCGGCAGGCTCATCCTGCTGCGCCAGCAGCATGAGCCGTGGGGGTCCGGGGTCATCAAGCGGTTGTCTGCTGACCTTCGCGGTGAGGTCCCGGGCATGACGGGGCTGTCACCCTCAAACTTGCAGTACATGCGGGCGTTCGCCGCGGCGTGGCCGGAAGCGGGTTCAATTTCCCAACGGGCCGTTGGGAAATTGCCGTGGGGGCATGTCTGCACCCTGCTGGACCAGGTGAAGGATCCCGAGGTGCGGGACTGGTACGCCGACCGCGACGTCCGCAACGGCTGGTCCCGCCCGGTTCTGGAACATCACGTCGCCACCGGATTGCGTCAGCGGATCGGGGCGGCGCCGAGCAATTTCGTGGATCATCTGACAGCGGTTGACGCCGACCAGGCGCAGGAGATCGTGCGCGATCCATACGTTTTCGACTTCCTCGACCTGGCGGACCGCTCTACCGAACGCGCGCTGGAGCAGGCGTTGACGGACCGGTTGCAACAGACCCTTGCCGAGCTGGGACCGGGGTTCGCGTTCGTCGGCCGGCAACACCGGTTCACCGTCGATAGCGAGGATTTTTATGTTGATCTGTTGCTCTTCCACGCCCCGACTGTCCGGTACGTGGTGATCGAATTGAAGGCGGGACGGTTCAGGCATGAGTACGCCGGGCAGCTCGGGTTCTACGTCGCCATCGTCGACGATCAGCTGCGAAACGCGCAGCTGCACGCCGCCACCGTGGGGATCCTGCTGTGCACGAGCAGCACGGAGAACACCGTCAAGTACGCACTGCGCGCCGCGAAGGCACCGATGGCCGTGGCCACCTACACCTACGACACGCTACCGCCGGCCGAGCGGGACGCCCTTCCCCCGGTTGATGCCGTCACCCAGGCATTCACCGGCGGGACCGCACTGTCTGTCAATGCAAGGGGCGACGACCCCATCGGTACAGCCGCTGATATCGCTGCCGACGACTGATTCAAGACATGCAAGGGTGTCCCAACAACTGCTGCGCCTTTGCGGTCGACAAAGTCTCTCGTTAACGGTGATGCTGAGGCTCCTCGTTGGCAGATTCTGTTGCCGGAAATCAGTCGCTGAAAACGAGGACGAATGAGTCCTGCACCCACACCCCATGGAATATCTGTGGCGCCCGGCCGGCGCCTTGCGGGTCACCGGGACCTGATCACCCAGCACAGCCCTCTCAGATGCTGCGTCCTGGAAGGGGAACTCGCCGCGGAGAGCCTTGAACCACCCGCCGGCGCCCACCGAGAATCTTTGCGGCTGGCGTCCTTTTTCTGATGGCCGATCGTTCACCGGAAATTGGGTTGGCTTACCCGGGTGGGCGGCGGGACCCTGGAGGCCCCGGTGGGCAGAGGCGTGGGGGCGGGCATGGTTGTGGTGGGCACGTGGAACCTGGAGAACCTGTACCGGCCCGGCGGTCAGTTCGGGCCGAAGGACCAGGCGGCGCATGACGCGAAGTTGACCACTCTCGCCGCGACGATCAATGCCGCGGCCCCGGACGTGCTAGCGGTGCAGGAGGTTGGCGATCCGGCTGCGCTGGACGACCTGGTCGCCCGCCTGCCTGGTGCGTGGACCGTCACCCTTTCCCACCATCCGGACCCCCGAGGGATCCGGGTGGGATTCCTGACCCGCACCGTTCCAACCACCACCGCTGAGGTGGTGGACTTCCCGCCGCCGCTACGGCCGGTGCAGGTCGGCGACGCCGCCGCCGTCGCCACCGGGATGGGTCGCGGCGCGGTGCACATCCACTTGGACGATCTGGGCGGCGCCGGGTGGGACCTGGTGACGGTGCACTTGAAGTCCAAGCTGCTGTCCTTCCCCGGTGGCCGGTTCAACCCGGTCGATGAGGATGAGCGGGCCCGCTCCGCCGCGTACGCCTTGTTCCGGCGGGCCGCCGAGGCCGCGACCGTCCGGGTCGCCGCCACCGGCATCCTGGGCGGCCACGGGCAGGACCGGCGACTTGTCGTGCTGGGCGATCTGAACGACACCGAGCAGGCCGCCACCACGCAACTGCTGTACGGGCCGCCCGGGTCGCAGTACGGCACCGGCGGGTTCGCCCACCCCGATCGGGGCGACGGGCAACAGCTGTGGAACCTGGCCCCGCAGATCCCTGCCGAGCACCGCTATTCCCGTATTTCGAGGGACAGCGAGAGCTGATCGACCACATCCTGATCAGCCACGCTTTGCTGACCCGACTGCAGTCGGTGGATACCAGGCCGAACCAGGTCGCCAGCATCACCGCCAACCCGGCCGCCCGGCAAGACGCACCGGCATCCGATCACGCCCCCGTGTTCGCCCAATTCAGCTGACAGCGGGCGGGAGCCGATACGGATCTGCGGGGTGCCGACTCGATATCGCGTTTCGAAACTGATCGCCGATGAGCAAGGCGCGGAGAACCGGTTGTCGGCCGGTCGCTCCGTCGCTACCCGGACGGCGCGTTTTGCTGCGGTGTCGCTCAGAGCTTTCCGCATCTGCGTTGACGCAGTACGTCAGCGCGGCGGGCACCCGCCGCCGCAACACAGGGATGCAGATATCCCAACGACCCGTTGGGATATCTGCCGGCGTTGGATCTCGCATGCGGCAGCGTCGCGGCGTGGCCGCCGGGGGTTGTGGTGTTACCGGCGCGGGATTGCTGTGCGGGAGGGCGCGAGGAGCAGTCCGTTGGCGGCGACTGTGACGTTTGCGCCGGGGTAGACGGCCAGGACGTCCCGGAGTTGTTTGAGGATGACGGCTTTGAAGTCGCGGAGCCGGGCGTAGTCGCTGCCGAATTGCTCCGAGAGTGCGGCCCAGGGCACGAGTTGGGTTCTGCGGACGTAGCCGAGCCGGTGGGAGAGCCAGACCAAGAGGTCGAGTTTGAGGGGGGATCCGGCGAGTGCGGCGAGGGCGCGGGTGTCCACGGGGACGGGTGCGCTGACGATGCTGTCGTAGAAGGAGTCGGCGAGGGTGATGGTGGAGCCCCAGAGGGGTTTCTCACCGGCTTTGTCGTCGTTGTTGTACCAGAGGCGGTATCCGCTGGCGACGCTGAAGTGTGCGCCGGCGATCCCCCATCGTGAGTCGTCGGCGCGGTTGTCCTCGACGTACATCGAGGAGGTGAGGAGGCGGCGCATTTGGTCGTTGAGCCGGGTGATGGTGCCGTTTTTCCCGCCGGTGGGTGAGAGTCCGAGGCGGTCCATGAAGTCGCTCAGGTTGTTGCCCAGTTGCAGAACGGGTGATTGGGTGCGGACGGCCTCGGTGCTCATCCAGGTCAGCACGTATCGCGGGAGAACTCCGTAGGGGTATCCGGGTTTCTCGGCGCCTTTCGGGCCGGTCATGCCGGGCATGACCCGCAGGGTGAGGGATCCGTTGCGGCGGATCCAGAGGCCAGCGTCTCCCGGGTCCTTGTACGGCAGTGACAATTGGGCCCACAGACGGGCGGCATAGCCGACGGCGCCAGCGTCGCGGGCGTCTTCCATCTCGATGGCGGTGGCGGCGTCGAGCAGGTCGCGTTGCCGATTGGAGATGACCAGTGCTGGTGACTCGCCGAAGAGTGATGGGTGGTTGTCAGTGCTTTTCGGTACGGTGCTCATGGCTGGTCCTAGTCAGATAGGAGCGGTCCGTGCCCCCGGGAGCTTCCGACTCCGCGGGGGCCGTTCTTTCTCGTCACGGTCGCAGACGCTGGGGACTGCCCGCCCGTGACACGCCGCAGTGAATCCGTTCCGTGCAAGATCATCTACTTGTGCACGCATAACCAGTCGCGGTGCCG
>JBBQGJ010000536.1:0-4490 GCA_038322925.1 Mycobacteriales bacterium
CCGCCGAGCATCGGGTCCCCACCGGCGACCGACTGCAGCGCCAGCGAGGTGACCGCCAGCGGGCTGATCATGATCCACATGGCGGGTGCGCCCGTGCGGTGCACCCCGGCGTGCAGCACCAGCCGATTCACGAAGATCACTGCGGTGACGCCGAACAGCAGGCCACCGGCGCCGAGCAGCGCCACGGCCAGCACTGCCAGGCTTCGCGCGACGGCCGCTGGACCCGTGGGTGCGAGTTCGGCGAACAGGAACGATCCCAGCAGCACCACGGTCTCCGGGATGAACCAGATCCCGGAGATGTCTTCGGCCTCGAACTGTTCGTGTTCGAAGGCCCCGACGAAGAACACCACGGTCAGCCACAGCCCCAGCACCGTGCCGATCAACGGGACCGCGACCAGCAGCCACCAGCCTGCCGTGGTGCTCGTGCTGGCCGGCCACACCCTGATCACCCCGACCGCCAGGACGTTGATCGCTCCCGGGATAGTCGCGTAGGCCGGCCCGGTGCGGGGGGACCGGAGCTTCGCGGCGAGGTTCCTACCCAGGCCTCTGACGATGAAATCGCGCACGAGGAGTGCTCAGAAGACGGTGATGCTGGCAATCAGCAGGATCGCCGCGGTGGCGTCGGCGAAGCCGCTCAGAGAGCCGATCTCACCCGGGTGGAGCGCTGCGACCGTCGCGGTCGCGGCGCCGCCCATGACCGCGCCGAACCAGGCCGGGTCATCCAGAACCGGTGGCCGAAGGGCGGGTCCAGGCGGACGCCCGTCCTGTGCCATCGCGTCAGTATCGCATCGTGACGGTGGTGTCGATCGGGCATGGCAAGGACGTCAGCTCTGAAATGCTCGCTCCCGTCGTTGCCAGGCGTGGTCAAAGCCTGCGCGAGATCACTCAACGAGCACTGCGCAGGAAGCCGCGTTGAGTGTCGGTATCCGACGGGATCATCAGCGACATGCCCTTCGAATCGACGCTGGTACGGTGGCCCGGCCCTGCTGCGTGGGTCTTCGCACCGATACCTCCCGTCCGGGCCTGGTGGTGTGACGGGCGGATTTGTCTCCGCCGGCGAGTGCGGCGTTCAGAGGTCGATGACGAGGTCCTCACCCGGGACAGCGCAGCAGATGAGGACGGTGCCGTCGGCCGGCGGGTCGATCGGCGGCGGATCGTAGGTGACCGTGCCAGCAAGTAGTCCGGTCTCGCAGGTGTGGCAGATCCCGGTGCGGCACGACCAGCGGGTCGGCACGTCGCAGGCCTCGGCGAGTTCGAGGACGCTGGTGATGTCATTTCGCCAGGGCACGGTCAGGCCGCTGCGCGCGAAGGTGATGTCCGGTCCGGGACCGGGGTCGCCGAACGGTGGGTGCGGCGAGGTGACCGGTGCTGCGGCTATTCCCGGGGTGATCGGCGGGCGGGCGCCGAAGATTTCGGTGGAAACCCCTCCGGGGTCCAGCCCGAGACCCATGAGCGCCGAACGGATGTCGTCCATGAAACCTTGGGCCCGCAGATGTAGGCGTGCGCATTCGGTGGGATCGTCAGCCGCCGCAGCAGGTCTGCGTCCAGGCGTCCGCGGTGGGTGTAGTCCTGGCCGAGTTGGTCGGTCGACAATGCTGTGCTGTAACAGATGTCGCTTCTGGAGTTGGGCAGCCGAGTCAGTAGCGAGCGTACCTCCGCGGCGAAGGCATGTTCGGCAGAGTTGCGTGTTCCGTGCAGCCACCAGACTTCGCGGGCGGACCTGGCGTCCGCCATGGCATGCAGCATGGCCAGCACCGGTGTGGCGCCGATTCCCGCCGAGATCAACAGCACGGGATCGTCGCCGGCCTCCAGGATGAAACCCCCGCGCGGGGCAGCCAGCTCCAGCACCGCCCCGGCCAGGAGGTGGGTGTGCACGAAGGTGCTAACCACTCCGTCGGCTTCACGTTTCACGCTGACCCGGTATTCGGACCGTCCCGCTGGACCGGACAATGAGTAGCTGCGGGTGGTGGGTGGCCCATCCTTGTTGATCGTGACGCGGAGCGCAACGAACTGGCCGGCCGCGGCAGCGTGCAGAGGTTGCCCGTCATCCGGCGCCAGCCGGAGGGAAAGGACCGTGTCGCTTTCTCGATCGATGCCGACCACCCGGAACGGCCGAAACCCCGGCCACGCCGCGGCGGGTTCGGTAGCGGAATCGGTGAGACCGGCGTTGCCGGTCGCGTTCGCCTCGACGGTGAGCAGCGACCGGAAGGAACCCTCCCAGCCCGGACTGAGCGCGGTGATCCGCAACGCACGCGCGACCGCGTCCCGGTCGTGACCCGGAAGGTAGAGCAGGGCATCAATCTCGGCGACGGTCATCCGCTCCGGGCCGTTCAGGACCTTGACGATCGGGTCACCTGCCTGGACGACACCTTCGCGAAGGACCCGGAGGTAGAACCCGGGCCGTCGATGGCTCACCAGCAGGGAGGGCAGGCGGGGCTCCCCCAGGCGCAGTCCGACGCGGTAGCAGGTGACGCGCGGTTGGCTCACCTCGAACAATGCGCCGCCTATTTCGTACCGGTCACCGATGCAGACCTCGTCATCGGGAAGGCCTTCGACCGTGAAGTTCTCGCCGAACTCCCCATAGCCGAGGTCGTAACGAGCGAGGTGGTCACGCCAGTACTCGTACGAGTCGAGTTGGTAGACCAACACCGCGCGGTGCGGTCCGCCGTGGCCGGAGAGGTCACCCTGCCCGTCGCCGTCGATGTTGAGGGTCCGTACCATGTGCGGCCCGTCGACGGAACGTTTCCAGATGCCGGTATGCACGGTCCGGCCGCGCCACTCCACATCGCCGGGCAGTCCCACGTTGACCGACACCAGGCGACCCGAGATCGGCAGGTTGGCACCCGGTTGCGGCGCGGTCAGCGGCTCAGGCGGTGCGGCGCGAGTCATCGGCGCCCCTCTCAGGTCGGGCTGGTTGAACAGGTTCCGATCAGACCATGTTGAGCGACTGGGCGCTGGGCTCACCGGTTCCGGCCAGGTGTCGACGTCCGGCCAGGACAACACGACCTGTCCGTCGAGTTTCCGAGAGCGCCCGGGACGATCGTGTCCACGCCCGTTGGTCCGTCCGGGCGTGGACACGATCGGCGGTCAGGTGGCAGCGATCCCTTCGGCGCCGTGGCCGTTGTCGATGCCCAGGCCGGTGACGGTGCCGATCAGGGACAGCGAGCCGTTCTGGCCGATGCGGTACTCATCGATCACGCCGGCGCCGGTCGCCAGTTGGTAGAGGTACTTGTCGTCGCCGGACGCGGCGAGATCGACTGGGCCCGTGTCGGTGTGGGCCGCCACACCGGTTGGTTCGCGCAACGCGAGCTTGCCGTGGTGGTCCGTGTAGCCGGTGATGGTGGCCGATCCGGCGTTCGCCGCGTACAGGTGGCCGCGGGCGAAGACCGTCCAGCAGGTCGCGCTCTGTCCGTTGGGCACGGCTGTGGAGATCGCGGTCAGGGTACCGTCCCGGTGCACGGTGTAGGAGGACGCGACACCGGCGGCGCCGGCGACGAGGAGGTTCGCGTCACGGTCGAAGCTGAGCGCGAACGGTACCGAACCTGGAGCCGCGGCGGTCACCACCGGCGCCGGGGTGGGGCGACCCAGGCGGTCCAGTGGGAAGATGTCCAGTACCCCTTGGGTCTTGGTCGCGACGATGACGTTTCGCCCGTCCGGTGTGAGCGCCACCTGCGAGGGTGCCGCCAGGAATGGCGGTGTTGCCGGGTTTCCCAGTCCGAGGCTCCGGGTCGAGCCAACCAGCGGGTTCAGGGTGCCGTCATTGACCCGGAAGCCGCTGATCGCCCCGTCACCGCCGGCGTTCAGGACGTACACCAGGTCACGTGCGACGCCCACGGAGACCGGCAGGTGTCCGCCGCTGGAGACGATCTGCCGCTGACTGAGGTTGGTGCCGTGGACGGCGAAGACGGTGAGCGTGTCGCTGCCGGCGTTCACGGCATACAGCAACTGGTGGTCGGCGTCGTAGGTGAGCGCCCCCTGGGAGGCGAGGGGGTCGAAGACGGGACCGGCGACCGCTCCGCCGAGACCTCCGGTGGGAAATCGTCCGGTCTCGGTGAGCTGCCCGTCACGACCCCTGCTGTACGCGATGATCGCGCTGCTGGTCTCGTCGTTGGTTTCCACGAAGACGGCGCCGTGCTCGGCGCGGTCGCCTGGGGGCGACGCCGATGCGGTGGCGACCGGCGCGAGGCCGACCGCGAGGGCTGCGGCCGCCAGAGCCAATGCTGCGGCGGCGAGAGGACGGAAGTTCATGATGGATCCTTTCGGGGAGTGACGAGCGGGAGCAGATCGAGCGTCCCTCCGGGTATTCCTGGAGGGTCGTGTCGATCGGGAGTTGATTGATCTGACCAACGAAGCTGGATGAGGTCGCGACTTGGCCTGGCGGGGAGGACGTTTGGTGCGCCCCGTCATCGTTGGTCCAGCAATAGATAACTGGCACCGCCCAGACCACGGGCAGAAATCAGCGAGTGTGATGCGAATAGGGTGCGCCGACG
>JBBQGJ010000537.1:0-4484 GCA_038322925.1 Mycobacteriales bacterium
GATTCGCTCTGCGCGGCCGCGATCTGCGCGGCCGCCTCCGCCTCCCGCTCCGAGGCCTCCCGGTTGTTCATGGCCTCGGCGATGCGCGCCGCCTTCTGCACCTCGGCGATGTGCGGCTTGGCCAGGTTGGTGATGTACCCGGTCGGATCCTCGAAGTCCTTGATCTGCAGGGAATCCACCACCAGCCCGAGCTTCTCCATCTCGGTGCCGCTGGCCTCGCGGACCTTGGAGGCCAGCTTGTCCCGCTCCCGGATCATCTCCTCGACGGTGAGGCTGCCGATGATCGAGCGCAGGTGCCCCTCGAACACGTTGTAGACCTGGCCGGTCATCTGGTCCTGCTGACCCAGGAAGCGGCGGGCAGCGTTGGCGATGAACGGCTGGGTGTCGCCGATCTTGAAGATGACCACCCCGCGGACGATCACCGGGATGCCCTGGGTGGTGACGCAGGTGACGTCCAGGGCCGTCTCGTACAGCGACAGTTTCAGCGCGCGGACGGTCTGCAGCCCTGGGATCACCACGGTTCCGGTACCGGTGACGATCTTGAAATCCAGCCCTTCCGCGGTCGCGTTGTTGCGCCGGCTCAGCCCGGACAGGATCAGCGCCTCATTGGGCTCGGCGACCCGCCAGACGGACCGGAACAGCACAAACACGACCAGCGCGGCGACGACCACGAAACCGAGCAGCAACAGCCATGTAGGCAATGAGGCGAAGAATTCGGACATGACACTCCTGGTGATCGACCCGGCAGGCGGTACCGGAGCCGTTGGAGCGTGATCCCCCGCTCACTCGCCGTTGTACCACCGCCGGGCAAGAGCCGTCAGGGATTTGTACTGCCCGATTTGTCCGGCCGGCCGCTACTGCCGACGGTCGTCGGCGCCCGCATCGTGGATCATCGGCTCGACCGCGCCGAACCGATGATCCACGGTCAGGCGGGCTGCGCCCGAAGAATCTCAGCTCTGCGCGATGATCGCCCGCAGCGCGTCCGCTTTGTCGGCGGTCCAACCCGAGGGTTGGATCACTGCGGCCCAGCCGTCGACGAATTCCTGGGTGTGGGTGTGCCCGTGCCCCGGCGGCACGTCCACCGGCTCGGCCATGTCCATGGTCACCTGCCAGAACGTCACGAACGGGATCCAGGTCATCTCGTCGAGCACATCGCGGCCGGGGGCCTCGGCAAGCCAGTCCGGCCGGTGCAGGATCAGATCCGGGCTCCACCAGACGACCGGATCGGAGGGGTGCTGCAGGTACAGCACCCTGGTGCCATCCCAGTCCTGCGCGACCGGCGCGATCCCGGCGGACGGATCGCTGGTGAAACGTACGGTCCGGCCGTCCCGGTACACCGGCTCGATCTCGGAGCTGCCCGGATCGCGGCCGTCGGTGAACTCGCGGTACAGCGCGTTGAAGTTCGGCGGTCCGGCGAACAGGATCCCGTCGGTGCGGTTGGCCATGTCGGACCCGCCACTGAACGCGGTCTCCGCGGCGAACGAGCCGAGGCTCTCGCCGAACACGTACAACTGGGGCCGCTGATCCGCGGGCAGCGCCGACCACTTCTCGTAGACGGCGTCGAACAGCGCCCGGCCGGCCTCCCGCGCCCTGGTCTGGTCGACCACGATCGAGATCCACGACGGCAGGTAGGAGTACTGGATCGCGACCGCTGCGGAGTCCCCGCCGGTCTCGTACTCGAAGGTGTCGATCGCGCCGGGGTTCACCCAACCGGTCCCGGTGGTGCCCGCGACCAGCAGGTACGCCCGGTCGAACCCGCCGGCCCGTTCCAGGTCGGCGACGGCCAGGCGGGCTCGCTCCTCGACGTCCGGCGCGGAGGCGATCCCGGCGTAGGCCCGGATGGGCTCCTTCGCCGGTGCACCCGAAAAGGCCGAGATCTCGGCCGGCGTCGGCCCCTCACCGATGAAGTTGCGGCCCCGGAAACCAAGGGTGTCCCACGCCACCAGGGAGTCCGGACCACCGGAGCGCAGCGGAGTGTCCGGTTGCACAGCCGTGTCGCTGGTCGTCGTGTCCTGCAGCGCAAACGTGCGGTCGGCGATCCCGATGATCCCGTCCAGCAGCACACCGCTGACCAGCATCACCGTGATGACCGCGACCAGCACCCATCCCAGCGCCCGCGCCGCGCGCCGGCCCATCCACCGACCGAGCCGGTCTGCAACCCATCGGTAGATCCACCTGATCCCGCGGGCGGCGGCGATCACGCCGACGAAGATGATCGCCGCGACCACCGGGAGCAGCAGCCTGGAGACGAAGCCTTCCGGCTCGGCGTCCATCAGGTCACGGATCTGCCCCTGCCACCGCTGCCCGAGCAGGTAACTGACCACCAGCAGCACCCCGCCGACGATGAAGAACATCCGCCACGACCGACGGCGCGCGGGCCGCACCGGGCGGTCGGCGAACTCCCGCCACACCCAGGCGCCGAGCACGCCCAGGCCATAGCCGATCGCGCCGGTGATCCCGCAGACGAGACCCTGGAAGGCTCCGGGACGCGGCAGCAGCGACGGGGTGAACGACAGGCAGAGGAAGATCAGCGCGGCCCAGGCCCCCGGCAGGGTGTACCGGAACCAGCGCCTTGCGGGGCCATCAGGCGTGGGGCTGCCATCAGACGCGGGGAGGCCACCGGGGCCGGCATTGCCGGATGGCTGGCCGGCGGGCTGGTCGGCGGGAGGGGGCGGCTCGGGTGCCACGCCCCGCACATCGGAAGCACCGGACTGCGTCACCATGATCGTTGTTCCACCTTGCGTCGGACCGGGGTTTCGAGCGCGATTATGCCTGCAGGAGACGACTGTTTCGCGACGCCGCCGCGCCGCCATTGTGCCTCGTCAGGCGAGTTGCACGACGATCTCGCCGAGTCCGTTGACGGCCCAGTGCGCCAGCATCGGGGCCAGCAGGCTGTCGCTGCGCGCGCGCAGTTCGCAGAACAAGACACCCGCCGCTCCGGTGAACACCACCGTGCCGACCACCCGCAGTACGGCGCCAGGGGCGCCGCCGCCGACCACCCCGTCGACCGCCTCATTGGCGGCACCGCCGGCCAGCGATGGCAGCACGTGCCAGAGCCCGAACACGGCGGACGACACCGCGGTGGCGACCCGGCGGCCGGATTGCCGCCGGAGCAATCCCCACAGCACCCCGCGGAAGGCGAATTCCTCCGGAATCACAGTGGCCAGCGGAATGACCACCAGCGAGGCGAGCAGGGTCTGCGACCAGGAGCCGGTGGCGGACCCGGACACCGCGTCGCGGACCGCCGGAATCAGCAGGGCGATGCCGTAGCCCGCCGCCGCCAGGGCCGCGCACGCGCCTCCCCAGCGCAGGCCAGCCGGCCAGGTCGCCCGGGCCAGGCCGACGTCGGCCAGCGTCAGCCCGCCGAGCCGGGCGACGACCGCGAGCGCGCCGGTGAGGCCGAGGCCGACGGCCACGCTCGCACCCGGCAGCCTGTTGGCCGCCACATTCGCGCACGCCATCACCAACAGGGACGCCGTCAGCGATGCGCGGTAGGACACGCCTGCATCCTGCCCTGCAGTCGTGACCGCGGCCGGTCGCCGTGAGGCGATCGGCCGCGAATCACCCGGGAGGGGGGTCCGGGTCCTTGGTGGCTACGGAGTGCCGTAGCTCGTCAGGGTCTCGTAGTCCATGAACAGCGTGGTCCGCCAGCCGGAGGGCCGCACCAGATCGGTGAGCAGCTTGGCGGTGTTCGGCATCGCCACGCCCAGCCGGTTGGCGAAGTGGTTGTAGCCGATCTCCCAGGTGATCTTCCAGGAACCGTTGGTGGTGTTGATCGGAGCGGTGCCGACCCAGTTCGGCGGCGGATTCTGCCCGCCCTTGACCGCCGCGTGGATGTAGCCGGTGTTCAATTCCATCGCGGTCACGATGCGGTTCTTCTCGGCGCCGTACAGGTCGACGCCCTGCAGCCGCGCGGTTTCCGCACCGTCGATCATCGCGCCGAAGCCCATCGCCATGTGGTTGATATCCCGCAGCGTTTCGCCCTCGAGTCCACTGATGAACCTGGTCGGGTTGTGCCAGTAATTCTTCAAGGTCGCGGCGCTGGTGGTGGACCGCTCGTAAATGGTCCCGGGAGGTGAGATCGGCATTCCGGCCAGTTGCGGCAGCGCATTGGTGTCGCCGGCCATGTAAATGGCCGCCGGGACCTGCGCCCGCCAATCGGCGACACCGTTGTCGAAGGTGGCCCGGTCGTCGTTGAAGATGCCGATGTTCATTGTCGCGTCGGCCATCGACAGCACCCAGTTGGCACCGCCGCCGGTCCACCCGTTGATCACATGCGGCAGGAACGCCTTCTTCAGCATGGTGGAGAATTGGCTCACGTTCAACGTGGGCTGGCCGGCCGGCGCGGTGTAGGTGTAGCGGATGATTTCCGCGGACCGCGGGAAAACCTGGCCCATCCAGGCGGCCTGCAGGTGGCCGTCGCTGTAGGTGCTGTCGAATTTGTGGTCGATCAGTTTGGCCGACCAGGCATTCAGGATCTTGAT
>JBBQGJ010000538.1:0-4480 GCA_038322925.1 Mycobacteriales bacterium
CTGGACCGGCGGTCGGATCCCGTCGATGATCGTTGCATTCCTCAATACCTGACGCATGCGATGTGCTTCCTAAAGCTCGACCCGCTCACCCGTGGTCGGGTGAAACAGGTGAATAGAATCCGTTGGGAACGCAATTCGGCAGTTGGTGCCGGTGATGTAGTACTGCTCTTCGGACATCCGCGCATAGTGTAGGACCGGGACGCCTCGGCGACGACGTCGGCTTCCCCGCCGGCCGAACCGATCTTGAACCCCACGATCGTCTCGGCGCCGAGGTGCTCGACAAGCACCGTGTGCCCGTCGACCGGCAACAGCTCCGGATTCGTTCTGTCGTCGTCGAGAGCGAGCTTCTCTGCCGGTACGCGATCGCGACCTCGTCCAGGCCGGCCCTGGACAGGTCGGCGGCCCACTTGGCGTAGTTGGCGACTGGGGCATCCTCGATGAACAGGCGGCCGTCGCGCAGAGCCTTCTTCTTGGCCGGGTTGGGGACCAACCTGTCCGTGCCGTCCTCGGTCGTGGCGTACGCGTCGTGGGAGTCACCAGCGGGTGTTGGCCGCAAGGTCGACCTACGAGCGGGCCCTTGCCCGCACCGACGCCGCCCCACTCGAAGCGAAGTTTGCGGCACCGGGCCAGCCCGTGCTGATCACCAACGCGGACTACGACGCGACAACCGCCGACCTCCGCCAAGCAGAGGCGGACCTGGATACGGCACGAGCCGCGCACCAGGCCATCCCGACCCGCTTGCCCCTGGCGCAGGTCAGCCGCGGCCAGCAGGTCCTGAATATCCAAACCAACCTGCTCACCCACGCCATCCGCATAGCCGCGTTCAACACCATCACCGCCCTGGCTCGCGCCCTCCGAGTTCACACCGGTTACGCCCGCGCGAACGACGAAGCCCACAACTTGGTCCGTCAGGCCCTGACCGGTAGCGGCGACACCGACCCCGGTGACGGTGTCCCGACCGCGCGCCCGGACCCCCGCCCACACAGCGCGCTACACCGCGATCGCCGAACTGTGTGAGCATCTGACCGCCACCCAGACCTGCTACCCCGGCACCGAACTCGTCCCACGCTACAAAACCCGCCCTTACCATGCACGGACTATGACGCCGTGTCTGGAGCCCTGGACTTATGAGACATGCCCCATCCTGCTTGCGCACAGTCCCGTCGCCCGCCCCCATGACCAGAGAACTTCGAGGGACGGAAACGTCAGCGGGGCAACTTGCGGGAGTGCGACGCAATTCGGCGATCCTGCACAGACTCGTAGGTGACGCGCAACGCCTCGATGCTTTCTGCGTAGGTGCACTGGGCGACCCCTACGAAGATGCAGTCGATGACCGTGAGTTGTGCCAGTCGGCTCGCCGTGGCGCCCGACCTGAACGTGGTCTCTCGGGCGGCTGTTGTCAGAACGTGGTCCGCGACTGCGGTGATCGCGGACTTGGGTGAATTGGTGATTGCCACAGTGGTCGCCCCTCGCAATTTAGCCAGTGACAGGGGGTCGATCGTGTCGATCGTCAGGCCGGTGTGCGAGATGCCGATGGCGACGTCGCCAGCCGTGAGCAGGGCCGCGGATGCTATGGCGGTATGGGGATCGAAGAAGGAGAAGGCGATTCGACCGATCCGGTGGAGCTTCTGCTGGAGGTCGGCGCAGACAAAACTCGACGCGCCGACGCCGTATATGTCAACCCGTGGCGCAGTTACCAAGGCGGCGACGACGGCCTCGAGTTCGGTGATTGAGATTGACTTGGCGGTGTCCTCCACAGCACGGGCGTCAGTGAAGGCAATCTTCGCCACTACCGTTGCCAAGTGGTCCCATGCCGAGATGTCGCCCGAAACCTCGGGGCGATCGATGGACTTCTCCCGGCTGCCCATCTCTGCGGCCAAGGCGAGTCGAAGTCTTGGGTAACCTCGTACCCCCAGTTCCCGGCAGAATCGCACGACCGTCGTCTCAGACGTATCACAGACCTTCGCGAGTTCACTTATCGTCATCGCTGCGGCATTTGACGGATTGCTCAATATGTACTCACCCACGCGTCGGATCGCGGGCTGCAAATCGGGCAGGCGTCCGCGAATGGTCACGGTAAGAGGTGTCTTGACTTCCATGGGGTCTGTCATTGTGGCCGCCATCCCTAAATATGGCGAAAACTTACCTGACTTCGCTACCGACTGGCAAGAAGTGACCGTGCGTCGGTCTGGACCGTTCCCGGTTTGGTGGACACTCGGCTGAACCGGGGAACGGTCCAGCCGACCTGGGCCAGTGACAGCTGGGTGGGGACCGCACGGTGGGCGGCTTGTGCCGATTCCAGGCCAGCCGTGAGGGTGTCGTGGTCCGCGTTGGTGATCAGCACCGGCCGGCCCCGGGGTGGAGGACTTTGCTGCGAGCAGAGCTGCGTCGGTGCGGCCCAGTGCCCGCTCGTAGGCGGGCGGGCGGCCAGGACCTGCCGGTGGGCCTTCTTCTTGGCTGGGTTGGGGACCATCCGGGTGGGGTCGTCGTCGGTGGTGCCGTACGCGTCGTGGGAGTCAAAGTACATCCTGATCTGGTGCGTCCTCAACGGAGTGACTTTGGCGTGATTCAGGCGGTGTGTGACTGTTTCTTGCGGTATTCGGTGGCGACTTCGTGGTTCCTCGTGGTAATGATTGCTTGTTTGCCGCGGTTCAACGAACTTGTTTTCCTGCCTTCAGTGCGTGACTAACCCTGTGGGGGCGGCCAAGATGCCAAATCGTCGAGTGATGTGGAATTCGCTGGCCAGGTATAGATAGCCGGCTGGACTCTCCTCGTCAGTCCACAGGAACCAAGCGCTATGAGACCCGCGGGCCTTCATGTGGTGCAGGGTCAAGTGGAGTAAAACCTTGCCGAGACCTGTGCCGCGCTGGTCTTCCCGGACGCCGAAAGGGCCGAAGCGATCGTTCAGCCCTTCGTAGGTGCCATGCATGGCCCAGCCGACTAGGATTCCGCCAGCGTCCCTCGCCACGAGGATATTCTCGAGCGGCAGCCCGCCGACGACAGCCTCGCGGATGGCACGGGCCCAGTCCGGGTTGAAGTGATCCCCGGCGAGGGTCACGAGCTCTGCAAGGTCGCCGACTTCGGCCCCGCCGAGGTGGTAGCCGTCAGAACGTAACGCCTCGACCCTGGCAGCGACGGA
Source organism: Mycobacteriales bacterium (assembly GCA_038322925.1). GTDB lineage: Bacteria > Actinomycetota > Actinomycetes > Mycobacteriales > Nakamurellaceae > Nakamurella. Next base: position 3,140 of record JBBQGJ010000538.1, read on the forward strand.
GTCGGGAATTGCGTAGTCGACGAGGAGCCTGTCCATCGCCACCGCCTCGTACTGGCGCTCGAAAGACAGCGAAGCTAGCAGAGCGGCTGCCTGTGGGTATGCCTCGGCGTCGAGGCCGGGCAAGATGTAGTTCGGCGTATATGACGAGAAATGTACCTTCGTTGCACCGAGGCCGGCGAGCCAGTCCATGGCCGAGCCGAGAAGTGCCCTGCCCACCCCCTTGCGGCGAGTTCGAGGGATGACGAAGAAGAACAAGATCCATCCCAACTCTGGCTCAAGGTCGGTGCCCACCATCGCGGTGCGACGGCGAACAGCGTAGACCGCGCCCACCACCTGCCCGTCCTCACGGGCCACCCGCAAACCACCGGCGTCGAAGTTCACGTCAAGAAGGACCAAATCACGGAACCGCTGGAGCGTCATCGGGTCGGCATGGATGCTCTCGTTCCACGCCGTCACGATCCCCGCCGTATCCTCGGAGCGGTATGTTGAGATTTCTGGCGCCATCCGTGTGACCTCCTACCGGGACCGGTGTTCGACTGTTAGTAGAATTGATGGAAAATTACCAACATTCACCAATCATGTCAAGAAATTTCGTAAACCTGGTACCAGTCGCAGATCAGTAGCGGGTGCTCCCTGCGGGTACCAAAGCGAGCGGGGGCAGGAGGCTCACCGGATCCCCGCCTGCGTCAACGGTGCGCCGCAGGGCGTCCGAGCCCCACAACAGGTCGATGAACGGGGTCGATTCCTGAGACACCTGAGCCCGATCAGGCAGGCGCCAAGCGAAGTTCCCCGGGTACAGGCGAGCTGCGATGTCGATCAGACACACTGCCGTCCGCACGCTCTCGAACGCCGCTCGGTCTGTCACGTGCACTTGGACGCCGGCAACGACCTCGCCGGCGTACTTGTGGAAAGTCGGAGAAAACCACGTCTCCCTGAACACCACCCCGGGCAGGCCGAGCCGATTGAGCGCGGGGGCGAACCGGCGGTCGATCCATGGCGCCCCGACAAGCTCAAAGGGTCTGGTGGTCCCCCGCCCCTCGGAGAGGTTCGTCCCCTCGACGAGCCCAGTGCCCGCGAATACAAGAGCTGATTCCGGCGTCGGGATATTAGGGGAAGGCAGAACCCAAGGCAAACCCGTGTCAGACCACCACATCGTCCTGTCCCACCCGATCATCTCCACAACGGACAGGTCGGCCGGAGACTCTCCGCTCTCTGCGGCATCAGTGCTATTAACTACCGTCGCGAGTTCGCCCATGGTCAGCCCGTGCCGCTGAGCTATCGGACTGCGGCCGACGAAGCTTGCGAAAGCGGAGTCGAGCACCGGACCTTCGACACCCATCC
>JBBQGJ010000539.1:0-4476 GCA_038322925.1 Mycobacteriales bacterium
CTCGAGAACACCGTCGACAAGATCCCCAACTACGACAACAAGACCACCGAGCCGGTGGTGCTGCCGGCGCGGATCCCGAACCTGCTGGTCAACGGCTCGTCCGGGATCGCGGTCGGGATGGCCACCAACATCCCGCCGCACAACCTTCGCGAAGTCTGCGCCGCCGTCATCTGGTACCTGGACAACCCCGAGGCCACCGCCGAGGAGCTGCTGGGCGCCGCGATGGAGCGGATCCAGGGCCCGGACTTCCCGACCGGTGCGTTGATCGTCGGCCGCGACGGGATCAGCGACGCCTACCGCACCGGCCGCGGCTCGATCCGGATGCGCGCGGTGGTGAACATCGAGGAGGACGCCAAGGGCCGCACCATCCTGGTCGTCACCGAGCTGCCCTATCAGGTGAACCCGGACAACCTCGTCGAGTCGATCGCCCAGCTGCACAAGGACGGCCGGATCGGCGGCGTCGCGGATATCGCCGACGAGTCGTCCGACCGCATCGGCATGCGGATCGTCATCACCCTCAAGCGTGACTCGGTCGCCAAGGTCGTGCTGGCCAACCTGTTCAAGCACACCTCGCTGCAGACCTCATTCGGCGCGAACATGCTGGCCATCGTCGACGGGGTGCCGCGCACCCTGCGGCTGGACCAGATGATCAGCTTCTACGTCGCGCACCAGGTCGAGGTCATCGTCCGGCGCACCCAGTACCGGCTTGACGAGGCGGAGAAGCGGGCGCACATCCTGCGCGGCCTGGTCAAGGCCCTCGACGCGCTCGACGAGGTCATCGCGCTGATCCGCCGGTCCGCCACCGTCGACGTGGCTCGGGAGGGCCTGATCGATCTGCTGGACATCGACGAGATCCAGGCCAACGCGATCCTGGAGATGCAGCTGCGCCGGCTGGCCGCCCTGGAACGGCAGAAGATCGTCGACGAACTCGCCGACATCGAGGTGATCATCGCCGACCTGAAGGACATCCTGGCCAAGCCGGAGCGGCAGCGGCAGATCATCAAGGACGAGCTGTCCGAGGCATTGGAGAAGCACGGCGACGACCGCAGGACCCGGATGGTGCCCTACGACGGCGACGTGTCCGTCGAGGACCTCATCGCGGTCGAGGACGTGGTCGTCACGATCACCCGGACCGGGTACGCCAAGCGCACCAAGACCGACCTGTACCGGGCGCAGCGGCGCGGCGGCAAGGGCGTGCAGGGTGCGGCGCTGAAGCAGGACGACATCGTGGCGCACTTTTTCGTGTGCTCCACGCACGACTGGATCCTGTTCTTCACCAACAAGGGCCGGGTCTACCGGGCCAAGGCGTACGAACTGCCCGAGGCGAATCGCAACGCCCGCGGCCAGCACGTGGCCAACCTGCTGGCGTTCCAGCCGGACGAGAAGATCGCCCAGGTCATCCAGATCCGCAACTACGAGGTGGCGCCGTACCTGGTGCTGGCCACCAAGGGCGGGCTGGTGAAGAAGAGTGAGCTCACCGCGTTCGACTCCAACCGGTCCGGCGGGATTGTCGCGGTCAACCTGCGCGACGACGACGAGCTGGTCGGTGCGGTGCTCTGCGGAGCCGAGGAGGACCTGCTGCTGATCTCGGCCGAGGGCCAGTCGATCCGGTTCCACGCCACCGACGACGCGCTCCGGCCGATGGGCCGGGCGACGTCCGGGGTGCTGGGCATGCGGTTCAACGCCGGTGACGAACTGCTGTCGATGGACGTCGTGCACGAGGGTGCTCAGGTGTTGGTGGCGACTCAGCGCGGCTACGCCAAGCGCACCGATATCGACGAATACCCTGTGCAAGGACGCGGCGGTAAGGGTGTCTTGACGATTCAGTACGACCGGCGGCGTGGCAAGCTAGTGGGAGCGCTCATTGTCGACCTGGACACTGAGGTGTACGCCATCACCTCCAGCGGCGGGGTCATCCGGACCCTGGCCAGGGAGGTCCGTAAGGCCAAGCGGCAGACCATGGGAGTGCGGCTGATGAATCTGTCGGACGGAGACAGCCTGGTGGCTATCGCCCGGAATGCCGACGCCGAGCCCGAAGTCGGTCCTTCTCCTGACGGTGCTGACGGTGCGACCGGGGTGGATTCGTGACGTCGGGCAATCAGCCGTCGGGGTCGGCAAAGATCACTGATCCGGGGGCCGTCGGAGGTCCCGTCGGTCCCGGCGGCGCGCATGCGCTGTCGCCGCCCCCGCTCGAGACCGGGGCGCCCTCGGGCGGGAATGGGCTGGCCAGCCCGCAGCACGTGGGACCGCCGCCCGGACCCCGGCCCAGCGGCACGGTGCCGCCCCGGCCCGGCTCGGAGAACGCGCGCCGGGCGAAGCCGGCCCGCCGACCCCCGCGGCTGGCGTCGCTGCAGCTGAAGCGGGTGGACCCGTGGACGGTGCTGAAGATCAGCCTGATCGTCTCGATCGTGATGTTCTTCGTCTGGATGATCGCGACGGGGATCCTGTACTACACCCTCGGCGCGATGGACGTCTGGTCGAAGGTCAACGACACGTTCTCGACGCTGACCAGCACGCCCGACGTGGCGGCCGGGCAGACCGACCTGATCACCGCGCCGCGGGTGTTCGCGATCACCGCGATCGTCGGGGCGATCAACATCGTGTTGTTCACCGCGCTGGCGACGGTGGCCGCGTTCATCTACAACGCGGCGGCCGCGATGTCCGGTGGAGTCGAGTTGACGCTGGGGGAACGCGACTGAGGTTTGGTTCTGGGCCCCGCCGGGTGGTTGACGGCGGGGCCTTCATTTGTTCGGCCGCAGGAGAGCTTGTTCAGGGGCAGGACAGCGGGCTGGCCACCACGACCGGGCACTCGCACTGCAGGATCAGCGCGTTACTGGTGGAGCCAAGCAGGCGGCTGTTGTAGCCGCGGCCGCGGCTGCCGACGGCGACGAGCTGCGCGCTCTGTCCGAAGTCCAGCAGGGCTGGGGTGGAGCGCCCGAAGATGACCCGCCGGTGCACCTCGACGTCCGGGTAGGTCTCCCGCCAACCGGCCAGGCGCTGGGAGAGCAGCGCATGTTCGCCGTCCTCGATCTGGGTGATCTCGGTGGGGGTCGGGAAGTCGGGGTAGGCCGAGCCGGCCTGCTGGCTGTGCCAGGCGTGCACCGCGATCAGGTCTGCCTGGCGCACGGAGGCCTCCTGGAAGGCGAACGCGACGGCGGCCTCGCTGGCGGGTGAGCCATCCACACCCACCACGACAGGCCCCCGCCCGGTCGTGGTGTGGTGCGGATGGATGATCGCCACCGGGGCCGGGTTGACGGCCGATAACGCGGAGGCGACGGATCCCAGGGTGGGGCGGCGGGTGGCGCCCGAGACGTGCCCGATGCCGTTCGCGCCGATGACGGTCAGCCGGGCGCGTTCGGATTCATGACGGAGGACGTCGTCCGGGGGGCCGGGGAGCGGGCGGGTGTCGATGGTCAGGCTGGGATGTTTGCTGCGGACAGTGGCGGCGATCTGTTCCAGGAGCAGGGCGCTTTCCGGATCAGTGGCACGCTCCTCCTCGGCGAGGGTGGGACCGGTGCGTTGGATCGGCACCGCCGAGTACGGGTAGGCGTGCACCAGGCGAAGGGTGGCGTGTCGGCGTTCGCAAACGTTGGCGGCCCAGCTGACCGCGTCGGCGGAGCTCAACGAGGCGTCGACGCCGACGACGATGACGTTGGTGCGGCGGCCGGCGGCCTGGCCTGCGATGCGGAGCGCGGAGGTGGCGGGGGAGGTGCCCCTTGATGCTGTGGTGTCGCCCAGGCCCGAGACGGGTGTCACCGTCCGTGGCTGGTCGGGTATCGGGGTCGTGCTTGTTGGGCGGTCCGTGTCGGAGTTTCCTTGGGGTGGCGCAAGGGAGAGATGCCGACGGGTGGTGTGAGGTGAAGCCGCTTTGACCGGGGTCGGTGACCGATGTGCGTCGGTGGCGGAGCGATAGGCGTCGTGGGGAGCCATGGTTTGGGACCTCTCGGCGGTTGCGGTGGGGTGCCCCTCAGCATGGGTGACCGTGGGCGTTTGCGGGAGAGTCGAAAGGCCCAGTGCTGCAGCCGAAACCGCTGGTGGGAGGTGATTTCCGGTGTTGGCGGACACGTTCGTTGCCGTGGTGTTGCGGCCGTGTAAGGGGCCGATGAACGCGTCTCGATCGAGTCGGTCGGTGGTTACCTGGGTCACCCGGCGGGTGGCGGCGGCCGTTGGGGCGTCGGGAGGGCTCCCGGGCGGGTTCGGCGGCGGTTTGGGGCGGTGTTCGTGGTGCGGTAACCTCGATGGTCGCGGCGCCGATGGATCTGCAGTCCTGGACCCGGGGCGCCGTGAGTGATGTTCGAGGGCCTATAGCTCAGACGGTTAGAGCGCTTCCCTGATAAGGAAGAGGTCGGAGGTTCAAGTCCTCCTAGGCCCACGGTTGAAGGTCCATCCGGTCGCTGGACGTGCGGCGATACCGGTAGCGTCGAACGGACATATCGCACGCAACGGATCCAGGACGGTGCCCATGAAGAAGATTCT
>JBBQGJ010000540.1:0-4475 GCA_038322925.1 Mycobacteriales bacterium
CCCACGTCCCGTAGTCCCCGCCAGGGACCGGGGCGTCGGTGAAGTGGTCGGTACCGTTCCAAGAACCGATCTGGTAGTTGCCGTTGAAGATCCGCAGGTACACCTCGGCGGGCGGGGCGGCCGTGTACCCGCGGGCGATGATGTCCTGCAGCCCCGCCGACGTCGTCGGCCTGATCCAGGTCTCCAGGGTGATCTGCCCGGTGATCGACAACGCCGGCACGTTCGGCAGCGACACCAGGTGCCCGGCGACGCCGTCGAAATGCAGCGCGGTGTTGCGTTGCCGCACACCCAGCCCGTAGGCCGAGGTGTCGGAGTGGTGCACCAGCATCCGGCCGACACCGGCGCCGGTCGGGTTCATCCACGTTTCCACGGACACGTCACCGGTCACGTCGAACCCGGCGAGCCGGCCCAGGGCTGGCGGCGAGGCGACCTGCGGGGTGCCCCCGACCGGCTTCGTGCTGACCGGGCTGGCGTCGTGGTCGGTCAGGGCGCCCCGGTCCATGTACAGGTAGGCGGCCAGGCCGGCCTCGCTACCGGCCAACCGGTGGCTCATCCCGTCGGTGATCTCCTGCGGGCCGAGGGGTCGGTTCCAGATCCGGATGTCGTCGATGTCTCCGGTGAAGAACCGGTCGGTGCCGACGGCGGTCGTGCCGACCGCCCAGCCGGCCGCGACCGGCACCGCACCGATCGGGTCGATCGTGGAGTTCAACAGCAGGCCGTTGCGGTACAGGTGCCAGGCGGTGCCGTCGTACACCCCGGCCAGGTGCACCCACGTCCCGTAGTCCCCGCCCGGGACCGGGGCGTCGGTGAAGTGGTCGGTGCCGTTCCAAGAACCGATCTGGTACTTGCCGTTGAAGATCCGCAGGTACACCTCACCCTGCGGCCTGGTGGACGCGCCGCGGGCCACGATGTTGGCAAACCCCTTGGGGGCGGCCGCGGGTCGCACCCATGCCTGCAGGGTGATCGCGCCGGTGATGTCCAGATCGGCGGCCGTGCCGAGCATGACGCCGGAGGAGCCGTTCAGCCGCAGCGCGGTGCTGGCCATCACCCCGGCGCGGGTGCTCGTCCCGTTGAAGTCCACCGTCGTTCCCGGCGGGGAGGCGAACCACCGGCAGGACGGCGTCACGCCCAGCGACTGCGCCGCGCCGAGCTGCACCGCGCCGCCGGCACTGCGGGCATCGACGCCGACGAGCAGCGACCCGGCCCGCAGGTCCGCGCCGGCGCGGGTCGAGGTGGCCTGCGCGGTGTCATAGGCCAGCCGCTGCACGGCGCTGTCCGCGGTGATCGACACGGTCTGCGGCTCGACCGCCACCGACATCGCGCCGCGCGTCGCCGTCGCGGTAGTGGTCAGCACCTGGCCGGCGACGCTGAGCAGCGACCCGGCACCGGTGGGCACCGCCAGCGGCGAGGTCAAGGTGAGGGTGTCCACCTTGCCGGAGGCCGCGGCAGCGGTGCCCACGAAGACGGGCCGGGTGGTTCCGTTCACGATGGCGGCCAGCGTCGCCGCGTCCCGCGGCACCCCGGTCCAGGTCTCGGTGACCGGGACAGCTCCGGGCAGCGTCACCACCAGGGTGCAGGTGCTGTCGTCGGACCCGGCGGTGACCTGCACCGACAGATCGTCGTAGTCGGCGGCGGCGGAGCGCGCCACGAAGGTGAGCTCGCCGGTCGCGGCCGGTAGGTGCAGCATCGCCCGTCCGGTGAAGGTGTCGTAGTAGGCGAGCAGGAATTCCTCGCCGGCGTCCTGGAAGTACAGGGTGACCCGACCCATCGCGCTGTCGACCAGCACGGGGGCCCCGCTGGCCGGCGCAAAACCCAGCACCGCGCCGGCCGTGGTCAGCCCGGATCCGTCGACGTGCAGCAGCGGCATGGGCAGCACGGTGTCGCCGTTGAGCAGTCGCTGCAGCGTGTCCAGGTTGGCCTGCGCGGCCGCGAGCCGCCCCTGATCGGTGGTGAGCGTGGCGGTCAGCGCGGCCAGCTTCGCCGGAACGGCGGCCTGGTAGTCCTGCAGCCCGGCCCGGGCCGCCTGGACGTCTCGCTGAGCCAGGTCCACGAAAGGCTGCAGGAAGGCGGCGAAGCCGCCGCCGGGGTTCTGCAGGCTCGCCAGCCTGGAGTTCGCGAACACCAGGGTGTTGATCGCCTGGGTGGCGCCGGCATCCTGCAGGGTGACCGCGTCCGTGACACCGCCGGCAAGTGCGCTGGCCACCGCGTCCTGTGCGGCCAGAATGGCGGTGATCGCGGTCTTGTCGTCGGCGACTGTGTGCGTCAGGGTCGCCACGTCGGCCTTCGCGCTGAACACGCCTGCCAGCACGTCGGCCCCGGTGCCGGGGCCGCCGCCGGGGACGTCCAGCTCGCTCAGGCTGACCTCGCCGGGTAACTGGGCCAGGGTGCCGTCCACGCCGACGCCGAAGTCCACCGCCACGACCGTCGGCGCGACCGTCGTGGTCGTGGTCGTGGAATCGGGAGTGTCGGGTGGCGGGGTCGTGCCGGTGACGGCGGCGAGCATGACCCGCGCGGCCTGCTTGAGCGGTGCCGGCGCGGTGCCCGGATAGCCGCTGACGGCGTTCTCCTGCTGGTAGTACAGGGTCGCGGTCAGGCCGCCGGTGACGCTGCGGCCGGTCAGCCGCAGGGCCGACCGGGACAACCCGGGGGCCACCGCGATCAGTGCGTCCGAGGTCACCCACGCCGGGCCGTCGAGTAGCGCCTTGGCGCCGGAGGCGGCATCCCAGGTCGCGGTGCCGGTGCCTTCGTCGAACCGCCAGTACCCCACCAGTCCGGCCTCCAACCCGGTGAGGGTGGAATGCCGGCCGGCCTGGATGTCCTGCGCCGCCAGCGCGACCGCCCAGATCCGGATGTCGTCCAGCCGTCCGGCGAACCCGCCGGTGGGAGCGCCGAACGCCGCGACCGCTGTCGGGCTGGGCACCGCGGTGCCGAAAGCGTTGGACGCGAACTGGATCTGCCCGTTCACGTACACCTGCAGTTGCCCGGCGGCGTAGGTCACCGCCAGGTGGTTCCACTCCCCCGACGCCAGGATCGGCGGGGTGGTGACGTCGCGGAAGGTTTGGCCGTCGCCGAATCCGACGCGCAGGGTCTGCGGATCGGGGAGCCAGATCGACGGCCCGGCGGCTTTCGGGTCGCCGGCGCCGCCGATCAGCACCCGTTCCCCGGTGGCGGCCGGATCGGGCGCCAGCCAGCTCTCGATGGTGAACTCGGTGCCCGTCGCGCGGGCGCCGTCGATGGTGACGACACCGGTGCCGTCGGTCGGGAAGGACAGCGCGGTGCCCGACGCACCGCCGCCGGGGACCTTGGCGACGAGAGTCTTGCCGCACACCATCGTGGGGTCGGAGACCGCCGGCCGGGGGCAGGTGCCGGCCGTGACGGCATAGACGTCGGGATGATCGGTGCAGGTCAACGGCTGGGTACCGAGGGTGTCGAAAAGCCCGTCCGCTGTCCGCTCGACGCTGTAGGACCAGAGGACATCTCCGGCGGCGTCATGGGTGAACAGCTGCCAGCGGAACACCTCGGCGACCTGGGTGGGCACCAGGGTCGCGGCGAAGCGGCCCTGGGTGACGGACGGGACGAACCGCAGGTTCTGGGTGGGCTCGACGAAGGGTTGCTTGTTCAGGTCGGCGGCACCCAGGCTGTCGGTGGTCCCGGCCGGGCGGGTGCGGCTGCCGCTGCGCTGGTAGCGCACCTCGAGTTTGGGTTCCAGGGTGCTGCCGACCAGCACGAACCGGTCGACGAGCACGGTGCCAGCGACGGTGGGGATCTGCCGGCCGTTCGCGTCCAGCACCGGCGCACCGGTCGCGTCGCTGACATACGCCATGTTCTGGTGGTCGGTGATGACCTCACGCGCCTGGGTCACCGCATCGGGGGTGGCCTTCGGGTCGACCAGCACCAGCTGCGCGGCGTTGACAGCCGCCGCGCCGGGGTCGGTGATGGCCTGCCGGAACATGTACACGTAGCGGCCATCGGACACCACCTGGAACGGGACCGCAGCGGTGAACCGCGCGGTGGTGGACAGGAACGGGTCGGTCTCGTCGGGACGCACGGACTGACCCGGCGGTACCGCGATGGTGCTGCCCGTGCGGACGGTGGGCACCGCGGACTGGTCCGCCACGCCGAACCCGACCGACGCGATTTCTCGGGCGAACGTCAACGTCCGCGGATTCGGCGACCAATGGTCGGCGTCGACCATGCTCATCGAACCGCCGGCACCGAAGTCCAACACTGTGTAATAGATCCTTCGTTGGGCGTCCATCGCGAAGGCGAGGACCACACCGTTGTGCCGGACCATCGCCGGGAAACGATAGTTCACGTCGGCGTAGGTCTTCACGAAAAGGTCTGACGTCGTAATGGTGGACATTTGTTCATTTCCTCCGGCGAGAACGGAAACGGCTCGGACGGCCGCTTTCTGGGGACGCTGCGGTACGGCCTGCGTCTGTGGTCTGGCTCATCAGCGTCCCGTGCGGGCCCGC
>JBBQGJ010000541.1:0-4466 GCA_038322925.1 Mycobacteriales bacterium
GTCCGCTTCGCGGACGATCTGGTGATCCTCTCGCCGACCCGGGAACGGGCCGAGGCGGCGCTGGCGACACTCACCGAGGTACTGGCTGAGCTGGGCTTGTCCCTGGCTGCGGCCAAGACCTCGCTGGTGGATCTGCGGGTGCCCACGGCTGGCTTCGATTTCCTGGGTTTCCACCATCGCCGGGTGGAGAGCTTCACCCGCAAGGGAAGGTACTTTCTGAGTCGATGGCCCTCGCAGCGCTCGGTCCGACGGTTCAAGGATCGTCTCCGGGCCGACACCGCCCGACGGTTGCTGATGCTGCCCGTCGAGGACGTCGTACGGCACCTGAATCGGTTCCTGATCGGATGGCGTTCCTATTTCCGGTACGGGAACTCGACCACGGTGTTCCACGACCTCGACGAGTTCACGTTGGAACGGCTGGCCCGGTTCATCTCGAACAAGCACGGCCACCACGGACGGCGTTACGGGCTGCGGGTGCTGATCGATCACGAGGGACTGGGGCTTGTCCGCCTGGTGGGAAGCGTCCGGCACGGGCCTGCGCATGCCCTCCGGTGAAGGGACGCAGTTGAGCCGTGTGACCAAATAGGTCACGCACGGTTCTTAGGGGGGAGGCTGGAAACGGGGCGGCGGCCAAGGACTTTGGCGAAAGGTATCCGCGGGAAACTACGGGTACAAGCGCCGGGACCTACCGTCGATCACCGCCACCGCGCCAGTCTCCCACCCGACCTAGATAAGTTGATCATGAACCGATGGCCGGTACCCCACGGGGGTGTCTGATCTGGGAAGACACGGCGTGTCGGGTTGATTTCCGGACCCGGATAGCCTATGACCTAAAGCATGGCCAGTCTGTATCGGAAGGTGATCAACGGGAAGCCGTACTACTACCTGCGGGAGATGGGTTGGGTGGACGGCAAACCGAAGATGGTCTCCGAGCGGTATCTGGGGTCGGTGGCCGAGATCGTGAAGGCGATGGACGCCGCGGAGGCCGGGATGATGCCGCAGCGGACCGGGCATCTGGCGTTCGGGGACGTGGCCGCGGCGTGGTCGCTGATCACGGACCTGGGCGTGGCCGCCGTGATCGACGAGGTGGTCGGTGCCCGCCGGTCCGATGCGGGCGCGTCGGTCGGCACGTATCTGGTGTTGGCCGCGTTGGGCAGGTTGGTGGCGCCGCGGTCGAAGAAGGCCGTCGCCGACTGGTGGGCCACCACCGCCGCGGACCGGTTCACCGGGATCAGCGGGAAGGTGCTGGACCACCGCAAGTTCTGGGATGCCATGCACGCGGTGGATGCCGAAGCGTTGCAGGAGATCTCGACCCGGCTGGCGGGACGGATGATCGAGGTGTTCGACCTGGACACCTCCAGTGTGGCGTTGGACATGACGAACTTCGCGACCTACATCGACACCACCAACGGCCGGGCCCCGATCGCGCAGCGCGGGAAGGCGAAACAGAAGCGGACCGACCTGCGCCTGGTCGGGTTGGGCCTGGTCGTGACCCGGGCCGGGGGGATCCCGCTGGTCTGGCACGCCTACCCCGGGAACCGGCCCGACGTCACCCAGTTCCCCGCCCTGATCGACCACCTCGTCCAGCAGTACCGCACCCTGCCCGCGGACCGGCCGGCCGGGGTCGGCGGCGGCACCGGCGGCCCGGATCCGGCGTCGATGACCGTGGTGTTCGACGCCGGGCAGAACTCCACCGCCAACTTCGAACACCTCCGCCGATCCGGGCTGCGGTTCGTCGGGTCCGTGCCGCCCAGCGACTGCCCCGACCTGCTCGCTCTACCCGCATCCCGCCGCACCCCCGTGGACAAGACCCGCTACCCAGGCCTCACCGCGGTCGACACCCATCGCGACGTCTACGGCCAACACCGCCGGGTCGTGCTCACCCACTCGCAGAACCTGCACGAGGAGCAGGCCCGATCCTTCACCGGCACCACCCTGGCCAAGACCGGCCGCCAACTCGACGACCTCGCCGCCACGTTGGCCCGCGGGAAAACCCGTCGCACCCACGACCAACTCAGCACCGAAATCGAGAAGATCACCCACAGCCCCTGGGTGCACGCCGTCATCGACTTCGAACTCACCGGCGACAGCCCCGCCGACCGCAGACTGACCTGGACCGTCAACGACACGAAACGACAAGCGTTGGAAGAGAACATCTTCGGCAAACGGATCCTGATCACCGACCACGACGACTGGACCGTCGCCGATGTCGTCGGCGGCTACCGCTCCCAATCAGAAATCGAATTCGGGTTCCGGCAACTCAAGGACCCCCACGAGGTGTCGTTCTCCCCGATGTACCACTGGACCGAGAACAACATCGCCGTGCACACCTTCACCTGCGTGCTGGCCCTGCAACTGGCCCACCTCCTGCGCCTCACAGCCCACCGCGCCGGCCACGACCTATCCGTCAAAGCCATCCTGGACACCCTGGCCGGGATCCAGGAAACCGTGCTGATCTACCCCTCCACCGGAGGCAGACCCAAAGCCCGTCGCATCACCACCGACATGACCACCGACCAACAAGCCCTGTTCGACCTCTACAACCTCCGCCGATGGGCACCAGCAACGACTTAGGTCATAGGACCAAACACCCACCGCACCACCTCTGACCTGCAAGAACACCCTCCATGATCAACTTATCTAGGAAACTCCCGCTAGCGGGGCAGCGCCCGCCGGGGCAACCAGCATCGACCAGCGTGACCGGTGCAGGAGGCCGGCGGCGGCACCGACAAACAGGCTGGCGATCATCGCGGTCGGCGCCTGCGCCGTGGTCACCGGCCCACGGGGCATGATCCAGCCCAGAATCATTCCGAACGTGCCGGCCAGCACAACGACGATCACCGCGCCGAGCCAGCGTCGGGACCAGACCGGGGCCAGCGCGGCGCTCAACCGCCGCCGAAGCGAAACGGAAATCGCCGCAGCCGATTTCTCGTCATCGACCACCGCTGACCACATCGAGGTGCTCACCAAGGCGTTGGCGTCGATCCCGCGGAACTTCCGGCCACGACCGGGCGACCCGGACAGTCCCTCGGTGCTGATCCGATCCGATTCCGCTGGTGCCACGTATGGTTTCGCGAAGTTCTGCCGTGAGGTCGGGGTCGGGTTCTCCTTCGGGTTCGCCGTCCGCGAGCCGGTCCGGGACGCCCTCGGACTGCTGGCCGACGCCGCCTGGCTGGCCTGTCTGGACGGCATCGACGTGTGGTACCCGACGATCAACCCCGACGGCACCATCCGGGACGGCGCCTGGGTCGCCGAGGCCACCGGTCTGCTGGACCTGTCGGAATGGCCCGCCGGGAGCAGGGTGATCCTGCGGAAGGAACGACCACACCCCGGGGCCACAGTTGACATTCCTGGCCGTCGACGGGCATCGGATCACCGCTTTCATCACCGACACCCCACCCGGGGTCGTGCCCGGCCAGTTGGCCGGATTGGACCTGCGGCACCGCCAGCACGCCCGGGTCGAGGACCGGATCCGGCAGGCCAAGGCGACCGGGATGCGGAACTTCCCGTGCCACCACTACGCGGCCAACAGCGCCTGGCTCGAGATCGTGATGACCGCAATGGACCTCGTTGCCTGGTCCAAACTCCTCGGCTTCACCGACGAACCGGACCTCGCCACCTGCGAGATCGCGACGTTCCGGTACCGGGTGCTGCACGTCGCGGCCCGGATCAGCAACAGCGCCCGGCAAACCAGACTCCGGATCGACCAGACTTGGCGGTGGGCCGAGCAGATCGCCCGAGCCTGGCACCAGATCCGCGCCGCGTTCACCTGAACCAGAGCCATCCCCTGTCCCAGCGACCCGAAACCCTAACCCCCGCAGGTGGAACCGGCGCCAACCCGACACGACAGTCGGGCCCACAGCCAACCCCAAAGCCGAAACCACTGCACCGCAGGCACTCTCAGCGCCACCAACACATCCCCGAAATCAGCGCGGAAAATCGAGGCCTAGGATGTAGAGACATTCACGAACTCGCCGCCTAAACGGTGTCGACAAAACCGATATCAGTCCCAGCCCTGGACGTAGTTGATCGTGTAGCCACCGACCGGGCCCTCGACGTCGATGACCATCCCGGTCGTAGCAGTCGTGCCGGCCGGTGCGCAACACTCGTGAGTTGCGCTTCGACAGCGGGGCAGCGGACGACCTGGGCAGCGATCCCCACGAGATTCCGCAGAATGGCGCGCTCGCTACTGCTGCCGCCGGGAAGCAAGCCACCCCCGAACGGGTAATCCGTCCGATCGGCGACCGCGACGTTTCGGTGCTGCCTGCGCCAGCAGCCCGCTACGTCAGCGCTGCACGGGCGGGCCGGCGACCGGCAAGTCACTCAAGATCAGCCCTAACGAGCTGGAGCGCGCCGCCTGTCGCGGGTCAGTACGACCTTGAGCGCCCCGGTCTCGCCTGCGCGTTCGAACACATCGTAGGCTTGGAGGAAGTCGTCGAAGCCGAAGTTATGCGTGATGAAGCGCT
>JBBQGJ010000542.1:0-4458 GCA_038322925.1 Mycobacteriales bacterium
GGTTCACTCATCGACCCAACCCGGTCCACAGCCGATCCGGTCCCACCGGCCGAACCGCCCACACGTGGCGCACACCTGTGCGCGACACAAACCCGCAGGTCACACACCGTGCCGCACACCAGATACCCCAGAAAAGGCCACACACCAGTGGAATAGCGCCGCAGATGTAACACGCAGGATGATGCCCTCTATCCTGGCACCGGATCGACCGGCTCCGGGTCAAGCTCGTGCCTGGCCAGCCCGCGGAAATCGGCTCCCGTCCCGGGTGACGATGCCGTCGGTGAAGTCCGCCACGGTGAAGGTGACGCACCGCCGGAGTGGTAGCGCGTTGCTGAACTCGCCGCCGTCGAAGGTGGCTGAACCAAGTCGAGGTCGTGGCGCTACTGCTGCCGTGGTGCCGAGGTGGCCGGCGATGTGCTGCTGATGGTGAGCCGGACCCGCGGTGGTTGGGCAGGTGTTGGTTGGTGCGGGTTTCCCAGTCCGCTGGTCGTTGTCAGCGGGGGCAGGGCGCGTTCGACGGCGATCGCGTTGAGCAGCCCCGCGTACGGGTCGGAAGGCAGCCGCAACCACGCGCGCACGGGACGTCGATGCACTGCTGCCGGTGCTGGTCCGAGCCGTCGCGCGAGAGCGGCCATCGCGTACACCCGGCGAAGCGTGCGGCGGCGGTGTCGGCGCCGAGCTGCGCAAGCGGCAGCGTCGTCAAACCGGCCAAGCTCGGCGTTGCGTTGCCGGCGGCAGGCGACGAACAGCGCGAATGCAGCACCCAGGCCGGCGATCACGGTCAGCACAATCCGGTTGGTGTCCTGGCCGGGAGAGCTTTCGTCCAGCGCGCCGATCTGCCAGGGCCAGTCCCCGCGGAGCAGCCGGGCGAACAGCGTCCACACACCACCCCAGCGACCACCAGCCCGCTAGAGTCAGCGCGACCGCGGGTAGCAGCCTGATCCGGCGCACGGCCAGCGCGGCCCGCCGCGAGGTCCTTTCTTGTCCCCATCGGGATGGTTGTCGCAGGCAGGGCTTGCGCTGCGGCGAATGGCCCGAGCCGTGCCGAGCCTGGCTGGTGCTCAGCGCAGGGTGACCTGCCGGCCCAAGATGCCGTCACGCGCGCGGCGTTCGGCGTCGTTCAGCGGAGCATCGGACGCGAGGGCCTGCTGGAGCCGGCCCTCGAACGCCAGCGCCGGCGCGTCCCACTCCGTCGGGTGCGCCTCGTGGTCCAGGTCCCACACCGGCACCAGTCGCCCGTGCGCCCGGAACGACCCGACGTACCGCGAACCTTCACCAAGGCCGAGTTCGTCGGCGACGGCCAACCGGGCGAGGGCAGCCATCAGTGGCTGCTCATCCTCGGGACGCACCCAGCGCAGGTGCGCACGGTCGCGGGCGTCCACCCAGTAGGCACCGGGTAACCCGGCGACCCTGGAGGTCGGCGTGATCGCCGAGTTCGCCCGTTCCAGGGACAACGCCACCTCACTGCCCGGTACTGCCTCCTCCTCGAGCCACCAGGAGAAGTCCGGATGCACGATCACCTCGAGCGGCTCATTGACGACCATGTCGCCGAGCCGCGGGCCGACGCTGGCCCGTCCGACCACGGACAGCACGGTCGACGGTTCGGCGGCCAGCGCCCACTCCAGTGCCGCCGCGAGGTCCCGTGAAAGATCACCCGAATGGGTCTGCACCTGCATGCCCAGCAGCACCGATCCGTCGGATCGGGTCAGCGCCGCCGCAGCGCCGGGGAGCACGCTGGCCAGGGTGACCGACCGGTCTGCGACATCGGTGGCAGTCGGCAGCAACGTCAGCGGCGCCGATGCGGACGGGACGAACTCCCGCAGCGCGATCAGCTCGGTTTCCGCAGCCAGACCGGCGAACGGCCGCGTGATGATCATGTCGGCGGCGTCGGCGGCCCCGTGGCAGGCCTTGTACCGCTTGCCCGATCCGCACGGGCAGGGCCGGCGCGGGTTCTCGGTGGACTCATCTGCGGTCGACGCTGTCGACGTTGTCAACGTCCCGGACGCCCGTCGTTGGGTCTTCTTGGACACCGGGCCACGGTAGCCGACCTGCCGGGTGAGTTGGTCCACGCGCGGTTCGGCGGTCGACCGCGGCCGCCGCTCGGGTCAGCCCGCGGTCGCACCGCCACCGGGCAGAGACGAGGCAGGCAGAGACCCGACGGGCCCGGACGCGACGGGCCCAGTCGAGACGGATGGGGCGGGCACGGCTGGCGACGAGACCGGGCCTCCCCTCGGGGGCAGCGGCCGGGTCGGGGCGGGTGCCTGCACGACCCATCTGGTCGGACGCAACCGCGGACCGTCGATCAACCGGGCGAACCGGCGCAGCACCAAGGCGCCCAGTCCGGCCACCACCGCCGCCGAGACGTCGACGGCGATGTGCAGTTCAACCGTGTCGGCGATGGCCTGCAGGCTTCCGCCCAGCCCGCGACCGAGGCTCACCACCACCAGCACCGCGTTGACGACCCAGCTCGACCACCACAGCAGCACCAGTCGGCGGCCTGCCGCCCGTGGCCTGGAGTCGTCGCTCGGGCCAAGCAAGGTGTCGATCTCGACCAGGATCTGCCCGGCGCCGTAGACGTTCCATCCCGGCACCAGGAGTCTGGCCGCCACCGCGCCCGCGCTCCGCGACGGGGCTGGTCCGGCCGCCACCGCGGCCCAGCGGTGGGTGCGGATCAGCGCCGTCACCGCGATCGCGACGGTCAGGATCGCGAAGGCCAGCACTGCCAGGCTCGAGGCCGCGACCAGAGCATCGCTGGTGGTCACCTCGGTGGCGGACAGCACCTTGGTCCGTCCGTCGATCATCAGCAGGAACCGCCAGAGTTCCGCTCCCGCCGCCACCAGCGCCGCCGCTGCGGTCAGCCAGCCCAACCAGGCCGCGCGCCGCAACTGCGGCGACGGCGCCGGACCGGCCGGGTCGGGCCCGGTCGGAGCCGGACGCCAGACCACCGCCGGGAACCCCCACCGCGGATGACCGAAGCGGTAGGACGGGGTTTCCCCCGGCGTTACCGGGGATGCGGGCCTATCGCGCGCCGGTCGGGACACACCGGGCGGCGGATGCGCGATCCACCGCTGCAGCGGCAGGACGGCACCGCAGGCAACGCAGGTGAAGTGCCCGGGCGGCACGGGCGGCTGGACGAGATGGCAGCGCAGGCACCGGACGCCCTGCACGGGCGACCGCCGCGCGGCGGCGTACGGCTGCGGCGGTGGTGGATAGCTCACCAGGTCGTCCCTCGACCGGCCGGTGCCCATTTCCTGCCGTCGAACGCCGACAGCGACCGTGTCATCGCCGGAATACTCAGATCACCTGGGGCGCGGCGTCGCGCTCCGCGACCAGTGGCCGCCCGCTCGCCGCCCACACCGACATGCCGCCGGCGACGTTCACCGACTCCCAGCCTTGTGAGTTCAGGTACGCCGTCACCCGGGCCGACCGGCCACCCGATCGGCAGATGACGTACACCGGGTCGCCGTCCGGCACCTGGTCAAGGCGCTCGGCGAGGGTGGTCATCGGCACGTGAACGGCGCCAGGAGCGTGTCCGGCCGTCCATTCGTCGTCTTCCCGGACATCGAGCAACACGGCGTCGACCGGTACCTCTGCGACGGTCACTTCGGGGATCTGCGGGGTACTCACTCCGCCATCCTTCCACCGACCGTCACCGGAACGCCCCGATCCGACGGCGGCACCCCCGCGGACGCCGCTCAGCTGCACCGAAGTGCTAACACGGCCGATGCAAACAGGACGGCAACATCGGCCAGGATGACGCGAGCGTTGTCAGCGAACCGTGCGCCGGTAGCCACCCCGGCGGCCGGGTGAAGGAGTGATCATCTCGACACCTACGACCTCGCCGTCATCGGCTCCGGTCCGGCCGGTCAGAAGGCGGCCATCGCGGCGGCCAAGCTGGGGTACCGGGCCGCGATCGTCGACCGCGGCGACATGATGGGTGGTGTTTGCATCAACACCGGGACCATCCCGTCCAAGACCTTCCGCGAGGCGGTGCTGTACCTGACCGGGCTGAATCAGCGCGAGCTCTACGGCCAGGCCTACCGGGTCAAGCAGGACATCACCATCTCCGACGTCTCCTCCCGGATCCACCATGTGGTGGCCCGCGAGATCGACGTGGTCCGCAATCAGCTGTCGCGCAACCACGTCGCCACCCACATCGGTACAGCCCACTTCCTGGACCCGCACACGCTTGCCGTGGTCGGCGACCACGGCCAGCAGAAGAAGATCGCCGCCGACAAATTCGTGATCGCGGTGGGCACCCGGCCGGCCAGGCCGGACACCGTGGACTTCGACGGCGCGACCATCGTCGACTCCGACCAGATCCTCGGGCTGGACAAGGTGCCGTCCTCGATGGTGGTGGTCGGCGCCGGCGTCATCGGCATCGAGTACGCCTCGATGTTCGCCGCGCTGGGCACCAAGGTCACCGTGGTGGAGAAGCGCCCGACGATGCTGGACTTC
>JBBQGJ010000543.1:0-4455 GCA_038322925.1 Mycobacteriales bacterium
TCTGGGATAGATTCATCTCGCGGATGGCTTTCTGCTCGGGCTTTATGTGACCTCAACAATCACCATTTTGCCTGATCAGGGGCCATCCGCCCCATATCGCCACGCCGAATCACACCAATTCACGCGGTGCATCCAGGCTGAAGTTTCGTTCGACAACTTGCTGATCGTCTCTGTGTTCGCGGTTGCTGTGCCGCTGCTGCTCGGATTTTGCGCCACGGCTGCGCGTGCCTTCGGTCGTCATCGAGATCATCGTCGGCGTGATCGTCGGGCCCGGTGTGCTCGGCTGGGTGCAGATCGACCTTCCGGTACAGATTCTCGCGGTCTTCGGGCTGGCCTTCCTGTTGTTCCTGGCCGGATTGGAGATCGACCTGCGAGGGTTGCGCGGCAACCTGCTCCAGGTTGCAGTTCTCGGCTACCTGGTGACTCTGGTGTTGGGGGTTGCGGTGGGCGCGGGATTCGGCGCCCTGAACTGGGTCAGCTCCCCGCTGCTGGTCGCAATCGCGCTGTCGACGACGTCGCTGGGCCTGATCGTTCCGGTGCTCAAGGACGCCGGGCAGGCCGACAGCCCTTTCGGTCAAACAACAATCGCGGCGTCCTCGGTCGCCGACTTCTCCGCGATCGTGCTGCTCACCCTGTTCTTCTCGGCCAGCGGCCGCGGGGTCGGCGAGAAGCTCGTCCTGCTGGTCATCTTCGCCGCGTTGGTGGGCATCGGGGCGGTCCTGCTGCTGCGAGCGGGTCGTTCGATGCGACTCGGGACGGTCCTGGTGCGCATTCAGGACACCACCGCCGAGATCCGTGTCCGATTCGCGGTGCTGCTACTGGTGGCACTAGTGGCATTGGCCGGGCATTTGGGCCTGGAAACGATCCTCGGACCCTTCCTGGCCGGCGCGATCGTCGGACTGGTGGATCAGGACTCGAGCACGCATCCGCATTTCCGGACCAAGCTCGAAGCCATCGGATACGGCTTCCTGATCCCGGTGTTATTCATCAGCAGCGGAGTGCGACTGGACCTGTCGTCTTTGCTGGGCAGCCCGTCGGCGCTGCTCCGCGTGCCGCTGTTCCTGCTCGCCCTGCTGGTCGTCCGCGGCGTACCGGCGCTGCTGTCGATCCGCCGCCTGGGCAGGACCCGCTCGGCGGCGTCCGGACTGCTGCAGGCGACGTCTCTGCCGTTCATCGTCACCGCCAGCCAGATCGGGGTGGCGGCCGGGATGATGACACCGATCACCGCCGCGGCGCTCGTCTGCGCCGGCCTGCTGTCTGTACTCATCTTCCCGGTGATCGCGCTCGGCCTGCTCCGATTCGGACCGGCCGCCCGCGGGGAAATCCCGGTGGTCTCCGACGCGAGCCGAACCCCCACCGGGTCGTCCGGCAGCGACCTGACCCGGTGACATGTCAGCGGTGATCGTGGCCCGAGTTGCTTTCCGCTTCAAGCACTCTCGCGCCCGGCCTCCGGCCAGAAGATGCACGCCGATGTGAGCTGCTGCGCGATTCGTGTCGATTGCAGCGTCGCGGTTCGCGCGCCATGCAGGCGTGCATCGGCAAGCACGTGTTCCACCAGGCTCCGCGCCAGGCCCCGGCGCCGCCATCCCGGCGCGGTGCCGACCGCGTAGATCCCGCAGTCTTGCTCGTGCAGGAAATTCCAGGCGCCGGCCACCGCCACCTCTTTGTGCACCATCACCCACCCCGCAAGGCCAGGTTCCATTTCCGGCTCCCCGAGGTCGGTGAATGGAACCGGTTCGTCGCCGGCGCGGCTCGCGTCCGCGAACGACGCGCGGACGATCCCGTCGTGCAGGCGAAGCCCCGGCGGCAGGTACGCTTGCATGACGAGCGTCGTCGTGTCGCGCCTGAATCCGCCGACCTTCTGCACATAGTCCGTCGCGTCCAGGTCGGTAGCGGCGCTGGGCACCCACAGCGCCCATGCGTCGACTCCGGCGTCGGCGTAGACGCCTGTCAGCTCGATGACAGCGGACGGCGCTGCGTCGCCATCGTGTCCGTTCAGCAGGATCGCGTTGTTGAGTGGCGCCCACGAAGGAAACACGGCCGCGGTGGCCGCGGCGGAGTGGACCAGCCTGGCACCGGGCGATATCCGCGCCAGCGCATCCCAGGACGCAACGAGCGTTTCCTGCCCCGGCAGCGCGGTCGCGGTGTTCGACATCTTCGTGTATCCCCCGGCGTGTGGTCGGGTGCGGCGAGTCCGGATGGTCGCCGGCGCAGCAGGTGAGCGGGGTCGGGGGTGCCACCGTCGACGGTGCTGCGCTTCACGCCGGCGAGGCCGAGGTATCCGGTCGACGGTCGTTCAGGTCCCGGGACAGCCACACCCGGTCCAACAGCGCGATACCGTCGATGACGATGACATCGGGATACCCCGTCGCCGCAGTGAACGCATCCCGCTCGACCGAGAGGAACCGGAAGCCCAGACGTTGATAGAAACGCAGATTCCCGGTATCCGCCGCAGCGGTGGCGACCACCATCCGTGACCAGCCCTCCACACCGCACCGCTCGATGGCGGAGACGACGAGTGCGCGGCCGACTCCGGTGCCACGCTGGTCCGGGACGACGGCCATGTTCTTCAGTTCGATTTCACCAGCAAGGATGGTTCCTAAGAGTTGCAAATGACCCACCATCGCTGGACCGCGCCGGGCCACCAGAACCTTTCCCTGGTCCAGGTACTCGTCCAGCTGGGACCGGGAATCCTCCGCCAGTTCGAACAGCGGTCGCAGTTCTTCCCGAGAGCCGACATGCCAATCAACGTCGATCTTCGGTCGAAAGTCGTGCCCCACCGACTGCTCGCCTGGGCCACCATCGGCCACTGCTGCGGCGGCGATCACGATCCGGTACCCGTCGGGGTCCAGAAATGTTTGTCCACAACGATTCCAGTACGGGTTGGGGGAGTCCACGCGGCGGACGCCGGCGGAGACCAGACCTGCTCCGATCGCCCGGACCTCGTCAATGGTGCGGACGTAGAGCACCAACAGGTCTTCCTCCGTTCCGGCGAGAGGCTCGACAGGACCCGCGGTGAGTTCGAGCTCACCACCGCCGGGAAGGCCGAAGAAGACCCCGTCGTACCCATCGTGGCCGGCGAAGCGCCGCTCGGCTGCAAACCGAGAAAATCCCGGTAGTAGGCGGTCGACCGGGCGAGGTCACCCGCCGGGTGGGCCGCCCGCGAACCGATCCGCGCCAAAGGACGCGTCGGGCCGACTCCATCAATGGGCATCCGCAACTCCCGGGTCTGACCGGCACCCTCGCACTGCTCGCGGGGGAACGCCCGGGAGATCACCGATGAAGCAGCCAGGTTCCCGGCAACTGTCAGGACTCATCGGGGAAACCGATCAGCGTGGCCCCGGATGAATCTGCCTGGTCGCGCGGCTCCTGTCGTTCCGCGAGGTAGAAGTCGCGGTGCATCGTGGTGGACTCTCGGGTCGCCCGGTCGAAGGCAGCGGTGGTAAACCACTGCCCCGCCCGGTCGAGGTCCTCGGCGATGGTGTGCACCAGCACCGCGTTCGGGTTGGTGATGTCCCGGTAGATCGGCCCGTCGGTCATGCCATAGGCACGCCGATCCTGGGCATGTTTCAAGTGGGTGCGCAGCCAGGCGTCGTAGTCGGCCACCTCCACCCGAACCAACAGGTGAGTCATCAGGTCCCTCCTCGGGCTGGTTGTCGCATCGGCGGCCGGTCTTTTCGGCTTCCGGTTCGGACCACCTGTGGTATCGGAAACCCGCGAATCGTTACGCCGTCGGGCCCTGCCCTGCTGGGTTCGTCAAGCGTCGGCCGGCGGTTGACAGGTGGAACAAATGCCGCCGCTCTGTGCCGTGCGCCCGCTCGTCCGACGACGGCGCCGAGCGTCCAAGCGGCGCTGGGTGGTCATCGTGCCCGGCAGCCGGTTCGGCGACAACCTGGCCACCATGTGCCGGCTGATCCGCCGCCAAAGGGTACGGGCCCCTGTCCGCCGCGCGGTGCTCCGATTGTTGAAGAGGCAGTCCACATCAACCCACCACTCCACGACTGTCGACACGATTGGCCGCTCGTCGGCCTGGTGTAGGTTCCCCGCATGCCGATCGAGTACCGCGCCGTTGCCGATACGGCACGGTCCGGTGCTGCAGCCATGGATACGACGTCGCAACTGTGGCTCGACGGATTACGAGCCTCCGGCCGGGAAAATGATCAGTGTGTGGCAGCGCTGCATGCCCTCTTGTTGAGAGTCGCCCGGTACGAGGTCTCCCGCAGGGCGGGGTCGCTGCAACTGCATGGTCCGGAGCTTGAGGACGTCGCACAGCAGGCCAGTGATGACGCGCTGATGGCAATCCGGTCGAAGATAGCCGGCTTCCGCGGTGACAGCAGGTTCACCACCTGGGCCTACAAATTCGTCATGTTCGAGGTGTCAACCAAGATGGGGCGGCATTTCTGGCGGCACCGGCACGCCAGCATGGACGCCGACAGCTGGGAGAGGCTGCCCGAT
>JBBQGJ010000544.1:0-4437 GCA_038322925.1 Mycobacteriales bacterium
CGCAGGTAGACCTCCATCGGCGTGGACGGCCGACCGATCCGGGGATCGAAGAACTCCTCGAACGGACCGAAAAACGCCTCATCGTCCAGCAACTCGTCCACCCGGGCCAGTTCCTCGGGCAACCGCAACAGCTCGGCGGGCAGGACCGCCTCCCACAACGACACCTGATCAGCTACGGTACGGAACATCAGACCCAAATCCCTTTCATATCAAGGACTTAGGATCATTCTCGCAGGTCAGCGGCACCAAAGCCCGAATCGCCACGCCCTACTTTTTCAGGGCGAAGTAGTTAGTTTAGGTGGTGATCTCGTTGATGGCGGCGAGGGCATTGAGGGCGCGCGGGTAACCGATGAACGGCACGAGCACCGTCAGCACGGCCAGCAGCCGGGCGCGGGTGTTGCCGACGTTGAGGTTGCCGGTGACGTGTCCGCGTACTTGGGCGTCTGCTCCGCCGAGGGCGGCGAGCATCGCGAAGGTGAGCAGTTCCCGGGTCGGCAGGTCGAGGCCGCCGCGGGCGACGGTGTCGCCGAAGCAGTTGCCGGTCAGGTAACGCTGGAAGTGCTTGCAGTCCTGCGGGGCGTCGGCGTGCATCCTCTCGACGCGGCCGCCGCCGACGATGCGTTCCTGCACCTGCTGGCCACGTTCATGTCGGGTTTCGGGGGTGCTGGTGGCTTGCCTGGGGAGCGGCAGCTCGACACCGGCGGCCCTGAGGATGTCGTTCACGGCGTGCAGGTAGTCGAACACGCGGGCCAGGCCGACATAGGGCAACGCTTGGTAGACGAGCTCTTTGAGCTCTGTCGCGCTGACACCGGCTTTGGCCAGTCCGGCGGTGGCCAGCACCCGGAATTCGGCCAGGCCACCGGCCGCCAGGACGGCGGCCAGCTGAACAAGGAGGCGGGTGTGCAGGTCGACGCTGTCGTCCAGGTCCGCGGCGTCGGCGAGGATCTCGTCGAAGGCGAAGTTGTCGAAATATGCGATGAACTCGGGATCGGTCCGGGCCAGCGCGGAGTCGCGCTCGCCGAACAGTTGGTCGTGGTGGGCCTTCGCGGCGTTGCTGATCGTCATGGGTCAGACCTGCGCTGCGGTGTACTGCTGGTCGGTGACCGGTTCCAGCCAGGTCGTCGCTTCGGCGTCGCCTGCGGCGTCCAGGATCGCGTAGTGGCACATCATGTTGTCGGCGGTGCCGCCGTGGAAGTGTTCCTCACCGGCCGGGGTCCATACCCCCTCACCCGCGCGCAGCACCACGGTGTGGCCGTCGCGGGTGCCGACCAGGCCGACGCCGTCGGTGCACACCAGCAGCTGCCCGTTGGCGTGACGGTGCCAGTTGGTGCGAGCGCCTGGGGTGAACCGGACCAGCCCGTCGGTCAATTCGGACATGCCATCGTCGTTGAAGACCGGGGTCATCCAGACGTCGCCGGTGAAGTTCGCCGCCGGTGTCTTCACCGTCGTCGTGGTGGTGTTCTTGTTCATGTCTCTCCCTGAACGAGGTGTTGCTCAGGCGGGGTCCAGGCGCAGGGTGGTCTCGCGTGCGGGCTGGGCGGTGATCCGCGTGACCGGACCGGCCCAACGTCCGTACTTGGCTCGGTAGGCCTCATCGAGCCTGTCGTCGAGCCCGGTGTCCTCGCCGACATGGTTCCCAACTTCGACGAACTTCACGTCGCGGCCGAGCCGACCGACGGTCACCACGCCGGCGTGGCGGGATTGGACGCCGCGGTACCACGCGGCGTCTGGGCCGTTGACGGACCTGACGTAGAACGAGTCACCGTCGCGGACCACCCAAACGATCCGCGAGGATCGCATCGTTCCGTCGGCCCGGCGGGTGCTCACCTCGATCTCGTCGGCTCGGTCTACGGCGGCCAGTTCAGTCGACGTCCAAGAGACGATCGGTGCGGTGTGCCGGGGCGTGGTGGTGTCGGATGTGCTCACGTGAACCAGTCAAGCCCTGGTTGTCCGCGCCCGGGAGTGCCTGCACTTCCAGGTAATGCCAGTGCCTCCTTCGCCCTCACAACCGGGCCTACCGTGGAACGCGTGGATAACCACGCCGAGATCCGTGACTTCCTCGCCTCCCGCCGCGCTCGGATCACCCCAGGACAGGCCGGGCTGCCCGCCTACGGCGGCAACCGGCGCGTCAAGGGCCTCCGCCGCGAAGAGTCGCACTGCTCGCCGGCGTGAGCATCGATTACTACGACCGGATGGAACGCGGCAACCTCGCCGGCGTATCCGATCGGGTGCTCGAAGGCGTCGCGAACGCGCTGCAGCTCGATGACGCCGAACGCGAGCACCTGCGCTCCCTCGCCCAGGCCGCAGGACCCACCACTTCGCGCCGGCCACGGCAGGCTCCCGCCGCGGTGCGCCCGGTCATCCAGCAGGTTCTCGACGCCATCACCGATGCCCCCGCCTGGGTACGCAACACCCGCCACGACACCATCGCCATGAACCTCATGGCCAGAGCGCTATATTTCCCAGTCCTGCACTCCGCTGCCGCCGGTGCAACCAACAGACGGCCCGCCAACACCACCGATTCATCTACCTCGACCCCGCTGCCCGCGATTTCTTCATCGACTTCGACCGCATTGCCACCGACGCCGCAGCCATGCTTCGCCTCGAAGCCGGACGCCACCCCCACGATAAAGACCTCATCACCCTGGTCGGCGAACTATCCACCCAATCCGAACTATTCAGTCAGCACTGGGCCTCCCAGAACGTCACGTTCCATCGCAGCGGCCGCAAACGGCTCCGACACCCGGCAGTCGGCGAACTCGACCTCAATTCCGAAGCAATGGAACTACCCTCCGACCCTGCCCTGCAGCTCAACATCTACACCGCCGACCCAGACACCCCGACCGCTGACGGGCTCAAGATTCTCGCGACCTGGGCAGCCACCCGCTCCGCCGAGTCGGCAACGATAAACGCACGATCGGCCGCATCTGAATAGACCACTGGCGAACGGATGAGATCCCACCCAGCGCACGCTCTACCAATGACACTGTTTCCATCATTTGCGCCGAAGGCGCGTGCGCTCCCCACAACCGGGGCCTCTCCGACATAGTTGCGAGGTCCTTCACCCGCGGCTACGTGATCACACCGAAGAAGGTCCGAACCCAGAACTTCGACCCCAGAACACTTGTGACAGTGTCACTGTCAGTGGCCCAGTGTCGGTAATGACCATGAGAACCGAACTGGCCCCGCGGCAGATGTGCGGATCGGCGATTGCGCCCCGGACGGGGATGGTGCGCCCGCAGTCGTGACGTCGACCCGCTGGCAAGGCGTCGGCGGGGGCGTCGTGTCAATCGCGCTGGCCGACCATCCGACCCGGGCAAGTCTTTCGACGGTAGAGACCTGGTGGCCCGCGCCGTCCTCTTCGGGTCAGCTCGGGCACCACCCGACATGGGCCAACGATGCCCGCACCCGACTACGGCTCACCTGCTGAGAAATGCGTGCCGAAGGGGATCCGGCGGCGGATCAGCGCCGGCAACGACCAGACCAGAGGCTTCCCTGGAGGCCGCGCCGCCCCTCACCGTGTCACAGGGCTGACAGACCGCATCCAGAACTGACCCGGCGCGGCCCACGGGACTCCGAGCCTGCATGTGAGTTCTCGGGGTTCGGGAGTCGGCCGGTGTCGACGTCAGGTCACGAGGTCGGGCGAGAAGTAGTCGCGCAGTAGGACGATCTTCCCGTCGCGCATGCGAAGATCTTCAGAAGGGACACGATCCGGATCCCGTCGGGGCTCTCGAAGGCGGGGTCAATCTCGACCACGAATACGTCAGGGTCGGCGGTGTGGTGGTCAACGTAATCGCTGCCAACGCTGCCGGCGTGCCGATGCCCGGCTTCACCGTTGTCGATGATCAGAGCCAAGGCTCCCCGGTGGACTGCTCGTTCGGCGCGCCGAACCCGGCCGCGGTGGGGACGAACACCCATGACTGCTCGCCGCACGCTGCCGACGCCCACTTCTGCTGGGGCACCACCGGCACCGTCAACCTGGTCTGCAGCTGGGATCCCCGTTCGACGGAACTGCACCTCTACACCGCGACGGAACCGCTGACCGACACCAAAGCGCCGGCCGACCCGGTCCCGTGGGGCCTGGACCTGGCCGATGGCCGGAAATGCGACGTGCGCCTCGGCGGGGCGTTTTCCGGCCGGCCCGACGACTACACAGTCGCCTACGTCTGCGACGGCGCCGACGCGACCTACGTCCTGGGTCGCAGCACCGACCCGATGGTGGACACCAGCGGACCGCAGTGGATCGTCAAGGTAGGTGACTTGTCCCACAGCCCAACCATCACTTCACTGCCACCGCCGGAGCCCATCGGAGTTGTCACCGCCTACTTCGCCGCAACCGGTTGATCGAGGCCATGAGTGTGCGGGCGCCGACGATCGCACAGCCTCTCGCGACTTGAATGTCGTCACACGCCCGCGCGTTGGATGAGCTCGATCTCG
>JBBQGJ010000545.1:0-4432 GCA_038322925.1 Mycobacteriales bacterium
CCGCCGGTGCGTTCTGGTGACAGCTTGACAAATAGTGGCGGTGGCCTCGTTTTGGAGTAAGTCGGCGACGCCCTTGGGGTTGAGCCTCCGGCGGCGCCATGGACGCTAACCCGGTCAGTCAGTCCCGCAGCTGGATAGCCCGCTCGAGATCAGATTTCAGCACGTCGCTGTCCTGGGGCGTGGTGGCGTCTCCCACCGCACGGTTCTCGGCGATGTCGCGGAGCAGGCGGCGCATGATCTTGCCGGACCTAGTCTTGGGTAGTTCAGGGACGACCAGGATGCGCTTGGGCTGAGCGATGGGGCCGAGCTCCTTGGCGACATGGGCCTTGAGTTCGGCGACCAGGCTGTCAGTGTCGACGGCCGAACCACGCAAGATCACGAACGCGACGATGCCCTGTCTGGTCATGTCGTCATTGGCGCCAACCACGGCGGCCTCGGCGACAGACGGGTGCGAGACCAGCGCTGATTCCACTTCCGTGGTCGAAATCCGGTAACCGGAAATGTTCACGTGCTGTTCGTCTCTGCTGGTCCCAGCGGCCCCTGGATCTGACACCTCTTCACTCGGGACGCCTGTCGAACCCTCTGCCTCGACAGCCAGCGCCATCGCCGTGACGGCCGCAGGAACGTCGAGTCCCCATTTAGGCCCGTACTCAGCCATGACCTTCGCGAGCTCATGCTCGACGGGTGAGATGAGAACGACGTTGGTCATGACCCTCCTTCAGTCTGGGGCCGCACCTGCACCTGCGGTAGCTGTACTTGAGGGTACTGCTGGATCTCCGCCGCCCGCGCTGCCGTCCTGGATTGCAGCAGCCGCCACACCGCATCCCGATCGTCGTCCGTGTAGTAGGCGCTGGACACCCGCGCCATCAGTGCTCTGACGTCGTCCAATGCATCCCAGGCGACGGACGCCTCCGGGCTCCTGAGCTCCTCTCGGAGTCGACCCAGTTCCAGTGCGAGCGATGCGCTCCGGGCAAGCCGAGCCTCCTCGGCCGCTTGTTCTCTGGCTGATTCCCGATCCGCTTTCGCGTCCTTACTTGATCGCCAGTTGCTCCAGGCCACGGCTGCCACGGAGGGCACGCCGGTGATCAGGCCGCCGACGATAGCGGCCAGGACGGTGGGATCCACGCAGGGAGGGTAGCGATGGCATGTGCTTCCACGATCTCGGGCGTCCGTTTGCCTTGGCACCTGGCTGGGCAGCCTCCACTCGGTGCCCAATTGACAGCCCGTTTGGTTGGTCGACCAGGCGCAGTCGGCGTTCATGGCCAATAGCGGCTGGTCGGGCGCCGACAGGGGGTCGGGAGCCGACGACCGAACCTGACCTTCGCAAGACTCACCTGATCGGCGGCGGGTAGTCGGCTCAGTGAGTTGGCGGGAACCCGACGGTCAGGAGCCCAGGCCGGTTTCGGGACGGTTGATCCGGGCGATCTCTTCGTCGTCTGTTCAGCTGCTGCGCGGTCGGCTTCGATCTGCTCGGTGATTTCCTTGAGCAGTCGCACGGCGTCCACTGCCGGCGGCTTTGGCCCCGGTCTTGGTTCAATCGTCAGCTCGTCGGGCGCCGCCGGGATCGGGACTATGAAGCCTTCGAAGGTCGCCCAGGTGGTTTCGATGGTGTCGAAGACGACCTTGGTCAGGGCTTCTATTCCGGCACTGAGGGAAGCGTTGTCCAGCTGCTCGCCTTGGCCGGCGATTTCCCACAATGTGACGTGAATTCCCTCCGGCGCGGATCGCACGCTCTCCGGCAGCGTGATCGGCGTGAGGTGAGCTTGTGCCGCAGATACCCGCATCTTGCCGTCAAAATCATCGATAGCACAGATCATCTGCCCCAGACGATTCATCCCGTGCAGCATGAGATCGAAGGTGGGTTCCTTGCTCGCCACCAGCCTGGTCTCAGCTTTCGCTGGTCGTTCCTGCCTGACAGTCGCCACAAAAACAAGCACAGCAAGGCCTGCGCACACAGCGACGGAGACCAGGAGTACCTGAACCTCCCTCTGCGGCCATCCATTACTTATCCCGACCAGGACAACGACGACCATGATCACGGCAAGCGCCGCAAAGCTGCTGCCCAAACATCCGCCGGCGCGTCCTGCCGCAGATCTCGATAAGGAGAGGGCTGAGCCCCCTGTCTGGACAACTCCCACCGCGCGAACATCCGTACTGGCTATATTTACGACCAATTCGGCCCAACATCGAGGTCCGACGGGGATTTTTGTCCTACCTTGAGATGCTGACTTACTAGCGTTCATAACTGCCCGCAGGTCCTTGACTGTCTTCTCATAACGTGGGCCGAAGACGGTGGAGTCTGCGATCAATGGAATTGCCGCAACAGAACCCATGTTCCGCCTCCCCTGGGGCGTGCGCGCCGAGTAAGGAAGTTTCGGACCTCAGCGAAGGGGATCCCCAGCGCAGGCGTATGGCTGGTCTCGACTAACGTTACACGCACTATTTACGGCTGGTAATGATCAGAGCGCCTATCCAGGTCCCCTATCGGGTGATAAGGAACGCGGGTGGCGCGGCGTGCTTTCGATGGTGGCTGCGACATGCCGCAAAACGGTCCCTGGCCAGCTGCACGCCTGGCATGGTCAGCCGACGTCCACGCCGTGCCGGGTGGCGAACTCGGCGAGCTGCTCCTCGTACCCTTGACCGATCGCACGGACCCGCCACTGCCCGTTCCGCTGAGGCGCGGTCGTGCGGACCGCCGAGTACGAGCACCCGGCAACCCGTCAGTGGCCCGGTCACAACCGGTGCAGCGACCCAAAGAACCGGGCGTCGCTCGGACAACGGGGTTCCGGGCAGCACGGTCAGCAGCAGCGTCAGGAACCGGTCCTCGGTGATCACCGGAACGCTGAACTGAGCGGCGCGGGACGCCTTCGCGGTCCCGGACCCGGATTCGTTGCACACCACGGTGTTCGTCTTGGCGCCGACGGTGTTCATTGGCACCAGCCCGGCGATGATGCCGCGTTGGTAGATCTCCGTTCGGGCCACGCCGGTACGACCGGTGACGACGAACTTCATGCCCTGCATCAGCGGCATCGCGCCGTCCCAGCGGCTGCACGGCTGCCACGGTGAGCTGACCGCCGGCGCCCGCTGCACCCACGGCTGCACCGCCGCGGTGTTCGACGACATGGGCAGCGTGACCCCGCCGACAATCGCCTGGCGGACCAGCTTGAGGAAGATCGCCTCCAGTACCCGGGTGTCGTCGTCGGCGCTGTGCGCCCGTTGCTGCCGGATGTCTGCCCAACCGGCCAGCGTGCCGAGCTTGAAATCGGGGACGTTGAGGTCGAGCCTTCGGGCCAGTGCCAGGGTGCACAGCCGTTGGGTGCAGTCCAAGGTCGCCACTGAACGCAGCGATTCGGCTTGCAGGAAGCCCCAGTCGAAGGTGGCGTTGTGCGCGACGAAGACGCGGCCGGCCAACAGTCTGGTAATCACCGGTGCAACGGCGTCGAAAGACGGCGCCCCGAGGAGCATCTGGCTGGTGATTCCGTGGATGAACGTAGGCCCGGGGTCGCATACCGGGTTGATCAGTGAATGCCAGGTCTGCTGCGTGGCGCCGAACCGGTCGAGCTGCCGGACCGCGATCTGCACGATCCGGTCCGATCGGGCGCTGAGCCCGGTGGTTTCGACGTCGACCAGGGCGAACTCATGGCCCAGGTCGACGGTCTTCGGTGGCCGTGCCCCGAACAGGGAGAGGGTTTGCAACCGACGGCCTTCCTCAAAGACGCCCGTTTGGCGTCCGTTGTCCGGAGTGTGGCATGAGCAGCCGACAGCGCTCTTGTGACCTGATTGGCCGAGCATGCGGTTCGATCGAGTCAGTCTGTGCTCATGGAGATCAGCGGCCGGTCGATCACCGGCATGTCCACGTTGTGCTCGCGCCGTTGACGGTCCAGCGCCGCCGAGATGAACGCGGTAAACAGCGGGTGCGCCCGCGTCGGGCGGGACTTGAACTCGGGGTGCGCCTGGGTGCCGACCATGAACGGGTGCAGGTCGCGGTCGATCTCGACGAAGTCGACGATCGCCCCGGAGGGTGAGGTACCCGAGATGTGCAGGCCGGCCGCGTGCAGCGCGTCGCGGTAGCTCTTGTTGACCTCGTAGCGGTGCCGGTGCCGCTCGGAAACCTCTGTTCCGCCGTAGATCTGCGCGACGAGCGAGCCCGGCTGCAGGACCGCCGGGTAGGCGCCCGGCCGCATCGACCCGCCGAGGTCGGCCTCGCCGGCGACAACGGCGCGCTGCTCGGCCATCGTGGAGATCACCGGTTCGGTGGTCTGCGGGTCGAATTCGGTGGAGTTCGCGGCGTCGATGCCGGCGAGGTTCCGGGCGGCTTCGATGACGATGCACTGCAGGCCCAGGCACAGCCCGAGGACCGGGATACCGGTGATCCGGGCGTGGGTGATGGCGCCGATCTTTCCTTCGATGCCGCGGACCCCGAACCCGCCGG
>JBBQGJ010000546.1:0-4423 GCA_038322925.1 Mycobacteriales bacterium
CACCATCGACCGGCACGTCAAGGCCTACATCAAGGACGCCGGCCTGCTGGCCGCCGCCTAGTGACCCTTTCCTCGCAACCAAAGTCAGCTCCAAAACTCAAGATCAACATCAACATGCTGTGAGCAAAGGGTCACTAGGGAGGACTGCATCCCCGCGGCGGGACACGTGTTCACCCCGCGGGCGCCATCGCACCGTGGGCACGCGGAATGACGTGATGCCGCCCGGCTCGCGGCCGGCGGTCAGCGCGCCCTCGGATGGCCCCCGTGTCACGGGTGCCGGTGGCCGACTCGTCACGCCCTCCGCGCCGCGGCCGCGGGTGCGAGGATCCTGCGGTCGGGCACCGCGGTGGAAATGACGGCGTCGCCGGGGTGGGAGTAGCTGCTGCCGTATTGATCGGTGAGCACGATCTTGCCGTCCCGGCGGTGCACCCCGGTCACGGTGTGCGGCAGCGGGTCCGGTCCGGGGAACCACCAATCACCCGGGTCGAGGTGACCGATGTGGTGGCGGGTTCGGGTGTACCCGGTGGTCGGTGACCGCCCGTCCTGATGGTCGAGCACGGCGACCGCGTTGCGCAGGGTCAGGCTCATGGTGGGGCTCCTTTCGCCTGGTGCGCGGCGGCTGCTCACGGTCGCGCCACTGTCAGACGGGACGTGGGCGGCGGTCCCGGGACGTGCCCGACGTGGAACCCGCCGTCCGTGCGGCCACCTCTCCGGTCGGCCGGCGCCGCGCCTGAGTTCGCTTTTGGCGTTGGTGACCCGTGTCCGCGCGTCGCAGGGACTCGCGCGGACACGGGTGGCTTCGGGGTGGACGGGCCAAGGTCAGCGAACGGTCATCGCCCCGACACGGCGCCGACCAGATCTCAGCTCGTCGTTGTCAAGACTGCCCTGCTCAGCGGGTTCAGGTGGTTTCCGGGGCAACTTGCATAGTTTCGGGTGGGCGCCGTAGCTGGCCGCGAGGTGGGATTGGCCGGCGACCAACTCGCTCAGGTCGGAGGGTGATCCGCCGGTCCGGGGTCGGTGGGTGCCAAGGCTTGGGTCAGCTGCGCGCAGGCGTCTGCGATGCCGACGCCGAGGTAGCGGCCCGGGACCCCCCGCCGACTCCGCGGGGTGGAGAACGCGTTGCCGGCGTAGAAGACCTCGATGCCCAGATCGTTGATGGCGCGGATCGACTCGACGGCGCGCAGGCGCCCGGACGCCTGATGGGACACCACGATGACACCGGCGACCGCGGTGGCAAGCGCCGCTGCGGCGAGCGTGACGGTCGGGGTCCTGGCGCCCAGTACCCGGCACGGCCAGCCTTGGTATCGCAACAGCACCGCCGTCGATTCCAACCTGATGGTGTGCAGGTCGCTCGGTCCGCAGGCCAGCAGGATCGGACGAGGACGGGAGGGAGGCGGGGCGAACGCACTGCGCCGGTCGAGCCAGGTGCGGACGGCCTCGGTGGCCATCCGTTCCTGCACCACATCGCAGTGGCCGACCGACAACCACACACCGATCTGCCGCATGGCCGGCAGCAGCACCTCGTCTGTGCAGGCCGCGAGGCCCAACGTCGCGGTCGCTTCATCGAGTAGGGCACGGATCGATGCGGCATCCAACCGCTCCGCGGCTCCGAGGATCTGGTGGATCAACTCCAGTGCCGGTCCCTGCCCACCCAGGAGCCTGCGCACGGACCGTGCCGCGAGACCGGCTTGCTGGCCACGGGCGATTTCGTCGCGCATCAACCGCAGGGCGTTGACCTCCTCCGGCAGATACCGGCGGTGCTGACCTGGCCCGCGCCCCAAAGTGGGGATGCCGTAGCGCAGCTCCCAGGACCTGAGCGTCGCCATCGGCACGCCCAGCATCTGGACGACATCCTTGATCGGAAGACCCCGAGGATCCCCGAGCGCGACATGTTCACTGGTCGACGTCTCCACGCGACCCTCTCCATCGCCCGGCCGATTCGCCGTAGGCTCAACGCCGGCTGGGTACTCATTCCGACAATAGGCCCATATCACCCACCCGCCGGGGCATGGTCGAAATCAGCAATCCAGCCATCGTCCCGGGCACGTCGGTGGGGAGATTCGGGGCCGACCCGTTGCTCGACGGACACCACCGGGTCACCACCTGGGGCGTCGGTGCGTGCCTTTCCGTGTCGGGCGCCGTGGTGGCATCCCGGGAGCCTTCACCAGGGACGTCGGCGACGTTCTCCGGAGATTCGGTAGGGATGCAAGGGGAACGGGACGTCACCTGGCGGGCGCTGGCTGGCCGCCGATCTCCCGCGCCAAGCAGCTGTTCGAGGGCCATGCGATCGTCGCCGACGAACTCAACGGCACGCCGCCGGGTTGGATCCCGGGGGGTACTTCAGCGCGGCAGGCTCCACTGATCGGGTCCGGACCTGACCTCGCCCTGCTACCGCATCTCCGCGGGAAGCCGCTGGCAACGAAACTCCGCCCGGAGCCAGGTGCACCACCATCAGATTCCGAACGCGGTCGACGGGGGTCGTTCACCCCAATCGCGACCGCAGGCCGCGGCGTCAACAAGGACGCAGTGGCCGCGCCCTCGCCGCAGTCAACGCGTGGCAGATACCGCAAAGCGAGACGGCCCTGCACGTCAAACGTCCCGGGTCGCAGACCGACAGAAACGCCCTAACGGTCCCCCGCCACCGCGTGGCCCGAAACGGGCCACACGCCGCCCGATCAGCGCTGGTGCTGTCGAGCTACGTTTCCATCGGCCGACGCGTCCTGCGCCCGGATCGGGGTTATTGTCCGCAATCAACCCATATATTCCCGGTGTCTAGAATAGGATCATGTTTGTATCGGTGTCCCGTTTGCGCATCGAGGTTGGCAGATCCGATGAACTCGTCGCCGCCTTCCGGCAGCGCGCAGGACTGGTGGAGTCCCACGAGGGTTTCGTCGACCTACAGGTGTGGCGATCCGACCGTGACCCGGCCGAGGTGTTGATGGTCAGCCGGTGGCGAGATAAGGACGACTTCCGGGAGTACATGAGGAGCAGCGACCACCAGGTGTCCCACGATCGGATGGATCCGTTGCTCAGACGCGCTGTCAAACTCGAACGACTGGAGAGTATGCACACTTACGAGGTGGTGGCTGAATGACCGGGCGCCGGTTGCACCCACCGGAAGGCTCGGACGAGGCGCCCAGCGTCTCATCCCCGTTGGCCCGGGGTGCCACTCTCGACCTGGTTGCGCTGGCCACTGCCGCGTGCACACCTTCGGGGGTTCGCCCAAGGCCGTGAAGTCCTCGCTGGAGGATCTGTTCGAGGGCAAGCCGACCCGCACCGCAGGTGCGAAGCGTCGAGGAGCGGAAGCGGCGCGGCAGCCCTTCTCTGCGGGCGATGTCCCGTCGGCGTAAGACTGCTCTCGTGGCTCGGCGCCATGGCGCCGTCCAGGACCCCAAAACGCGCACGACATGGAACGCCACATCCGCATGGTCGCTGACGCCGTCATATGCAAACTGCGTGGCCGTCAACAACCGCCACCGCAGGTTTCGTCCGCTCCAGGGACTTCCGGGACTACCCCGCCTGATCAATGACCACCGGACGGGACTCCACCCGACGGTGAGTGGGCTCAGGGCCGCCCTCAGGTGCTGGAGCCCGGACGACGGCCCCCCGCCACCAAGCTCTGGCGAGTCGTTTCCGGCGCCTGAGCGGCCGGCTGCGCTCACGACGGGCCCGGCGCGCCGCATCGCTTGATGCGCGGCTCCCGGCCCGGGAAAGGCGCAGATCCAGGAGCTTTGCGGGCTGCCCGTCAGTACGTCTTGATGCGCCGGCGGGCGACGGTCGGCCGATGCCAGGGTGGCGGGGGTCGGAACTACGAACTACTCGACCGTGTCGTCGCGGCCGTGCAGAACCACCGCTCACATCACGAAGACGTCGAGGTACGAGGATTGCGCCAGAGCCGGCAGGCACCATGCCCCACTGATCCCAGGTTTGCGCCAGGCGCGTCAGGTCGTCCGCAGACGTCGAATTGGCCGAGCTGGGCCATCCCGGCCGTGGGCGATCACCGTCGGCTACCTATGCCTGTCGCAATCGGCCGGTCATGGGTGCCCAAGCCGCTCGGCCTGCACCATCTCGCGGATCTGCTCTACGATTTCCGGATTGGCGAGGCTGGTGACGTCCCCGACCTCGGTGTGGTTGGAGACGGACGCGAGAACCCTCCTCATGATCTTGCCGGAGCGGGTCTTCGGAAGGTCGGGGACCAGCCACACCTTGCGCGGTCTGGCTATCGGGCCGATGTCACGGACGATCGAGTCGATCACTCGTTGACCCAACTCGTCGGACGGGAGTACGCCGGGCGCGAGGGAGACGAATATCTCCGGCATGATCCCTTTGATCTCGTCGTGGGTGGCGACAACTGCGGCTTCGGCCACGCCGGGAACCGTCAGAGCGGCCGACTCGAGTTCCTTGGTTCCGAGGCGATGGCCGG
>JBBQGJ010000547.1:0-4418 GCA_038322925.1 Mycobacteriales bacterium
TCAGTACCACGGCGGCGCTCTCCGTGCCGCTCTCGGCGGTGGTGTCCGAAGTCAGGTCCGCGATCCACAGTTCGGTGGCGTCCCACGGCATGTTCGGGTGATCCCAGGTCAGCCAGGCGAGTCGACGGCCGTCAGGGCTCAGTCGCGGCGCGGCGACGAAATCCCGACCGGTGGCCAGAACAGTCGCGGCGCCCCCGGCAGCAGGTATCGCCACGATGTCGTTCCGCACATCGCCGTCAGGTGTTTCCCGCACGCAGATGAGGTGCCGGCCGTCCGGCGTGACGGTCCCGTCGGCGTACCGCCAGCCGTGCGGGACCGGGGGCTCGGGCGTGACCGCGACAGGAACGGTGGAGCCGTCGGTCAGTCGGTAGAGCCGCTGATCGGCCCAGTTGGTGAAGTAGGTCGTCCGGTCGTACACCCACCAGGCGCCCCCGCCGTACTCATGCACGCGAGTGCGGGCGTTGTGGTCGGCGGGCAGCAGATCATGGGTCGTGCCGTCGGCGTCGCGACGGACGAGCTGGGTACGCCCGCCTTCTGCGGGGCGGCTCTCCGACCACCAGGTGACGGCACCAGCGGCTGCCGCAGCACTGGGCAGGCTCGCCCCGGCCACCAGCATGTCGGGTGAAATCGGGGACGGCCAGGAACCGTAGGGCGCGCGTGTGACCATGGATTGGACGGTAGCCGGGTCGGTGGCTCGGGTCAGTTCGGGGACGGGCCTTTCGCGCCGTCCAATAGGTCGACGGTCGACCTGTCCGCAGTCTGTTGCCCGTTCATCGCCACCGCTAGTCAGGCCGACGGTGCCATGGACGTTTCCGCGATATCGACTATTGGGACAAAGCGGGCAGCCCAGTGCCAGACGTCCGATTTGTCTCTATCGCGGAAACGTCCGGCAGTCGGGCACGGTGCCGCGCGCTGCCGGTGCCGTGCGCTGCCGGCGTTGAGCGCTTTCGGGGTTGGGTGCGGATACTTCGGCGACCCGGACCCCGGAGCGCCGGGCCGCTCGCTTACCCACGCGCAGCCATCGACGCACGGGCGACGGCGTGGCTCACTTGACCCGGCGATCACCGGGGCGCACGGTCAGGTCATGAGCTCATCGGGCGCCGACCGCGCGCGGGGCGCGGACACTGCCGAGCGGCGGGAGGCGCTGCCTGACGAGCTCGCCACCATGCTCGACGCCTACGTGCGATATCTGGCCGCCGAACGAGGGCTGTCCGCCGCCACCGTCACCGCGTACACCGCCGATATCGCCGGCCTGCTGGATCATCTGGTCCGGTTCACCGGTGCCGGCCCGGCGACCACCTCCGACGATTTGACGCTGACGGTGCTGCGGAGTTGGCTCGCTCGCCTTCGGACCACCGGCGCCGCCCGAGCGTCCCTCGCCCGCCGTGCCGCTGCTGCCCGATCGTTCACCGCATGGGCGCACCGCACCGGACGGCTGGACGGCGATGTCGGAGCCAGGCTGGCCTCTCCGAAGGGCGGCCGCACCTTGCCGTCGGTGCTGCGGGTCGACCAGGCCGCGGAGATGCTGCTGCCTGCCCAGGCACGCGATGGGAGCGGGAGCGCCGGGGTCGGTGAGGTGAACGACACGGGCAGCGACCGCCCGGCCACCCGCTCCGCACCGGCCGGCGGCTCCGCACCGGCCACCCGCTCCGCACCGGCCGGCGGCTCCGCACCGGCCGGCGGCTCCGCGCCGGGCGGGCGGAGGCACCCGGGCCAGCAGGCGGGCGGGGGAGCGGTGGTCGGCCCGGGACGGTCGCCAGGAGCCGTCATTTCCGGCGAGGCGGACTCCGCGGCGGAGCACGCCATCGCGCTGCGCGACCAGGCCGTGCTCGAGGTGCTGTACGCCACGGGGATACGGGTTTCCGAACTGACCGGGCTGGACATCGCCGACGTCGACCGGCACCGCCGCGTGCTGCGGGTGCTCGGCAAGGGCTCGAAGGAGCGCACCGTTCCCTTCGGCGTGCCGGCGGACGCGGCGATCGGCGCCTGGTTGGACCACGGGCGGGCATGGTTGACAATTCCAGATTCCGGTCATGCCTTGTTCCTTGGCAGCCGCGGTCGCCGCATGGACCCTCGCGCCGTGCGCACCCTCGTGCACCGTCGCACGGCCGCAGTTGACGGCGCGCCGGAACTCGCGCCGCACGGCCTGAGGCACACCGCTGCCACCCACCTGCTGGCCGGCGGTGCCGATCTCCGGACGGTGCAGGAAATGCTCGGGCACGCCAGCCTCGCGACCACGCAGATCTACACGCACGTCTCTGCGGAGCGGCTCAGCGCGGTGTACCGGCAGGCGCATCCCCGGGCCTGAGTTGGGCGGGTGCCGAACGCGTGCCTACGGATTGGCCCAGGGTAGCAATCGAACCTCCCACCCGGTCAGCAGGCTCATCGGATCCAGGTACACCCGATCGGGCAGCCGGGCACCCCAGTGCAAACAGTCCGCCGGCGCGCAGCCAGGGTGGCCGGCCTGGAGCACGCCGATCACGTGACCCGCTCGGACCGCAGCCCCGGCGGTGACCGACGAGGTGACGGGCTCATAGGTGGTGCGCAGCCCTCCAGCGTGCTCGATGGACACCACTCCACGCCCGGCCAGATCCGCCGCGTATACGACGATTCCCGTTCCCGCCGAACGGATCTCGGAACCCGCAGTGACGGCCAGATCCACCCCGCGATGACCCGGCCCGTAGCGGTTCGCCGGTGGCGCGAAGGCGGTCAACACGATCGGGGGCGGCGGGACCGGCAGCACGAAACCGGTGGCTGCGGCCCGCGCCGCACCCGCGACGGTGGCGGCCCGCGCCGGAGCCGCGGCGGTCGTATGGTCTGGACAGGTCAGTACCAAGACGACGGTGACGAGCACCGCGATCGCCCGAGCAGTCCCGCGAACCGGCTGCCGAGCAAACCGGCGGGTGGGGCCGCCAATCCCAAGGACCGGGATATCAACGGATGGTGATGCTGCCATCGCCTGAGCCTGGCCGGCGGTGCCGGGTGGCGCGAGTGCCGCCGCGGGATTGTGGACCGCTCGGACGGATGTGGACAATTCGGCGGGACCAGTGGACGGCGGGACTGCCGAAGGCAGTTCGATCGCCGTCGTGAGCGGCATGCGCACCGCACCGCCAGCATGGCACCCACCACGCTGCACCGCGCGGCACCCACGGCGCTGCACCGCGGCACCCACCACGCTGCACCGCGCGGCACCGAAGCGCTGCACCGAAGCGCTGCACCGCACGGCACCCTACGGCGCTCGACCGCACGGCCCGGGCTCGCCGATTCACCCCGGACACCGCACATCGGATACCCTTGCCAGGCAACCCGTGACGAGCGGGTTGACTTCGCACGCCCTGCTGCCGCAGTGGCCGCGCCGCCGTCCGGACCCGCCGAGGGTGCCACAGCTGCGCGTAGCTCACGGGCCGGGACGCACCGAGGTCTTCCAGCGAACCGACCACCGTGCCGGCGAGCGACGAGGCGGTGCGCACCGAGGGCGTCAGGGCCGAAGGTCACCCGACCGGCGGCGACAAACCGAAACAGCGCCCGCACGACCCCAAGCGGTCGGCGGCGCCCGCACCGAGGAAGGGCGCGCCCTCACATGGCTGTCGTCACCATGCGTCAGATGCTGGACGCAGGTGTCCATTTCGGACACCAAACCAGGCGCTGGAACCCGAAGATGAAGCGGTTCATCTTCACCGAGCGCAACGGCATCTACATCATCGACCTGCAGCAGACGCTGCAATACGTGGACCGGGCCTACGAGTTCATCCGCGAAACGGTCGCGCACGGCGGCACCGTGCTGTTCATCGGCACCAAGCGCCAGGCCCAGGAGGCCATTGCCGAGCAGGCGACCCGGGTGTCGATGCCGTATGTCAACCAGCGCTGGCTGGGCGGCATGCTGACCAACTTCCAGACCGTGCACAAGCGGCTGCAGCGTCTGAAGGACCTCGAGGCGATGGAGACTTCCGGCGAGTTCGCCGGGCGCACCAAGAAGGAGGTGCTGCTGCTGACCCGCGAGAAGGACAAGCTGGCCAAGACCCTCGGCGGCATCCGGGACATGGCCAAGATCCCCTCCGCGGTGTGGATCGTCGACACCAAGAAGGAGCACATCGCCGTCGGCGAGGCCCGTAAGTTGAACATCCCGGTCGTCGCGGTGCTGGACACGAACTGCGACCCCGATGAGGTCGATTACCCGGTTCCCGGCAATGACGACGCGATCCGGTCCGCAGCGCTGCTGACCAAGGTCGTGGCCGAGGCCGTCGCCGAGGGCCTGCTGGCTCGCAGCGGTGGGCTCTCGGGCGGTTCTTCCACCGAGGAGCCGCTCGCCGAGTGGGAGCGCGAACTGCTGGCCAGCGGTGCGGCCGAGGCCGAGGCCGCGGCCGCGGCCGCCGAAGCCGCCGCGCCCGTCGATTCGGCTGCGCCGCTGGTCGAGTCCG
>JBBQGJ010000548.1:0-4403 GCA_038322925.1 Mycobacteriales bacterium
GCATCACGGTAAATGACGAAACGGGCGTTGATCTCGGCCGGTCTTATCCGGCCGCCGCGCTCGGTCACCCACAACGCCGGATGATCGACCAGCCCGAAACGGGGCCGGATCTGCTCCACGTAATCGGTCACCGCGTCTACCGCCCAACCCATCACCGAGGCCACGTTGCGCCGCCGAGGCGGCTGGCCGCGCACCGCCTTGCCATAACGAACATGCAGCATCCCGTACCGGCCGAACTCCGCCGCGGCCGGATTCCGACCCCAGTCGGTCAAGTCCAGCTTCGCGGTCTCCGTTCGCCGCAGCCCCCAGCCATAGATCACCTTGAACAAAGTGGCGTCCCGGTAGGCAGCCAATGCGCCCTTGCGTTTGCTGCGAGCGGCGCGGTCGACCTGCTCGTCGGCGTAGTCCAGGAACCGCTGCAACTCATCACGCGAGAACGGCCGGGCCTCCGGATTGCCCTCGTACTCGTTCAGGTGCGCAATCGTGTTCCACTCGTGGCAGATCGGCACCGGAAACGTGCCGAACGCCTCCTCACAGGCCGCGACCCAGCCATACCGAGCATCAGTCAAATATTCGCTGAACAACCGAAGATCGGTCTGATAACCGCGGATCGTCGACGGCGCAAGACGATCCTCCGTGGTCAGCGTCAACGTCCACTCATCCACGTGCGCCGGACCCCACTGCCACGGAAACTCGTTGGTGAACGCCAAGAACCGGCGCGCCAGCCGCTCCCGGGAACTAATCGTGTCAGCGTGCAGGCCGCGGGCCGTCTGCTGCGCCCGCCAGCCCCGCACCATCGCCTCGACCATCGCGTCCTCGGGCCGCAACTGCCGCACGGCATCAACCAGTTCGGCACTCGCCGCACCTGCTAAACCAATCGTTCGCAACACACCCCACCTTCCGTTAATGGGGCGTATCCTGCATCAGACGGGATTACTTGGCCAACACGACGCGCCCGAACCCGCATCTACCAGCCATCTTGATCCAACCGCTCAGGCCGCCAACCGCCGCAGAGCCGCGCTCCTTACGCCCGTCTGATGCAATTCCCGAGGGTTGGCGTAGTGGGCGGTCATCATCGGTGAGTCGTGGTCCAGGATCCGGCGAACGACCTCTTGGGGGACGTCGCGGTTGATCAACCTTGTCCCGACGGTATGCCTCCATTGATGAGGAGTGAGGTGGACGGCCCGGCCGTGTTCGTCTCGGACGTCGCAGTCTTCGAGCCACCGGTAGAGCGCGCCGCGGTAGGTGTTGCTGCTGATCGGGGCGGTGCCGTCGGGGTTCTTCGTCGGCCGGGGCAGCAGCATCGTTGCGGATCCGCCGCGGTCGCGGGTGACGACGGTTTGCTGGTCGACGATCGCCTGCCGGAGTTGCTCGTCGATCGGGACCAGCGCTTCGCGTTTCATCTTGTGGTTGAAGTAGCGCAGGTAGGGAGCGCCCTCCGCGTCGAGCACGATGCAGTCGTGTGGCAGTCGCAGGGCGTCAGTGACCCGCAGGCCGGTGCCGATCAGGATCAAGGTGACCAATCGGTGGGCTCGGTTGTCCCATCGGTCGAGGTTGTCGGGGTGCTCGACCTGGGCCATAACCTGCTCGGTCAGTGCCCGGGGCGGCCGTTCGACGCGTTTGGGGTGGTCGTCGGGAAACAGCAACGCGGTGGTCGGCAGGGTGTCGTCCCAACCGTGTTGGCGGACCGCGTGCAGGAAGTTGTTGAGCTGCCCGATATGCATGCCGATGCGCTGCCCGCCGGTCATCTCGGTCTGCAGATCGGCCAGGTAGTGTTCCAGCACAACACGTTTCACCTCGGCCAGGCTGGTGACACCGATGCGGTCACAGAAGCGGGCGAACCGGGTCAGGGCACGCAACCCGCGGCGGGCGACCTCCAGTCCCAGGCCCGTGCCGAGCCGCCAGCGGACCCACCGTTTGACCAGGTCCCGCAGCCACTGCGGTATGCCCTGGAAGGTCAGGCTCTGTTGGCCGGGAAACCCTAGCCGGCGCAGTTGCCAGACATCCCGCGGATATTCGGCGTCCCAGCCGCCGGCGTCGACGAGGTCCTCGACCTTGCGTCTGGCGTAGATCAACAATGCCCGCGGGGTGCCGTCCTTCGGGGCCGGCCGGCCGATCTGCGCCCGCCAGGTGTCCTCGTCCTGGTCCAACAGTGACGTCACGGTCGTGGTGGCCAGGAACCGGACGACCTGCATCACGATGGTGGGGAATGTCTTGCTCGTGCCCTCATCGCGGCGGCACTGCACCGCGTACTGGATTTCCAGCGCGAGTTGCGGGCCGAGCCGGTCCAACCGGATCGCCTCGTCCTCGGTGACCACGCGTTGACTGAAACCCGTTGCGAACTGGTCGATGTCCGGTCGTCCGTTGGCCTTCCAGGTCTGCGCGTGGGCGTGGCAGAACGGCAACGACGCCTGTGGCCACAACCGGCAGTGATCGATCCGGCAGCTGACGCCGGCGGCCGGTTGTTTGATCCGTGGCCCGTCGGGCAGCCACCCGTCAGGGTCCGGTCGTCCGTCGCGTCGCCACTGCTGACCGTGCAGGACACACATCCCGGCGCGACATGAACCGTAACCGCAGCCGGGCACCAGGCACTGCGCGTTCGGGCGCTGCCGCTGCCACCCGGGGTCCGTCACCGCGACGAACTCCTCGAGATCCGGCCGGCCTTCCTTGACCCACCGCTGCAGATGTCCCGGGCACATACCCCGCCCCCGGGCCGGCCGGCGGCATTGCTCGATCCGGCAGGCACCGCCACCGAAGACCGGGTCCTCCGCGTCGAAAACCAAGAGCCTGCTGCGGAACTCGGGGCGAACCACACCCATCAACCGCTCCAACAGTCCCGGGCTCGCACCCGCGGGCGACGGCCGGCCGGTCACAGCCGCACCGCGCTGTCGGCGAACCACCCGGCGTTCTCCAACACCGCCCGGGCGTCCTCGACGGTCAGGTGGCTGTAGACCTCCACCGTTGTGGTCACCGAGGCGTGACCGAGCAGTTTGCTCACCACCTCCACCGGAACCCCGGTCCGCAGTAACCCGGTGGCATAGGAGTGCCGGTACCAGTGCGGGTTGAAGTCGACCCCGGTCCGCCGCCGAAGCCGTTTGACCAGGTCATATACCGCGGCGTAGGTCAGCGGATGACCATGCGGCTCACCCCAGAGGTTGACGAAGACGTAGTCGCTGTCC
The DNA here is from genome assembly GCA_038322925.1 of Mycobacteriales bacterium. Classification (GTDB taxonomy): domain Bacteria; phylum Actinomycetota; class Actinomycetes; order Mycobacteriales; family Nakamurellaceae; genus Nakamurella. The sequence goes on from JBBQGJ010000548.1 coordinate 3,180, forward strand.
AGATCCCCGTACTCGCCGTGCAGGTAGTCGGCATATAACCGGATCAGATCGGCGCTCACCGGGACGGTCCGCGGCCGGGTGGACTTCGACCGGGCACCGTTGTCGTTCGCGCGGGGCACGACTTCGATCTGCCGTTCCGGGATCATCAAATCCTCGTGCCGCAACCCGAGGGCTTCACCAACGCGAAGGCCCGTCCCGTGCAGAACGGCGAACAGCAAGCGATCCCGCAACCGATCACAGCCGCCGAGGATCCTCTGCACCTCGTCAACGGTGAGGATCCGCGGATGCTTCCTCGACACCTTCATTCGAATCGTTTGCCGCGCTTGGGGTTTGCCCTTGCTGATGTGATGCAGGAATGGCCGCCACGCGGTGCCGCGGCGCCCCGCGGGCTGCCACGTCCGGAGCAGATCCCCAAGGTCGACGCCGTTCCGGCCGTGGTGCTGATAGAACGCGCTGACCGCGGACAGCTTCCGGTTCACCGTCGCGTCGCCGCAATGTCCCTGCACCGACGGCAACACGACCACCCGCCCGTCCCGGCCCGCCGGCGGCAACCGCAACCAAGCCACGAACTCGCCCACGTCCTCGAGCCGGACCGCATGCCAGTCCAAACCTCGGAAGGCCAGGAACACGAACCAATCCTTCAGATCGTGGGCATACGCCTTCACCGTGTTCGGTGACCGCTCAACATCGGTCAAATAAGCCAGGTACCGCTCGATCGGCTCGATCGGCACACCATCTTGGCCGATCACCGTCCACGACTCACGCCGCGACGACGGCGCCACCACCCGCTGAACGAACATGAAACCTCCCGCAGACCCGCGTACTGGACAGCGGCAGATAACCACGTCCAGCACGCAGATCTCGGGACCGAACAGCCCCGTCATGCACGTCGAAGACCCCAGTAGTCCAGCTCCAGATAACGATCGGATTCGTGGTCCGCAAATGCACCCAATGGTCGGCCGGATAGTTGTAGAACTCCAGCAGCACATCGAGGTCGTCGGTGATCTTCGCTGCGGCCTTGGGGAACTTCGTGCCGTAGTCGATACCGAACGCCTTCGCCGCGACCCTGGCATGGTCACCATCCTCGGCGTTGAAGATGTCCTGCATCGCCCTAGTCGCCGCCGGGTGCGCCGACTTCGGCAGCGCAGCAAGCACATTGGCCATCTTGTGGAACCAGCACCGCTGCTCCTTGGTCTGCGGGAACACCTCCCGCAGCGCCGCCCA
>JBBQGJ010000549.1:0-4401 GCA_038322925.1 Mycobacteriales bacterium
GGGGGGTGGTGATCCTCCAGTGCACCGTCGGGGGTCATGTCGTGCAGGTGTTGGGCGAGCGCGGCCGCGGCTTGCGCGATGGTCGGCACGGTGGTGTTCAGGCCGGCGGTGCTGGTGAGCGTGTACACGGATCGGTCCCCGAACTGCCTGGGCCTGATCAACACCGATCCGGCGGTGCGGATGAACGCGACCCTGGCTCCGCTGGTCCCACCGGCGGGCCGGGTCGGCTTCTTCTGCCAGTCCGGTGCCTTGGGTATCGCGATCCTGGCCGACGCCGCCGCCCGCGGGCTCGGCCTGTCCACGTTCGTCTCGGCCGGTAACCGGGCCGATGTGTCCGGCAACGACCTGCTGCAGTTCTGGTACGGCGATGACCGGACCGAGGTGGTGTTGCTGTACCTGGAGTCGTTCGGCAATCCCCGCAAGTTCGCCCGGCTGGCTCGGGTGCTGGCCCGGACGAAACCGGTCATCGCGGTGAAGTCCGGCCGGTACGCCGCACCGACCCCCGCACCGGGGCCGAACGCGGCGCCGATGTCCGGGGCCGCGGTGGCCAGCCTGTTCGCGCAGTCCGGCGTGATCAGGACCGAAACACTCACCGCGGCCTTCGATGTCGCCCAGCTGCTGTCCACCCAGCCGGTGCCCGCCGGTGACCGGGTCGCCGTCATCGGCAACTCGACCGCGCTGGGCATGCTGGCGGTCGATGCCTGCCGGGACGCCGGCCTGCCGGTCGCCGACGGACGGCCACGGGACCTCGGGGTGGGCGTGAGCCCGGAAGATCTGGCCGCGGCCGTGCGGGCGGCACTGTCCCGCCCGGAGGTCCACGCGCTGCTGGTGGTGTACGTGCCGATCGTCGCGACGACCGGTCTGGCGCACGCGGCGGCGCTGCGGTCGGCGGTCAGCCAGGCCACCGTGCCGGTGCTCACCACCTTCCCGATGCCCGCCGATGGCGGCCCCGCTCGCGGGTCGCTGCCGTCCTTCCGCACCCCGGAGCGGGCGGTGGCCGCGCTGGCCCACGCGGTGCGGTACGGCTCGTGGCTGACCAGACCGGCCGGGACGGTCCCCGAGCTGCCCGGCATCGACACCGAAGCGGCCCGCACACTGCTGGCCCGGTTGCGCGGTCCGGACGATCCGGCGCGGGCCCTGACCGATGCCGAACTCACCAGATTGCTCGACTGCTACGGGATATCTCTGGTGCCCTACCGCGCGATCGGCAGCGCGGCCGAAGCGGTGGCGGCGGCCGCCGACATCGGGTACCCGGTGACGCTCAAGTCGTTCGACGAGTCGCTGCGCCACCGGATGGACCACTCCGGTGTGCGGCTCGGCCTGATCAACGCCGAGCAGCTGATGGCCGCCTACCACGACCTTTCCTCGATCGCCGGCCCATGGCTGGACGTCCAGGCGATGGCGCCGCGCGACCGCGCCGACGTGTCCACCGTCTTCGCGATCAGCGCCGACCCGTCCTTCGGCGTGCTGGTCTCGTTCGGGATCGGCGGGGTGGCGACCGAATTGCTCGACGACCGGGCCTACCGGGCGGTGCCGTTAACCGACGTCGACGCCGCCGAGCTGATCTCGGCGCCGCGGGCCGCGCCGCTGCTGGACGGCTACCGGGGCACCCGGCTGGTCGCCCACGAACCCCTCATCGACCTGGCGTTGCGGCTCTCCACACTCGCCGACCAGTTACCGGAGGTCTCCGACCTCGAATTGCGTCCGGTGCTGGCCGGGCCCGCCGGGCTGGCCGTGACCAGCGCCACCTGCCGCATCGGTCCGGCCATCGCGCGGCCGGACACCACCCGTCGGCTGCACTGAGCGCGGTTGAGCAGGCACCGCTTCCGGCGCTTCCCCGGCCGAGCACCGACCCCGAGCGCCACCCCCGGGCAGGTTCTGCGACGGTGCTGGGTGTGGCGGTGCAGCTGTGCGCCTTGCCCTGGCTGGTGTCTGTGCCTGACGAGGTCGGCGCGGCGCCGGTGGTGGCGGTGACGCGGCTGGTCAGCAGGTTGGGGGATGCCGGCGGGTGAGCTGGCGTCATGACCGACCCGTCACCCCCCGACGCCGGACCGCCGCACCCGCACCCCACCCCATGTAACGAAAACCCAGCCGACGTAACGGAAGTACTCCGGGCGACGGCGACCCGCCGCGGACCCGGATAGGCGGACCAAGGTGTTCGTCGGCATCAGCGTTGCTGTCGAGTCGGACCGGCTGCCGGCGGCCACCCCGATGCACATTCACCGGCGCCGCCGCCGATGACCCCGGTCCGGGACCGGTATTGATCGGCGGTGACGGTCGATCCTTTCGCCGTGGCGTGCGCGGCCGGCTTGGGCCGGAGCCTGGGAGCGACGCGGCTGGGCGGGTCCCCGGTGGACGCGGGTCGCGGAGCGGGCCTGCACCGCGGGCACCGCTGTTCCCGCCCGCGTTCCTCGCCGGGGGCGGCACGCTCGCGTGGCGTTGCTCGCCGAGCCGACCCCGTGCCCGCGGGGTGGCCGCGGGGCGTTGTCGTGGCCCCGTCCGCGGCGTGACCAGTTCCGCACATCCGTGCACTCTGGGTAACTGATCACGTACTCTCCGTGATGGGACGGTTCATCGAGGGGAGCGAGCCGCCCACGGGCCGGAACGACAACCGCCCGACGGCCACTGGGGCGGCCGGCCACTGAAGGTGCCGGCCGCCGGAACGGCGGAGCTGCCATGACGCTGCACCCCGACTTCGGTCACGGGTTGATCACCGCGAGCACCCGGATGCTGCTGTTGTCCCATCCGGAGATTCCGGTGGTCCACGCCGAGCTGTGCTACTGCCGCGAGGAGCCGTTGGCGGTGCACCTGGTGCTGTCGATCGAGGACGGGCCAGCCGTGGTGCCCCGCCGGCTGGCGCGGGCCCGCTGGTGGACAAGCCTGCTGGACCCGATCGCCCGACTCACGATGGGCGGCGTCCGCACCCGGGGAACCACCCGGGAGCGGGACACGGGGATGCTGAACACCCCGGCGGCGGTGTCCTCGTCGATTGCCACGACGAACCGCAGCACTCCGGCACCGGCGACGCACTCTTCGGGGCCACTGGACACCACCACGGCGGACAGGTCGGCGTTGTCCGCTCGGGCAAGCCACACCGCAGCAAGCGCGGGAGTCACGACCCCGGCCATCAGCAGATTGGCCTGCCCGGTGTCGATGGCGTCGGCGGGGGTCGGGCACCGCGCCGCGGCCGACGGGTCAAGGTTCACCACCAGTAACCGGTTCGGCAGCGCACGCACCCCGTAATCGGTCCAGGTGTCATGTTCGGTGATCACCGGTTCCCCCTTCCTTGGAGGTTGTCCCATGTCGCAGGCACCGCCGATGGGCAGCAGTCGGTCGTTGGCGTCACCGGTCGGGTAGACCGGGTCCGCCATCCAGGATTGATCCTCACATCCACTCATCCCCCTTTAGCCGCTTGATCATCATGGGCCGACGCCAGGTGAGCGCCCACGGGCGTTGACGCTCCGCCCGGACGGCGCCGCCGCGGTGGTCGAGCTGGCCGACGGCGACGCCGCGCTGGCCGACGTGTACCGGCTCATCGGCTGCCGCCGCGTCGAGGCGGTGACGTTCGCCGCGGATCTGGTGATGTGGCTGGACGAGGACCTACGCCCGGCGGGGGACCCGGCCGTGAACCGGGCGGCCACCCTCATCGGTGCCCGTTTTGAGCGCGGTCGGGTGTATGTGTGGGGTCTGTCGTGGAGAGCGAATGACCAGGCTGCCGGTTCGGGTGCCGTGCGTGAGATACCGGCCGGCCCCTGGTCAGCGGTCGTCATCTGCTCCGTGGGGTACGACCCGCTTGGGGTGCCGCTGGCAGCCCCGGCGCCGGACCGGTCCGTGAGACCGTTTCTACGGAGGTTCCGGCGCGTCGCGGACACACCGGGATGTCGAACCGGATCCGCCACCCTGGGCATGTCATGCTCCGCCCCATGGTGTCGCAGTCGACTCAGTGTCATGTGTGGAGCATCGACGGCCGTTATCAGGGGACCCGGCGCCTGACGGTGCAGGACCGGCGAATGCTGACCGCCCAGGGCTGGAAGATGACCCTCGTCCGCCGACTGGTGACCGCCCCGCGGTCCGAGCCGCAACGGTAAACCACTCACCCAGAGGGGTGCCGGAACACTCCGCCCTTTTCCGGTCGAGCCCGCCGACCCGGAGGCGACACCTCACGCCCGGCCCCGGGCCGTTACCGACGCCCCGGTGAACAACGTCTGCGTGAAGATCCCACACTCGCGCCGCTGCAGCTCGGCCACCCATGAACTGCAGAGCCAGCTCGACGCGCTCACCCGCGCCCACTGCACCCGGGTGTTCTCCGAGAAGATCAGCACCCGCATCAAGGTCCGCCCCGAGCTGGACAAGGCGCTGACCCTGGCCCATGAGATCAAGACCGCGGCGCCGGACCAACCG
>JBBQGJ010000550.1:0-4398 GCA_038322925.1 Mycobacteriales bacterium
CGCTGCGCTGGTGCTGGTGTTGTTCGGTTCCACGTTCCTGTGGTTCATGCCCGCGTTCCTCGGTCTGGATCAAGTGCCGACGGGTGGTTCATGGTCGGTGATCCAGCTTCTGGTGGTGCTGACGGCGCTGCTGTTCGCCGCGGCCGGATGGGCGGTGTACAAGTCGCTGCCGTGGTGGCGGGTGCTGGCGATCACCGCGTCGGTCCTGGGGATCGCGGTGTCGCTGCTGTGGTGGGTCGCGGTGAGTTCCCTGTCGGGGGTGAGCAATCCGGCGATCAATATCGCGGTGCACCTGGCCGGGTCGCTGGCGACACTGACGGCCCTACTGGTGCCCGGCATCAGCCGAAAAGTGGGCCGGGCGCTGGAGGTCCGGGCGCCGAAGAAGGCGGGCGGGCGATGAGCGGGACAGCCGTCCGCCGGGCAGCGTCGGCGGCCGCTCTCGGCGGCGCGGTCGTCGCAGTGATGGTGGTATTTCGCCGGGTGTTCTGGCCGTGGCAGTCGCGGTGGGGAGCGACCGCCGACGAGGTCACCCGGGTGATGCCCGGTGACGCGATCGTCGGCCGGGCCGATTTCGTCGCCACCCGCGGCATTTCCATCGCCGCACCACCCGCGCAGGTGTGGCCATGGCTGGTGCAGATCGGGTCCGGCCGCGCCGGCTGGTACAGCTACGACCGGATCGACAACGGCGGGACGCCCAGCGCGACCCGGATCATGCCCGAGCATCAGCAGCGTCGGATCGGCGATCGGATCCCGATGATCCCCGGCAGGGACATCGGGCCGACCGTGAAGGCCATCGACCCGCCGCACCGGATGCTCTGGTCCGACGATGACGGCGCGTTCAGCTGGGAGTGGCTGCTCGAACCATCCCCGGCCGGCGGAACCCGATTGGTGAACCGGCTGCGGGTCACCGCGCACCCCTGGACCCGCCGGATGGCCTACGAAGCCGTCGCGTCGGTCGGCGACATCGTCATGCAGCACCGCATGCTGCACGGCATCAAGCGGCGCGCCGAACAGCTCGCGAACGGCGGTTCGTCATGACGACCGTGCGGGTGGTGCGGGGTGCCGCCGCGATGGCCGGCGCCGGTGTGTTGGCCGCCGGAGCCTACGTGACGGTCGCCTGGGCCCGCTACGGGCACGTGCATCCCGACCGCCACCCCGACGAACTCCTCGACCGGTTCCTGCCCGACCCGGACGTCGACGAGTACCACACCCTGAAGGTCCGGGCACCCGCCGAGGTGACCTTCCCGCTGGCCCGCGACATGGATCTGATGCAGTCACCCCCGGTCCGGGCCATCTTCTGGCTGCGCGCCATCCCCGCGATGCTGCGCGGCGAGCCGTATCGGCGGGAAGGACCGCACGGCCTGCTCGACGAGACCCTGGCCATGGGATGGGGACTGCTCGCCGCCACCGACCGGCGGATCGTGGTCGGTGCCTACACCCAACCCTGGCATCAGGACGTGACCTTCCACGCGCTGCCTCCGGAAGAATTCGCCGGGTTCAACCAGCCCGGCTACGTCAAGATCGTCTGGACGATGGGAGCAGAACCCTTGGGGGCGAACGAATCGATGGTTGTCACCAGGACCAGAGTCACCGCCACCGACCCGGAATCACGCGTCCGGTTCCGCCGGTACTGGGCGCCCATGTCGTCCGGGATCATCCTCATCCGCTACCTGGCGCTGCCACGGGTGAAGGCCCAGGCGGAGCGAAACGCCCGCATCGGCGCCACCCCAGCCGCCGCAACCGGGCCCGCAGGGCGGGACTCCCCGGCATGACCCGACATCCCGCGGGCCGCGGACCTTCACCCTCCACCAGCCCGCCGGTGGACATCACGGATGACCCGGAGCCTCCCGCGGCACGGTGGCGGCGCGCGGCCGCCACCGCCCTCCCGGTCGTGATGCCCATCGTGATGCGCCGGGTGTTCCGCTCCACCGTCCGCCGGTTCGGGCCCCTCCGCGGCTACCAGGCCGGGTTCGCCCTCTACTGGGCCACCTGCTGGGCGGCGGCGGCCGCGGTCGCCGGACCCGGTCGCCTCGCCCGGACATTCCGCCGCCCGCAACGGCCGCTGCCCACCCCGCGAGCGCTCGCCTGCGCCGCGCTCGCCGTACCGGCCGCCGGCGCGGTCGCCACCGAGTTCCTGCCGCACGCCCGCCGAGCGGGCCCGGCGGCCATCGGGACCGGGCTGTGGGTCGGCGCGACGAACGCCCTGGCCGAGGAGGTGTTCTGGCGGGCCCTACCGGTGGCTGTGTTCCCCGACAACCCGGTCCGCGGCTGGCTGTGGCCGGCCGCCGGGTTCACTGCCTGGCACCTGGTCCCGCTCGCCGCGGGCGGCGCCGGATCCCGCCGGACAGCGGCCCTGCTGGGCGGTGCGGCCCTCATCGGCGTCGGCTACGGGTGGGTCGCGTTCGGCACCCGCTCGGTCATCCCGGTCATCGGCCCGCACGTGGTCACCGACGCGTCCGGAGTGCGCGCGGCGAAGACGATCTGGCTGGGCCAAGCGACCCGGACGACCCGACGTTCAGCAGCTCAATGATTGGCCCCAAGGCCATCCGATCGACGGACGGCCGACGGCACCCGGGCACCCTGCGCGTCGCGTGCAAAAAAGGGGTTCGGCCCCGATACCGGCCATCCGGCGCAGTTCGCGGCCCCCCGCCAACGGCGTGTCCCCACATCACCAGGCCCCGACTCAACGTCGCCAACAGCAGTCAGCAGGAACCGATCGGCTGGGATTGACCGGATCGAACCGGTCACGACCGGGACACTGGCTGCCATGCCAGCCGCCGAATTGCCGGAGTCGATGTGGCACGGGTGCGCCGGTGGTGCTCGGACGGGGTTCCTTAGCGCGCCCGTCACCAGGAATTGGTCGAGTGCGAAGTCGAGCCCGGACGCCTGGCGATCCTGGAGCGAGGTGCGCCCTGGCGTGCGGACTTTGGCCCCGAGTGGACCCGCTCACCAATTGCGCGGCTGCGATACACCAAGATCAACAAGTCATGGACGTTGCACTGCCGGGACCGCAACCTGCGCTTCCAGAGGACGACCGCGTCGCGCCGTCAGCGAGCATCGCCGACGTGCCCGCCGAGATCGATCGCGACCCGACCGGCGTCTTCTGGGGCTGACAACCTTCTTCCGAAAGGATCATCCCGCCGCACGGAACGAGGGTCACCTGCAAGCTGGTCCTGGCGATAAACGAGGAGAGCGGCCCGGGACGTTGAGCTCGCCGACCACGTTCGTGGGCCAATCGGCTTGTGGGGCGAACCCGATCATCGGACCGAATGTACGGAGATCGGGGGCGTGCGTTGCGGAGCGGGTGCCTGCGGAAAGGGACGGTTGCGATGTCGTGGACGGGTGGCGGTGCCGCCGAAACCCCAGTTCCCACATCGGTTTCGTTGCTCGGTGCAAATTGCCGAGGGACACTTGGGGCTCCGCTACGAGTCCAGGGCCGATGAGCGAGCAAGCACGTGAAACCCCAGCCACCACCAGGCCAGCACGAGCGCGACCCACCCGGCCCGCCGCCGCTTGGTCGCGCTGACGATGTCACCGATCCTGGCCACCCGGCCCGCGGAACGGCTTGCGGCCCATTGGCAGGTCAGCAGCGCGATCGCGATCAAGACGTACCCGCCGATGAGGACTGTTCGGCCGTTCACCGTCGGACCAACCAGGCTCCCAGGGCGAACCACACCAGGTAGCCACCGAATCGGTACCACCCAGCGGTGTCGCCCGCCAACGGGCTGACGACGGAGCTGAGCGTCGGGAAGTCCTCACGAGGCGACAGCGCCAAGGCCACGGTTTCCCAAGCGATCGCCAGCGCAGCCACGACCACCCACGGCACCAGCCGAGACGGGCGTATACCCTCCGCCGGGCCCACCCGGACCGTTCGGCGGCGCAAGCCGACCCACCCGACCACCGCCGCAGGGGGCACGGTTGCCAGCATCGACGGCCAGGTCAACGGAATGAATCGCGAGGCCAACGCTGCGTAGGCAACTGCGGCGGCCACCCAGACTGATTGTTTCCGCACGGACGTCATTGTCACCGTCAATCGAGCCACCGGCGTCCGATACATGATGCTGCCGCGGGAATCAGCGCGCCTGTCGCGCTTTGTGGTTCTTCGGGGGCTCATCGTGAAAGTGCGGGGCCGCTCACTCATCGATGCGCTCGGCAGCGGTGCGCGGAGCGGCGACACTGCTGGGTCCCTACGAAGACATGCGCTTCGGCATTCTCGGCCCCCCTGCGGGGACAGCGTGCGACCAAGATGTTCCATGACGACCAGTGGACGAGCAAAGTTGAGGCTCACCCGTCACTGTTCGGTCCGTCCTCGTTGGCGTCATCCAGATTGCTGCCCGGTCGTCCGGCGGGGTCGAGTGGAGTGTGATGGAGCCGTTCGTCGAACTCGTGCTCCGTGAG
>JBBQGJ010000551.1:0-4362 GCA_038322925.1 Mycobacteriales bacterium
CCGTGGACCGGCTCATCCAGGATCAGCGGGGCCGGGTCGCCCAGCTGGGTGGCGGCGAGGCCCCGCCGTTGCCCCTTGCCGAGGGAGAACCCACCGGCGCGGCGGCGCGCGACGTCGCGCAACCCGACCAGGTCGATGACCTCGCGCACCCGGGAATCGGCGATGCCGTGGGTGGCAGCCAGCACCCGCAGGTGGTTGTAGGCGGATCGGCCGGTGTGCACCGAACGCGCCTCCAACAGCGCACCCACCTCGTGCAGCGGCGCCGGCAGGTCGGCGTACGCTTTGCCGTCAACGGTCACCGAACCGGAGGTCGGCCGGTCCAGGCCCAGGATCATCCGCATGGTGGTGGATTTCCCGGCGCCGTTCGGCCCCAGGAACCCGGTGACGATTCCCGGACGCACCGTGAAATTCAGATGGTCGACAGCGGTCTTCTCGCCGTACCGCTTGGTCAACCCGTACGCCTGGATCATCGAGGACCCGCAGTGTTGGTCACCGTGATTACGGTACGGAGCGTGGCCGGGACGGGGATCGTCCGCCGAGCTGATCTTTTGCTCGACGGCTGTCAGTCCGGGGGATGACGGGGCAGCCGCCCAATCGAGGCGCACAGCGGTGTGATGGATCGCCCACCGGGCCTGACACTCCCAGTTCCACGAGGCACGTTTTCATCGGCAGCGGCGGGGGCCGACCTCCTCACCGGCGGCGCCCTGCAACCGGGACAGTGCCACCCACCCGCCACCGCCGACCCGGCCACCGTCCGCCTGAACACCCCAGGGCGCCCCACCACTGACCACCCGCTCAGCCGGAGCCGCGGGGCAACCCATCGCCCCAGGCTAACCATGCGGAACCGGCAGGATCCCAGCCACAAGCCTGTAGTCACGACAATCAGCCGTGTGACGTAGGAGTCCGGCTCCACCCGCAGCCCATGACCACCGGTCGCTCCCCTGACCTGCGCAGACCGGCCCGGCGACTGCCGATAACCGGCCATTAAGCGAGCTGGGTTGGCCGCACCTGTCACAACCACTTGTCGATGTGAGTTCCCGGCCCGGGATCATCCGTCGAGCAGGGGCAACTCGAAACGGCCGAGGCACGGGCACCGACACCTCGACAAACGACTGGGGGGCGCGACGTCGCAATTCCAAGGCAATGAGACGACCCACTCAGAGATCTTCCAGGCGGCCGTCAGCGCAGGTCTGCGTGCCTCATAACTCCCTCTCCATATTGGGGTCTCACAATGACGCGACGCGCCGACTTTGGCGACTGCACCGGGGCCGTGACGTCACTTCCCCAGGTGGATCTTCCGCCGGCCACCGGCCAGCTCGTCGGCTACCTCCGCGTGTCGACCCGATCACCAGACCCACGACACGCAGCGCCACGCCCTGCAGGCCCTGGGGGTGGCCCGGATCTTCGCCGACAAGATGTCCGGCGCCCGGGACGAGCGCACCGGGTACCGGGCCCCCTGCTGGACTATGTCCGGCCCAGCCGTGTCAACTGTTCACTCGGCAAGGGCGGCGGACTCCTGGCCTCGAGCGCGGCGGGCACTGGCGCCGGGCTGGCCGACGTGACAGCCAGAGCAGACCCCGGGCGGCGGTGTCCGCCGTGGTGTCCGCGCGGAGCGCGTCCCCCGGGGTCGCTGTTCTCCTCCACGGATCACCTCTGTCCGCGCCGGTCACCGTTGGTCGCGGCCCGTCGAGCTCGCCGGCGGGTAGGCCCGCCGGTCAAGATGTGAGTCTGGCCCCCGCGTCACTTCTTCTTGCCGTCCGGCATCGTGGCAGGTGGCCTAGGGTTGATCATGGGGGTCTGATCATGAGGGTTGAGCGGGCGGCCGATGATGTCGAGTCACCGGGTTTCTTCCGGCGTAACCGTGCCCCCCGGCTGATCAGCGGCGTGGTGATCACGACGGTGCTGATCGTCGCCTACCTGTTCGGCGTCTACTCCTACGGGACCGGTCTGACCCAGGACTTCCGCGAGCCGTCGCCGCCCGCGGGCGGAGTGTCGGTGGTGATCTTCCCGCAGAAGGTCTCGGTTGACGACCAGACACTGCCGGCCCAGGTCGCGCTGTTCGCCGCTCCCGACCTGCTGGATGCCTCGGGCCTGCTGACGCGTGGGATCGAGGTGCGGGTCGAGCCGGCGGTGAACGGGCAGGCGGCGCTCACCTTCCCGGCCGGCGAGCCGCCCGCGCCGCAGGGGATCGTGCTGCCCGCCCCGGGCATCGTGCAGAAGTATCCCTTCGACTCCTACGACGTGTCGGCCACAGTGCACGTGAATGCGCTGCCGGCAGGCACGGCCGGCGCCATCGCCGTCGACGCCTCGCTCTTTTTCCGGGTCCCCGGATGGAGCGCCCAGGGCACCGCATCGACTCCCGCTGCGGGAGCGGGGGAGGTCGTCTCGACGCAGCTGGTGAGGGATGGATCCACCAGGTCGATCGCCCTGCTGCTGCTCCTGCTGATGATCATCCTGGCGTCGATCGCCATCCTGGTGACCGGATCGGCCACGCGTGGGCGGATGAAACTCGAACTGTCCGTCGCGGGCTGGCTGACAGCGTTGCTGTTCGCCATGATCCCGTTGCGGGGTTTCTTCCCCGGATCGCCGCCGTTGGGTTCGTGGATGGACATCCTGGTGTTCTTCTGGGTCGAGCTGATCGTGATGCTCTCGGTGTCCGCCGTTGCCGCGACGATCCTGCTCCGAGCCCGCGACGCCTCACATCATCTGGCCGACTCGCGGTGAAGGGCGGGGCGGCGTCTATGCGCTGACTGGCACAGCGTCGGCAAACGGGTGTGCAGCTCGCGCGATGCGCGCGTCGGATCCCGCCGCGGTTGCGCCCGAACTCATCCAGAAGTCGGCGGACGAATGTGCTCGCGGTCGGGAAACAGAAGCGCGGGGCTACTACGAGCAGGGGCGGCCACGGTTGGCCAGAGGCTTGCAGGGAGCAGGGAGAAAGCCCCCGACGAATCGGGGGGTACCGCCGCTGTACCGCCGCGGACAGGGAAATGCGACGTGCAACATGCTCGCGGACTGTTCACGTAATCCACTCGAAGGTGGACTGCTTCATGTCTTTGTCACACGACAGATACGTCGCATCACCGAACGTATGATGTGCCCGTCGAGTTGTAGGGAGCAGTTTTTCACTATCCGGTGCAAAGGTGTTCATCTTCCGCCCGGTTACTGGGCTGGGCCCCAGGGGTTGGGGGTTTCCAACCTCGAATGTGTTTCCTTGGCTCCCCTTTCCTCGTGCGATTTTGGGGTTGTGCCGAACGCGCCATGACTACCGACGCGGCTGCCCAAGCTTGCGTGTGACTGTACGACAACGTGTTTCATCGAATCGACCGGCGCCGCCCGGCCGAGATCGAGGGCACCGAAGAGACTAGAGGAGGGACCGATCAAAGAATCTTCGCCGCCAGTCGCAGGCAAATGCGAATCGAATTGCTGCTGAGGCCGCGACTCCAAGCCTGACCGGTACTGGCGGCGGGTTTACCTCGGCCGATCCGGGACCCAATCGGTTGTCGGGCAGCGGGTGACCGGTCGGTCTAGAGTTCGGAGTATGTCGGTGTTCGGGGGTATTTAGTTTCATTCGGTTGACCGGGTCACCCGCGCTCCGTCCGGAGGGGATTCCGTGAATACACAATCGTCGGGTCGTGTGGTTGCTGTTGCGCTGGTGATCCTGGTCACCGCAATGCTGCCGGTGGGGATGTTCTCCGGGACCGCTGTCGCTGCGCCGACGGTGTGGTCCGCGGGCGACATGCCCAGCAGCCGTCCAGGGGATGCGCCAGGAACGGCCACTCACACGGCCGGGTTCACCAAGAACGTCGCACTCGGACCCGCTGGAACTACCTACACCGTCACCAGCCCGTCCTTGTGTGGTGGCGCCGGCACGTTCGAGCAGGCCCTGAAGGACGCCAACGCCAATCCGGGCACGGACACCATCTCGTTCACGCCAGGTCTGGTCGTTGACGCCAGCTCCTGCACGACCCCGGGGCTGCGGCCGTTCCCCTACGCCACCTTCGCTACCGAGTCGGTGGACATCGTCGGCAACGGGGCCACGGTCGAAGGCAACCAGCTCTACATGACCAGGGACGGTCATATCAATGTGCGGAACATCTGCCCCACGAACGCGAACTCGCTCATCATCAGGCAGACCTTCGGGTTCATCCAGATCGGCACCTACGACGCCGACAACACCGCCGTGGCGGTGAGCATCGCGGGACTGACATTCCACAACCTGCCAACGCTGGCCAAGGTCGAGAAGAACGCATCACTGAGCATGACCGACTCGTCGGCGAGCGACATCGTGGACTTCAACGGAAGCTGCAACCGGGAGGCGATCTTAGGGGAGGACGGCGCGAACGTGACGTTGACCCGCACCCA
>JBBQGJ010000552.1:0-4338 GCA_038322925.1 Mycobacteriales bacterium
GCGACCAGCTATGGTCACCGTCGTACTTCGCCGGGTCATGTGGCGGCGCACGCTGTCGATCATCAGGCAGTACATCGAGAATCAACGGCGTCCGCACCAGCGGGCTATCCCGGCCCTGAACGACCAGCTTGCGCCACCAGACTTTCGGTCATCACCCGATTTCACCATCAAGCCACCGCACGAGTAAACCGAACCCGGTGCGCGTTCACCCCGAGATCTGGCGGCGTTGCGTCCTCCTCGTCGGATTCGAGACGGTCACCGCCCCGGCCAGTTGGTCGACCCGGCGGGCGCGGTTCCACCGGGCGAACACCACGGCGGATTGTGCAGAACGGCCAGTGCCGCGGTCCGAACGGTCACTGACCACAGTGGGGCACCAGAATCGTCTGTCGTCCTTGGTCTCTCGTCCCTCAATAGACCAACCAAGGACAATTTCGACGAGGCATTGGGGGCCCTGCAGGCCGAGGGAGAGACGCTCCGGGATGCTGGAACGAAAGGGCCACTCGAAGGCCAGCGGGCTATGCGGCACGCCCACAGCACCAAGCGATCTCATCGAGAGCAGGGTGCGGACGAGACGTCGACTCGAATAAGCGTTGCCACCAGCAGGTCGGCGATGGCACCGGCCGCCTCGCTGTCCAGGCAGGAGCCCAGGGCGGCGACGATCCTGGCCGTTGATCATCGCGGCGGTTCCCTCGTCCCGGGCGCCCGACAGGTGTCGACGGGTTCCGCTGCGAGCCAGACCCGAACGTCACCCACACGCGCGGTCCAGTTCTCGGCGCTGCGCCATCGAGCGACGTGATCGCGTTTGAACCTCTGGGACAACGACGGCGTCACCCAACTGCCGGCGTCACATGCCAGGCACCGCATGACGAGGTCCTCGTCGTCGGTCTCCGGCCGGTAGGGCCGCTCTCCGGCCCAGTCGTCGCTCGGCACCACGTTGCCCTGGCCGCCGCACTGGCCGCACCGGCCGGCGTCGCCGAGGACCGCGAGGAGGATGCAGCGGGCGAGTTCGGCCGGTCCGGAACCCCCGTACCCCCACCCGAACCCGGTCGGTGAGTGCCGGACGAAGTGGGTGAGCGGGCCGAGTTCCGCGCCTGCGGAATCGGCCACTACCACCAGACCGCCCGGATAGCCGCGGATCACGGCGTCGTCGGGCAGGCCCGGTCCGGCGACGGTCACCGTCGGGGTCACCGCCCGGCTGGGCTGCGGGTCCGGTGGCAACACTGGCACGTCGTCCAGCACCTGCTCGCCGAGCAGGGCCACGATTTCCTCGACCCGGATGCGGTGCCACCGCAGACATTCTGCGGTGGCGACGATCTCGTCGAAGTGTTCGGGGGACCCGGGTTCGGGCGGGTAGTGCTCGACCACCCGGCCACTGGCGTACCGCGCGCGGATCAGCGGGACCACCACATCGGCGACGTTGGTGATCGAGGTGCCGGCACCGCGCTCGGTGATCACCACCCACACCGCGCCGGTGTCAGTGCGCCAGACCCGCAGCCGGCGCGGCGAAACGGTCCCACCGAAACCGGGCATCGGCCACTCCGGATCAACGTGGATCAGCACGGCAGTCACGGCCGGGTCCCGTTCCGCCCGCCGACAGTCAGACAGCCCACAACGCCCGCGCCGCAGCCGGTCAGCCACTCAATCGATCTCACGTCATCGGGGTACCCGATGACACCGACAGTGCGCTTACGAAGGGCGGTCACACCCGATCCACCCCCAACGCTCTGGGCCAGTGTCACGTCGCCCTGAGCGACTCGCAGGTCTCGCAGCGGACTGAACCAAACCCACAACGCACCAACCGCTTCCCGTCGTCGATAGCGCCGCGAGTTCGCGGGTGTCGGGTTGTCAGGGGCCGTCCGTACGGTTCCGTCACATGACCACCATGAGCACCCTTGACCGGCCGGCGTCCGCGGCGGAGGTCAAGGCCGCCCTGTATGACCCGGTGCTCGCCCACGAAACCGCGCATGGGCGGATGTACTCCCGCACTGTTGGTGGGGCACCGGTGGTGCCGTCGATCACGAACATCCTCGGTGTCGAGGACAGCGGTGATGTGCTCCGCAACTGGTACGGCAAGCAGGCCGTCATAGAGGCCTGGGATCACCCCCGGGTTTCGGATGCAGTCGGCGGGGATCAGCGGGCCAGGTGGGCGATCGAGAAGGCCGTGAAGGACGCCGGTGCCCGCCGGGCGGAGGAGGCCGCCGAACGGGGCAGCAGGGTCCATTTCTATGCGGAGCAGAAGGCCCGCCACCAGTTGGGTGAGGCCACCACCGATGATGTCCGCGCCGCGTACGACACCCTCGCTGCGCATGGTGAGACAGCGTGGGCGGTGTCGCTGGATGAATGGTGGACGGCATGGCAGGTCACCCCCATCTTCCCGGAGGCGACCCTGTGGAACGAGGTCGACGGTTACGCCGGGACAACGGACCTGTACTGCTCGATCAACGGCGTCTTGGCGCTGATCGACTATAAGAGCAAGCTCCTTCAGAATGGTCGGTTCGGTCCGCCGACGCCGAAACCGCAGGTGGAGCAGCAGTTGCACGCCGCGGCGTTCGCGACGGAACGGCATGTGGAATCCGAACACCGGTGGGCGCCGGTGTCGCTGCGACCGCATCTGTTGATCGCGGCGATGGTGACCGACAACGGGGTATTCCCTTACACGGTGGCCGGCATCAATGACCCGCGGCCTTTCATGAAGTTTCAAACTTTGCGGCAACTGTGGCAGGACCGATATGACGAAGCGATGTCGGGGGAGCCGAAGTTCCGGCCGCTGGTCCCGCCGCCGTCGGTGCGGGGCCCGCTGGGCGGGCGATGAGTCACAGACCGGTGGTAGCTGTTGCTGCCCACGGTGCAACCCACAGTCGACGACCGGTGTGCCGCATGGTCGTGACGTGAGGCCAAGGGTGAGCGCCTTATGAGTTTCTGTCGGCGTTGGGTGAGAGGATCGATGCATGTTGGCGGGTCGGCGTTTTCGGGTCAGGTTCACACCTGATCAGTTGGCGTACGCCGATGAGGTTTCCGGGGTCTGCCGGGCCGTGTGGAACACTGGCCTGGACCAACGCCGCCAATATCGGCAGCGCCGGGCCTGGATCAACTACCCGCAGCAATGCCGTGAACTGGCGAAGGCCAAAGCCGACCCCGAGTTCGCGTGGCTCGCCCAGGCGCCGAGCCACTGTTTGCAGCAGACCCTGAAGGATCTGGACACGGCGTGCCGGGTGCACGAAGCCTGGAACGTGAAGTTCCGCTCGAAGGCGAGGTGGTCGCCGTCGTTTCGGTTCCCCGTAGGCCGATACATGCGGGTGCAGCGCCTGGGCAAACGGTGGGCACGGGTGAATCTGCCGAAGTTCGGGCTGGTGCGTTTCCGGTGGACCCGAGATCTGGGCGGGCAGATCCGGTCCGCCACTCTGACCCGAGACGGCGTGTACGGGGACTGGTACGTGTCAATCCTGGTGAATGACGGCATCGAGGAAGCGAAATGCAACCCCGAATTGCCGTCGGTCGGGATCGACCCGGGAGTCGCGGTGGCCCTGGCCCTGTCCGACGGGCGAATGCTGGACCGGCAGTTCACCAGCACTCGTGAGCAGGCGGCCATTATCCGGTTGCAGCAGCAGGCTGCCCGGCAACACGGCCCCAGGGCTCCCGGCACCCGTGGCCGGAAAGGACGGCGTGCGCCGTCCAAGCGGTGGCTGCGCACCCAGGCCAGGATTGCGAAGAAGCTGGCGAAGCAACGCCGCCGCCGGGATGACTTCACCACCAAGACCGCCAGCACGTTGACCCGCACCCACAGCCTGATCGTGGTGGAAAACCTGAGCGTCACGAACATGACCAAACGGGCTGCCCCGAAACCAGACCCCGACAAACCAGGTGCTTTCCTGACCAACCGGGCAGCGCAGAAGTCCGGGCTGAACCGTGCCATTCTGGGCAAAGGGTGGGGCATGTTCCTGGTCGACCTGCATCACCGGGCCCGCTACACCGGCACCCAGGTCGTCCTGGTGCCGGCAGCCTTCACATCTCAGCGTTGCCATCAGTGTCAGCACGTCAGTGCCGGGAACCGCGAGAGCCAAGCGAGTTTCCGATGCGAACGATGTGCGTGGCACGGCAACGCCGACACCAACGCAGCACTCAATATCTTGGCCGCTGGACGAGCGGTGACCGGACGCGGAAGCCCCGACCTGTCGGGCAGCGTCAACCACAAAGCGGCCTAGCCTGAGTTTCCTGGCTATGAAGATCATCTTTGGTGTTTGTGCTGGTGGGACGTGGTTTTCGGTGGGTCGGTTGTATTACCTAACTGGGGTTCAGCGGGTCGGTGCGTACTGGTGGATGTGGAAGAGGTCGGCGAGA
>JBBQGJ010000553.1:0-4318 GCA_038322925.1 Mycobacteriales bacterium
TCTGGCGCCGGACGGGACTCTGCTGATCATCGCCCACCACACCGACAACCTCACCGATGGCGTCGGCGGCCCGCAGGACCCGAACGTGCTCTACAGCGAACGCGACGTGATTGCCGACCTGGGCGCGATCGATTGCTCGGCGAGACTGGAACGCACCGAGCGAGCGGCCCGTCCAGTGGCAGGTAACGGCCGGACGGCGCTGGACACAGTGGTCCGGGCCCGCAAACTCGGGACCGACGCCTGACCCGGCAGCACCGATCCCACCGCAACTGCATCGGCCGGCGCGGGCGCGTCCGCGGCCTCGCGTAGTAGGTGCGCCAAGGCTCGGGTGGCTCAGAGAAGCCGGTGGAGAACAGGCTCGGGACCTTGGTCCGACGGGCTTCGTGGACGCTGCGGGCGATCGCATCGCCGCCTTTGCGGGTGGTGGTGCTGGCAGTCACGGGTGCTGTAAGGGGGCCGGGTTGCAACAGAGGCCGCAAAACCGGACGGACGGGTTAAGTTGAGTGACTACCCATTTCGTCCAGCGACCAGCGTAGGGCGGCACGGTCGAACCCGACCAGGCCGGTTCGATTTGTGACTTTCGACCCTTATGTCCCTGCGACGAGTGTCGCACCCCGGTACGAGGCGCTGTAGGACCGCTGCAGGTGGTGTCCGAGATTCGGGTGGGCCCGCAAACGGCGTCTCAACTTTCTGGGACCCCGGGAGGCGCAACGCATTGGGCCGCGACGACGATCTGCGAGAGGATCCAGCGTGGGTACCTATGACGAGGGTTTCCGGGCCGAGTGTGACCGGCCCCGAAGCGTTCTGGCTGGGCACCGCGGATCCGATCGACTGGTCGACGAAGCCGACATGGGCGTTGGATTCTGCGAACCCGCCCTCTTTACCGATGGTTACCCGACGGCGAATTGAACGTCACCCACACCCACTTGGACCGACACGTCGAGTCCAGCCGCGGCGAGCAGGCTGTGGTCAAAAGTGACCCATGAAAGGCCAACTCCCCCCGGAAGGCGTCGTATCACTGACGCATTCACCTCCCACCCGGCGTTGATGCACAACGCCGCACCAAATTGAAGGGACATTTCTGATGCCTGAAGCCGTGATCGTGGCCGTCGCCCGTTCGCCGATCGGCCGCGCGTTCAAGGGCGCCTTGAAAGACACTCACCCGGCCCAGTTCGCCGCGACGATGGTGCAGACGGCGTTGGACCAGGTCCCGGAACTGGACCCGAAGACCATCGACGACCTGCTGCTCGGGTGCGGGATGCCCGGCGGCGAGCAGGGCTGGAACATGGCCAAGGTGGTCACGGTGCTGCTCGGGCTGGACAACGTGCCGGGGGCGACGATCACCCGGTACTGCGCATCCAGCGTGGAGACCACCCGGACGACGGCGATGCATGCGATCCGCGCCGGTGAGGGTGATGTGTTCATCTCCGCCGGGGTGGAGTGCGTGTCCCGGTTCGGGATCGGCGGCTCCGACACCCCGCCGGTCACTCCCGAGGACCCGAAGGGGCAGGGCCCGAACCCGTACCTGGATATGCAGTTCGACAACGCCCATGCCCGCAGCATGGAAAGGGCGCAGCACCCGGTCGGGGTGTGGCACGACCCGCGGGAGGACGGCGCACTACCGGATTACTACATCAACATGGGGTTGACCGCGGAGAACGTCGCCAGCTACCGCGGGATCAGCAGGGCCGAGCAGGACGAGTTCGCGTTGCGGTCCCAGACGTTGACCGCGAAGGCGTTGGCGAACGGGTTCTGGGCCAAGGAGATCACCCCGGTCACCCTGCCGGACGGCACGGTGATGACCGCCGACGAATGCCCCCGGGTAGGGACCACGCTGGACGGGTTGTCCGGGTTGAAGCCGGTGTTCCAGGTCGATGGCACGGTCACCGCCGGCAACGCGTGCCCGTTGAACGATGGCGCCGCCGCGTTGGTGATCATGAGTGATGTGCGGGCCAAGGAACTGGGGATCACCCCGCTGGCCCGGATCGTGGCGACCGGGGTGTCCGCATTGTCGCCGGAGATCATGGGTCTGGGTCCGATCGAGTCGACCCGGCAGGCGCTGGCCCACGCGGGTATGACGATCCAGGACATGGACCTGGTGGAGCTCAACGAGGCGTTCGCCGCGCAGGTCATCCCCAGCTACCGGGACCTGAACATCGACATCGACAAGCTCAACGTGCACGGCGGCAGCATCGCGGTGGGCCACCCCTACGGGATGACCGGCGCCCGGATCACCGCCACCCTGCTCAACGGGCTCCGCGAACGCGACGCCACGCTCGGCCTGGAAACCATGTGCGTCGGCGGCGGCCAGGGCATGGCCATCATCTTCGAACGACTCAACTGAGCAACCCAACGCCCCCTGTCGGACTCAGCGACGGCCATCACCAGCCAGTCCTGACCCCGGCGGGGGTGCACCGGTGTCCACACCCTCATGCCAAGGAACCGAGCCACGGACGACGACCCAGTTAGTTTTCGGTTTCACCCAGGGGCGATATGGATCAAAAAGATCTGCTCGGCGGCAAGGGTGCCAACCTCGCCGAGACCAGATTGGGTCTGCCCGTGCCGCCCGGGTTCACCATCACCACCGAGGCCCGCCGGAAATACCCCGCATCGCGCACCCAGCGTGCGGCCCATGCGAGGGCCGGGAACGACCCTCCCGCGCAGGACACGACGGTCCGCGCGCACCTTCGAGCCGCCCGACGCATGACCCGCCGCCGGCCAATCCAGCTGCCGTGGGGCCGACCGGCGCCCGTCCCGAGCCTCGTGCGGCATGTCCACAACGGTCGGTGGCGCCAACTGCGGGTGGCTCAGAGAAGCCGGTGGAGAACAGGTTCGGGACTTAGGTCCGTAGCCACCCGACCACCCGATCAATACCGTAGGGGGTATCGAGCTATGCTGCCGCGCGCTCCCTCACAGGATGCCTCAAGCGCGGTTCGCGGGTCGACCGAAAGCTGCCCGAGAAGGGACGACGTGATGACAGACGAGGTGAGAGTCCGGCACCTGGACGGCGACCGGTTCGCCATCGATGTGCGCGGCCATACGCTGCTGGTCGACCAGCCCACCGAGGCCGGCGGCACCGATACCGCACCGACGCCGACCGAGCTGTTCATCGCCGGCCTGGCCAGCTGCGTTGCCTTCTACGCCCGCCGCTACGCCGCGCGGCACAAATTCTCTCCGGACGGGCTGGCCGTCGCGGTGAGCTACGAGCTCGGCGGCCGACCAGCCCGGGTGAGCCAGATCGCCATCGTCGTCACGCCACCCACCGAACTGCCACCGGAACGCAGGGACGCGTTCCTCGCGGTCGCATCGCACTGCACGGTGCACAACACCCTGACCGAGCCGCCGAGCATCCAGATCGAGCTCGCGACGGACGTGCTCGCGGCGTCCTGAGGACGTGATCGGTCCGCCTGCCCGCGACGCTGCGACAGGACCGCACTCACCATCGCTGCCAGCCCGATAACCCAGTGCGGACATCGCATCGTCAGGGGGGACTGGCTGCTCGGCCCGCCCACCGTCTGTTCTCGATGAGATAGGACTCTTTTCCCGGGAAACAGGTCTCAGCTGAACAGGGCGGGGATGCTGCGTGCCGCGGTGTACAGCCCGACCGCAATGATCAGCACGGCGAACGCGATCCGCAGCGTTTCCGGGCGGGCCCGGGTGGCGATCCTCGCGCCCAGCAGGCTGCCGATCACAGCGGCCGCGGTGAACACCCCGATCACGGTCCAGTCGATGTCGATGCCACCACCCGCACGCGCGACCAGCGACGTACCGCTGTTGATCGCGATCACCAGCAGCGAGGTCCCGACCGCGACCGGCATCGGGAAATCCAGTACCAGCACCAGCGCCGGGACCACCAGGAACCCGCCGCCGACCCCGAAGAACCCGGTCATCAACCCGACCAGCACCGCGGCGATAAGCACCTTCGCGGCGCGGGGGCAGGCGCAGACGAATCGCGGCGTGAAGGTGATGATCGGCACGTCCAACGGCACCGCATCGGCAACACCAGGACCGCCGCCCGCCGCCCGCCGGCACCCGGCTGCGACTACGGGCGAGCATCAACGCAGCGACGGTGAGCATCAGCACGGAGAACCCGGCGAGCAGCACGTCGGGTCGCACCGCAAGGGACAACCGTGTCCCGGCAACGGCTCCCACGGCGCCGAGCGCCCCGAAGACGACGCCCTGCAGCACCCGGACATGACCGTCGCGGCGGTGCGCGAGCATCCCGAACACCGCGGTCACCCCGACGATGATCAGCGACCCGGTCGTCGCCGCGCGGGTGTCCATCCCCAGCAGGTACACCAGCGCAGGGACGGTGAGA
>JBBQGJ010000554.1:0-4315 GCA_038322925.1 Mycobacteriales bacterium
CAACGCGAAGGCGGCGACGTCGGGTTCCGCGACCCAGCGCAGCTCCGTACTCTCCGCGTTCGGCACCAATCGCAGCGGACCGACGACCTCGGCGATCACCGTGGTGTACGACCAGCCGCCGTGATCGTCCTGCCACTCGCCGACGATCGCGACCGCCGCCCGGTCGATGCCGGCCTCCTCGTGGGCCTCCCGCAGCACCGCCTGGATCACCGACTCGTGGCTGTCGCGCGCGCCGCCCGGCAGCGACCATGTACCCCCGTCACTGGTCCAGGCGGCGCGATGCTGCAGCAGCACAGATGATGCTGCGGAGTCACCCCCTATCACCGATCTAGCGGGGTCGTCCCGTCGCAGCAGCAAGCCTGCGGCGCCGTACCGGCCCCAATGTCGGTGACCGAGAGCGCACCAGGTCCAGCCGTTGCCGTCGCCGCGCACCCGGCGCCTCCTCAGCTCGACAGACGGACGATCAGCTCCGGGGCGAACATCGTCGGCGGGACCGGGGCGCGGTCGCCGGACATTCGCTCCAGCAGGATCACACCAGCCGTCCGTGCCATCTCGACAATCGGGTTGACCACCGTCGTCAACGGTGGGTCGGTCGCGGCCGCGACCGCGGCGTCGTCATAGCCGACGACCGCGATATCCGACGGAACCGCCAGGCCGCGAGTCTTCAGCACCGCGAGCGCGCCGACCGCCATCAGGTCCGACGCCACGAAAATGGCGTCGAGATCGGGGTGTCTGTCCAGCAGCCGCTCGGTCGCCGCCAGACCGCCAGGAGTGGTGAAGTCTCCGTGCTCGCAAGCATCGACCGGCAGTCCGCGCTTGGTCAGGGCCGAGCGCCATCCCGCGAGGCGGTCCTGCGCGGACGTCATATCGGGCGGCCCGGCGACGGTGCCCACCCTGCGTCGCCCCCTGGCCAGCAGGTGCTCGGTGGCGATTTCGCCACCGCGTTCGTTGTCGGTGTCGACGTAGCTGAACCGATCGGGCATGTTCCACGGTCGACCGACGAACACGCTGGGCAACGAGGCCGCTACCAGGGCTCGCTCGATCTCGTCCGAGCGATGGTGAGACACCACGACCACACCGTCCACGTACCCCAGCCGGAGATAGCGGATCGTGCGCTCTGCGCTGTCCCCGAGTCTGGCCATCAGCAGCACCAGCTGGAGGTCGGTGTCCCCCAGCGCCTGCGACAGACCCTGGATGGCCGCCGCGAAGAAGGGGTCTCCGGTGACGCGCTCGTCCGGTTCGGGCACCACCAACGCCACCGAGTCGGCGCGATGGGTGACCAGGGTCCGCGCCGCGCGGTTCGGACTGAATCCCAGCCGGAGCACCGCCGCCTCCACCGCGGCCAGCGCATCCGCGCTGACCCGGCTCCCGCCGTTGATCGCCCTGGAGGCCGTGGATCGCGACACGCCCGCGGCCGCTGCGACGTCCTCCAGGGTCGGTGACGCACGCCGGCCCGCGACCGACGGGTGTGCCGAAGGCCCAGTCGTCGCCGTCGCACCCTTCAGCGCCGAATTGGCACTGTCGTCACCGCGGGCGGCATCGGCCGCGGCGTTCCGGGTGTCCGTCATCTGCCCGCTGAGCCACCAACCAGGCGAACGCCGACCACCGCGCGCTCGCCCCGCCCCGGTGACATCCACCTGACGGGGCCGGAGACGCCCGGCGAGCTGAACATCACCAGCAGAGCATCGGTGGGAGGCGCGGGAAAGTCCAAATCGGTGCTCGCAGCGCGGCCGGCGCGGCACATCCCTCGACCGCCCCCTGACTGATCCCTGCTGATTGATCCCTGCTGATTGATCGCGCGAGAGCTTTCACGGCAGGGACGAGCCGGATGGCTCGTCGCCAAATCGTTGGTGCCCGCTGTCCGCGAGCGGCACCTGCACGTCACCGGACCTGGAGGGGCGGCGCTGGCCAGGCAGGACCACCGCGGCGGTGAAGCTGTGGGGCGCGGGCGCCGCGCCCTCCGCCAGCCGCACGCGTGCTGAACGATCCCTGACGTTGTCCGTCATGGTGAGAGTGTCGTTCGTCACGTGGAAGCCTTCGCGGCGACCCTGCTCACCATCACACGCTCGGAAAACACACCGGTACGCCGCCGCCAGCGGTGCAACCGGGACAAATCACTCGCCTCGATGGTGCCCCAACGCCACACGCCGGGCTAATGTCTAGGCACGCTCGGACCGAGCCTGAAGCGCAGACCGCCGGACCTGAGGGGTTTCATGCCCATATCTGCCGAACTGCAAGCATTGCAGCGCGCGATTGCCGACCTGCGATCCGGAGTAAATTCGTTGGCTCGCAACCACGGGGACCTCCCGGTGGTGGCCAGGCTCCGCAACGACCTCGAGCGGCTGATCCTGGATGTCGCCGACGTGGAGGCACTGTCGCCGGCGACGTGGGGAGCACCGGCGATCCCGGCAGGCGGCAAGCCCGTCGCGCCGCCCACCGTCTACCAGGTCAGCGACGAACCGTACGATCCCTCGCTCTGGCGTGACGACGCCGACGACGAGGGCGTCGGCGGCTATCACGGCATCGGCCGCACGGGCAAAAGAAGTTGACCGGCGTCAACGCCCCGGGGCGGGCGCGAGTCGGGGTTCGCACTCTCCGCAAGGACAGGTGGTGGCTGGCCCCGCTGGCGACCTTCCTCGGCTTGTTCCTGTTCGTGGTCTACGCGACGTTCCGGGCGTTCCAGGGCGCGTACTACTACTTCGAGCCCTATCTCTCGCCGTTCTACTCGCCGTGCCTGACCACCGATTGCGTACCCGGGTCGAGTGACTTCGGGCAGCCGATCAGCTGGTGGCCGCTGTCCCCGGCGCTGATCATCCTGATCTTCCCGCTGGGCTTCCGGATGACCTGCTACTACTACCGGAAGGCCTACTACCGGGCGTTCTGGTTCTCCCCGCCGGCCTGCGCGGTCGCCGAGCCGCACAAGGCCTACACCGGTGAGACCCGCTTTCCGTTGATCCTGCAGAACATCCACCGCTACTTCTGGTTCTTCGCGATGATCTTCGGGATCATCCTGACCTACGACGCGATCCTGGGATTCCGGAACCCGCAAGGTCAGTGGTTCCACATGGGCCTGGGCACCGTCATTCTGGTGATCAACGCCGCGTTGATCTGGCTGTATACCCTTTCCTGCCATTCCTGCCGGCACATCATGGGCGGCAAGCTCAAGCATTTCTCCCGCCACCCCGCCCGTTACTGGATGTGGCAACAGATCTCGAAGCTGAACGGCCGGCACATGTTGCTGGCGTGGGTGTCGTTGGGCTGGCTGCTCGTCTCCGACCTGTACATCACCCTGCTGGCGCACGGCACCATCACCGATGTTCGCTTCTTCTAAAGAGCCCTTCTTCTTCTTCACTGCCCTGGAGGCCGTCACCGCATGTCCGACCACGAGGAACACCGGTACGACGTCCTGATCGTCGGGGCCGGTGGGGCCGGCCTGCGCGCAGCCATCGCCGCTCGCGAGGAGGGGCTGCGCGTCGCGATCATTTGCAAGTCGCTGTTCGGCAAGGCCCACACCGTGATGGCCGAGGGCGGCATTGCCGCGTCGATGGGCAACGTCAACTCGAACGACAGCTGGCAGGTGCACTTCCGCGACACCATGCGCGGCGGCAAGTTCCTCAACATTCCCCGGATGGCCGAACTGCACGCCCAGGAGGCCCCGCAACGGGTCTGGGAGCTGGAGACCTACGGCGCGTTGTTCGACCGCACGCCCGACGGCCGGATCAGCCAGCGGAACTTCGGCGGTCACGAGTACCCGCGGCTCGCGCATGTGGGAGACCGCACCGGCCTCGAGCTGATCCGCACCCTGCAGCAGAAAATCGTCTCGCTGCGCCAGGACGAGGAACAGGCCGCGGTCGATGCCGACTCGGCCGCCGACGTCGGGCAAGAGGCGCTGACAGATGAGGACGCCGGGCTACGGGTCTTCGCCGAGGT
Source organism: Mycobacteriales bacterium (assembly GCA_038322925.1). Lineage (GTDB taxonomy): Bacteria > Actinomycetota > Actinomycetes > Mycobacteriales > Nakamurellaceae > Nakamurella. The sequence continues at coordinate 3,931 of JBBQGJ010000554.1, forward strand.
CACCATCACCGAACTGCTCGCCGACGCCTCAGGTGCCATCGCCGGCGCCTTCGGCTACCGCCGGGAGACCGGCACCTTCATCGTCTTCCGGGCGCCCGCGGTGATCCTGGCCACCGGCGGTATCGGGAAATCGTTCAAGGTGACGAGCAATTCCTGGGAGTACACCGGTGACGGTCACGCGTTGGCCCTGCGTGCCGGTTCCACCCTGATCAACATGGAGTTCGTCCAGTTCCACCCGACTGGCATGGTCTGGCCACCCTCGGTGAAAGGCATTCTGGTCACCGAATCGGTGCGCGGTGACGGCGGCGTGCTGCGCAATTCCGAGGGCAAACGGTTCATGTTCAATTACGTACCGGAGATCTTCCGGGCCAAGTACGCCGACTCC
>JBBQGJ010000555.1:0-4311 GCA_038322925.1 Mycobacteriales bacterium
TGAACGCGACCCTGGCCCCGCTGGTCCCGCCGCCGGGCCGGGTCGGCTTCTTCTGCCAGTCCGGTGCCCGGGGTATCGCGATCCTGGCCGACGCCGCGACCCGGGGGCTGAGTCTGTCGACGTTCGTGTCGGCCGGTAACCGGGCCGACGTGTCCGGCAACGACCTGCTGCAGTTCTGGCACGGCGACGACGCGACCGAGGTCGTGCTGCTGTACCTGGAGTCATTCGGCAATCCCCGCAAGTTCGCCCGGCTGGCCCGGGTGCTCGCCAGGACGAAACCGGTCATCGCGGTGAAGTCCGGCCGGCACGCGACCCGGACCCCCGCACCGGGACCCCACTCGGCCCCGATGTCCGGGGCCGCGGTGGCCAGCCTGTTCGCTCAGTCCGGGGTGATCAGGACCGAGACCCTCACCGCCGCCTTCGATGTCGCCCAACTGCTGTCCACCCAGCCGGTGCCCGTCGGTGACCGGGTCGCGGTGATCGGCAACTCCACGGCATTGGGCATGCTGGCGGTCGATGCCTGCCTGGACGCCGGCCTGCGGGTCGCCGACGGCCGGCCGCAGGATCTGGGCGCCGACGTGAGCCCGGAAGATCTCGGCGCGGCCGTGCGGGCCGCGGTGGCCCGCCCCGATGTCCACGCGCTGGTGGTGGTGTACGTGCCGATCGTCGCGACGCCCGGTCAGGCGCACGTCGCGGCGCTGCGGTCGGCGGTCGGCCAGGCCACCGTGCCGGTGCTCACCACCTTCCCGGCGGCCGCCGACGGCAGCGCCGCCCGCGGGTCGCTGCCGACCTTCCGCACCCCGGAGCGCGCGGTCGCCGCGCTGGCCCACGCGGTGCGGTACGGCTCGTGGCTGACCAGCCCGGCCGGCACGATCCCCGACCTGCCCGGCATCGACACCGACGCGGCCCGCGCGCTGCTGGCCCGGCTCCGCGAGCCGGACGATCCGCCGCGGGCCCTGACCGATACCGAACTCACCGGACTACTGGACTGCTACGGGATCCCACTGGTGCGCTACCGCTCGATCGGCAGCGCGGCCGAGGCAGCGGCGGCGGCCGACGAGATCGGCTACCCGGTGGCCCTCAAGTCGTTCGACGACTCGTTGCGGCACCGGATGGACCAGGCCGGGGTGCGGCTCGGCCTGGCCAACGCCGAGCAGGTGATCGCCGCGTACGACGACCTGTCCTGGATCGCCGGCCCGTGGCTGACCGTCCAGGCGATGGCGCCGCCCGACCGCGCCGACGTGTCCACCGTCTTCGCGATCAGCGCCGACCCGTCCTTCGGGGTGCTGGTCTCGTTCGGGATCGGCGGCGTGGCCACCGAGCTGCTCGACGACCGGGCCTATCGGGCGGTGCCGCTGACCGACGTCGATGCCTGGGAGCTCATCTCGGCGCCCCGCGCCGCACCGCTGCTGGACGGCTACCGGGGCGCGCGGGTGGTCGCCCACCAACCCCTCATCGACCTGGCCCTGCGGCTCTCCACCCTCGCGGACGATCTCCCCGAGGTGTCCGCCCTGGAGTTGCGTCCGGTGCTCGCCGGGCCGGCCGGTGTGGCGGCGACCAGCGCCACCTGCCGGATCGGCCCCAGCCTGACCCAGCCGGACACCACCCGCCGGCTGCACTGAGCGTCGTCGGACAGGCCCGGCGCCCCGCGGGCATGAGCGTTACCGAGGCCCCTCATCAGAATCAGGGCAGGCATCTCGGGGCCGTTGAGAACATCGGCCGAGTGATCGGTAGGGCGTTCATCCTGCACCATCACGGCGACGTCGGGATGGGACATCAGCGCGTTCTAAACCTCGATGGTGGAGATGTTCTCGCCCCCGGAAATGCCGATGTCCCTGGCCCGGTCCAGCAGCTGGGCTGTAGCTGTCCGGGTGGCGCACCCCTAGATCGCCGGGGTGGAACCAGCCGCCGCGGAACGCCGCCGCGGTCGCCTGCGGGTCCCGGCCGAGCCCTGCCGGCCGGCCGGTCGCCTTGCGGCCGGCAACGGGTTGCGCAGAGGACTGACCCGGCAATAGTTATTGTCGGGGGCGGGTCAGGAATGACCCGCGGCCCGAAGTCGGTGGCCGCGGTGAGTGGTTCGACATGGCCGCCGGGATAGACGTGCGGGGTGGCGTTCCGGGATGAGCGTGGCCAGGATCCTCGCGTTGCTGACCGGGATGATCGGGTGGTGCTCGCCGCCCATCACCAGCGCGGATTGCCGGATAAGTGTCAGGAACGGCAGTCTGGTCCAGCTGGCGGCGGCGGGGAGCTGGTAGAGGTAGCCGCGGCCGGAGACGACGAGGGTGTCCCGGAACAGGCGCCCGACGTTGTCGGTGCGGGCCCGGGACTGGCCGCCGTTCATGGAGCCCGCCATCATCGCCATGACATTTGTCGCGGAAACCATGGGGTGTCGCCATTGTCGCGAACAGCCAGGGAGCGCCCGGCACGGACAACACCCCGGTGCTGGAGCTGATCAGCACCAGCCGGCGGCACCGGCCGGCGTGTTGGACCGCGAATTGTTGCGCCAGCGCGCCGCCCCAGGAGAAGCCGAGCACGTCAACCCGTTGGTGGCCCAGCTCGTCCAGCATCCGGGTCAGCATCCAGGCCAGCTGCGGGAACCCGTGGGGCAGGACGCCGACCGACCGGGGAGCCGCCGACGCCGGGGGCGTCGAACCGGATGATGTCGATGCCGGGATCGAGGGCATCGACCAGTGACTGCAGCACCTCGACACTGGTTCCGATGCCGTCGCACATCAGCAGCGGTGTCCCGCTGCCGTCCCCGGTGCGGACGTCGACCCGGAGCTGCCGGTGGCAGACCGTCACGTGCCGGGTGGTGGGGTTCGCGGTCTTTGCTGGCGTGACTGTCACGGTGCCTACCTTTCGTTGCCTTTCCTCGTGCTGAACGTTCACCCGCTCCGCTGGCCATGCGGATAGGGCGGAGCCGTCCCACGCGGTGGTGCCGGCGTCGACCGGCCGGTGATGGGACGACACCGCGGCGATGACCGGGGGACGTGGCGCGGCTGGAACAGCAGAGGTCATCGCCGTCCTCTCCGGGACCCGAACAGTTCCGCTGTCGAGGCTTGTGTGGTCTGGGCGGGTCGGGTGATACGCGGACTTTGGTCACCGCCGACGACGACCACCCCGCCCGCTGGGTGAATGCCCGTGGGCCGACCTCAGCGCTGCGGGCTGCGTTGGCCGCAGCGCTCGGCGACGGTGTTGACCACGTCGGACAGACTCCAGTAGCGCCCGTCGCGCAGGGTGTGCAGTTTCCTGCAGCGTCGCCGGGTCGGCGCCGTAGCGCTGGGCCGCGGCGATCAGCTCCCGGCGGTGGACCGGGAAGAACAGTTCATCGAGCACGTACCCGAGCCGGTCGGACGGATCGTCCGTCATCGGCCTTCCCGCCGCCGTTGGTGGCGGCCACCCCGGAGGGTGCCGTGGTTTGCCTCATGCGTTGCTCCCTTCGTTCGGGTCGCACCCCGTGTTCGCTGCCGTTCACGAATGCCCGGTCACCCGGGAGGTCCCTGGCAGCAGGCTCGGACACCCGACGGTGCAGTGACCGGCCATGTCCAGGTTCGGTGGTGGCCGGCAGCAGGACTCCCGCGGCCGGGGTTGATCGGCGGGGTCGGCGTTTTCTCCTGGGACTTGTTTGATGCGCTCCGCTGTCGGTGGCGGGGATTCGCGAGGGTCTGCGGGCAGGGGTTCACTGCAGGGGGGCGGCCCAGACCGGCCGGGTGCCCCCGCCGCCGGGCCCATCGATGGTGCTGCTGCCGCCGGCCGCTGCGGCGCGGGCGGCCAGGTGGTGCAGTCCGCCGCGGGCGGCGGTCACCGGGATGCCGACGCCGTTGTCGGTGACGTCGATGACGAGGTCGGCGCCGACGGTGACGGTGACGGTCAGTTCCATGGCGTGGGCGTGCCGCGCGGTGTTGCTGACCGCTTCCCGCAGCACCGCCTGGGCGTGCACGGCCAGGTCGGCGGGGACGATGTCGATGCGGCCGGTGATGCCGATCGCGGTGCGCAGGTCGGTGTCGGTGGTGATCTCGCCGACGATGTCGTGCAGCAGGCCACCCAGTCGTGGGATGTCGGCCGGTTCGGTGTGCCGGTCGAAGACGGTGGTGCGGACCTCGGTGATGACCTGGTTGAGGTGCTCGATGTGGTCGGCGATCCGCGCGGCCACCGCCGGGGACTTGGCCAGGTGCTGGGTGTCGTGCAGGGTCAGGCCGATCCCGGACAGTCGCCCGATGACGTGCTCGTGCAGGTCCCGGGTGATCCGGTCCCGGTCGGCGAGTACCTGCCGTTCGTGTTGCGCCGTTCGGCTTTCGGCGCGCTGCACCG
>JBBQGJ010000556.1:0-4291 GCA_038322925.1 Mycobacteriales bacterium
GCGTGGCGCGCGGTGATCCCGAGGCCGTCGAACGCGGCCGGGCCATCAAGGCCGATTGGCAGAAGGACCCGTGGAACGCTCTGCTCTCCGGCGGGTGCACGATCGACGGGCTCACCTGGGCCGGCGAATACCAGGAAGCCATCGATCTGACTCGCCAGCTCATCGACTTCCTCGGGCGCACATGGAACGACTACTTCCTGGGTGGTATCTGGTTGGCCGCGCTCGGGGTCGCGGCCCTCGCCGAACGGGCCGAAGGGATCCGCATTTCTGGCGGCGATCTGGCGTCCGAGATCGCAGTCGGCGATTCGCTGGTCCTGCTGGCCGATCACACCGCCGAACGTGGACGCCCGCGCGGCGGCAGGCTCGGTCCCGAGGGACGCGCGTGGCTGGTCCGGGCCCACGCCGAACACGCCAGGCTGATCGGCCGGAGCGACCCCGACCTGTGGCGAAAGGCCATCCGGGAGTTCGGCTACGGATACCGGTACGAGGTGGCGCGCAGCCGATGGCGCCTCGCCGAGGCGCTCACCGAGGCCGGTGATCGGGCCACTGCCCGGGCGGAAGCCGCCACCGCGCTGGCCGAGGCCCGAACAATGGGCGCCGAGCCACTCACCGCGGCCATCGAGGCATTCGGCCGGCGGGCTCGGTTCGAGCTCCCGGGTTCGCGAACCGTGATCGGGGTGCTGACCGACCGCGAAGAGGAGGTGCTGCGGTTGGTGGCCCAGGGGATGACCAACCGACAGGTCGGTGAACGGCTGTACATCAGCGCGAAAACGGTGAGCGTGCACATGTCCAATGTGCTGGGCAAGCTCGGCGCGTCCGGGAGGGCGGAGGCGGTGTCGCTCGCTCATCAGCGGGGGTTGCTCGTGGTGGATCGCGCGGGGTAGGACGTGCACCCGAACACCCCTTGTTCACCTCATCCGCGAGGCCGTCGGCGAGCGTGCCGCGGACGGCCTCGCGAGGGCAGCGGCATCAGGGCGGTTGCAAGGTCACTGCGTGGATGTCTCGACGATCATGTCGCGCGTTGTGTCGTGGGCTATCACCGGAGTGCCGCAGATGATGACAACCGCGCGTTCCCAGGGACGCTGGTCCGCGAGGAATCGCACCTCCTGAGCCGCCCAATCGTCCCAGAACGCCTCGGCTGCAGGGGTTCCACCATCTCGCTGGATCCCGCGGCGGCGGGACTCGACAGCGTCGGACTGCACCCACGCGAGCCCGTCCACAAGGTGCTCGAGCTCGCGACGCCCGGCGCCTACCCCCTCCACGATCACCATCCGGCAACTCGCTGGCACTTCGACGGGGCCGGGGCGGGACCTCGCGGACCAGGCGGGAGGTCTATAGCTGACCGGCAGCCGGCCGCGTCGCACCGGATCCAGGACCCCATCGCGCAACAAACCCGTCCAGTCGAAATACGAGTGGTGCCACGCAACATCGTCGGTGCGCAGCACCGCGGCGCCGCCGTCGACTTTCCGCTCCCGCTGCGTCCGTCCACGGCGACGACCGGGATCGCCACGTGGTCGGGGACTGATGAGAGCAGGCGGGCCACTACGTGGTCTACCGACTCAACGATCCACGGACCTGCGGCGGGCTCGCCGGCGAACAGGGTCAATTCCACAGGCACGTCATGTCCACAGGCACGTCATCTCCACAGGCACGTCATCTCCACAGCCACGTCATATCCGCAGGCACGATCGTGACCGGAGGCACGATCGTGACCGGTGAGGCGGGCTGCCACGCTCAGGGACGCTGGACTCGACGCTGGATCCACCGACGGGGGTCATTCGGATGGACACCGCTTGCCGGTCACGCTACGGTCCCTGCACCGCGTCGGGGCGCGGGTGTCGAACCCTGGGTGTCGCACCGTGGGTGTCGGATCCTGGGTGTCGGAACTGCCGCCGAGTTGGGGGTCGACCATGATCCAGAGTGAAATCATCGACCTGGCCATCGGCCTCGTCTTCGTCTGGTTCGTCCTCAGCCTGCTGATCTCGGTGATCAACGAGGCGTTCGCGTTGATGTTCCGGATCCGCGCCAAGCATCTCTGGCTGGGCATCTCCCGGCTGCCCGACCCGGTCAACAGCACGTACTCCCGCCGCCTTTGGGATACCACGGTCAGTTTGCCGATGAGTTGGCGACAATTCGATCTGCGACCGGAGGCGCAGCCGGCAGCTGCAGATGCACCGGTCAAGAACACCTGGTTGACCCTGCCGGATTGGTGGACGAAGGGACCGTCGGGATCCGGCACCGCGGCTGAGCGCCGAAGTCAGCTGCAAGCGAGCCGGAATCAATTGCAGCAGATCTATGACGCGCTGGCACCCATGGTCTCGGACGTGGCACTGTCCGGGCGGAAGTCGAAGCTCACCAAGATCAACGGTGCGGACTTCGCAGGGGCGATTGCCGGGCTCGCCAAACCAGTGCATGCAGCTGACCTGCTGGCCGCGGCTACATCTTTGGGGTGGAACGACTCTCGGCAGGCGGCGCTCGCCGCGGCCGTCGGCGGGGTGCCCGCCGACCGGGTTCTCTCGTCATCGGATGTGCTCGCATTGCCGCTGAGCGGGGTGGCCGATACCGCCAAGGACCGCCTCTACCTGGCGGCTTCGGGTTTGCTGACGGCCCGCGACGTGGCCGACTTCTTCCGGACAAACCCACTACTGGCGCAGGCGATCACGTCCGCGGCAGACGCGGCCGGAGTCGGGCAGGATCTCAGCGCAGCCAAGGCGACAGTTCAGGCCTGGTTCGACAGGGAAATGGACCAGCTCAGTGCCCTCTACCGCCGGCAGAATCGGAAGGTGCTCGCCCTGTTGGCGCTGCCGATCGTGTTGATCCTTCAGGCGAACACGCTGCGCATCATCGCCGACCTCCGCAGCGACGCAGCGCTGCGGGAAGCCATCAGCAGCGAGGCGGTCGCCGTCGCCGGCGCGTCGACTCTGGACGCCGTCATCAACCAGCAATGCGCGCCCGCTGGTTCCTCCGGCGGCACTGCGGCGAACGGGACCTCCGGTGGGACAACCGATTCGGGCAGCGGGACGGCGAGTCCAAGCGGGACGGCGGACGGCACCGATCCCTTCGATGACGCCGTTGACCGGTTCGCTTGCATGGCCAAGATCGTCAGGGCCGCCGGGGTGTTCGCGATCGTCCCGGACATCGACAAGATCACCGCGCTGGACCCGAGCGAGGGCCCATTCTTCGGCATGTCTGTCGCCGATATCTGGGACTACGAATTTCATGACTACGGCTGGCTGGGACGGGGCATCACGCTGGTCGCGCTGCTGTTTGGCGCGCAATTCTGGTTCGACGTCCTGCGGCGACTGGTCGGCATCCGGAAATCCGTGATCGGGGGTGGTGGCTCGGCCGCCGGATGAGGCCGCTGCGCGGGCCGGCGGCCGGGTGAGCACAAACGTAACCGCGCGGACTGCGCGGATTTTCGGAGGCTCGGACCTGAACTGCTCGCGACCCGGCGGCTCTGGCTGGGCCGCCGGCCAGCGCCACCACGCGGTGACCCAGCCGCCGGACAGCACAACGGGCAGCCCGCCGCGAGCGTTTCGGATCGCGCCACCACGCGGCGGGCCGAGAGAATCCTCAGACCTGAATCAAGGTCATGACCGGTGATCGTGGTCCGGCCACGAAGGTCAGCAGCACCCTGCTGACCCAGGTTCGCGGGACTTCGTTCGTCGTCCACAGGTGTCGTCGGACTGCCGCGCAGGACGCCGGGCCGTGATCCATGTCCCCGGGAGTGATTCCACAGCCGCAGGGCGTGCCCTCCCTGCCGCCTGAATTATCCGTTTCTGGGGACTGTCGGTGTCGTGGTCTAGCGTTCTATTCATGGAGCCGATCAGCGACATCGAGCACGCCACCGCGGTGGCCGGGTCGGTGTGCGCCGGGTTGAACGCGGTGCGGGGCACCAGGTTCTGGAAGATTCCCGATGACGATCTGCTGTCGCTGGCGGAGACCCTGGAACGGGTGGGCCGGTTGGTGTACGCCGCGCAGGTCTACCTGACCGGGGAGTTGGACACCCGCCGGGTGTTCCAGGAACACGGAGCGGTGTCCACCGCGGCGTTGCTGCGGCAACGGTTGTGCATCTCCCCGGGCGAGGCCGCCGGGCGGGTCCGCGCCGCCCGGGCGATCCTGCCGCGGGATCTGCCCTCCGGTGGGGTTTCCCCACCGGCACTGCCGGAGTTGCGGGACGCGGTGGACGCCGGGACGGTCGGCGCCGAACAGGTCCGCACCGTGGTCGCCACCATGGCCGGTCTGCCCGCCGGGGTCGACCCGGAGTTGCGGGACATGGTGCGGGCCTCGC
>JBBQGJ010000557.1:0-4286 GCA_038322925.1 Mycobacteriales bacterium
AGCAGCGCGTCGTCGCCGGCACACAGGAACGCGACCGCGGTGTCGCTGAGCTCGGATGCGTCGCTGGCCGCGGCGCCCACGAGCAGGCCGGCGATCGGCACCGACAGCTCGTCGAGTGTCTGCGCGCGGCGTGACGGCAGGATGATCGAGCGAGCCTGCCCGACCGACTCCGCGAGCCAAATCCAGCAAGCCGCCAGCAGGAGCCTGGCGACGCCGCTGCCGCCGGCCCCATTCAGCGCGAGGCACAGTTCCGGCAGCGCCGCGATCCAGCCGAGCCGTTCCTGGGGAGCCCGGTACCAGCCGCGCGAGCCGCCGAGATCCCACTCGGCAAGCAGTTCAGACATCCAACCCTCGCCATAGCGGTTCTTCGGACTTGGTAGGGCTCGGGGCCTGATCCGCGCGGCGGCGTGTCGGTGAGGTGAGGGGGCCCGTGGCCTTCGAAACTGGTTGTTCTCACGCAATCAGACCGAAGGACCACGAGCCATGGACCAGGGTAGTTCGCTGCTGTTGGGGATCGAAGGATTGATCGTTGATCGGGTGCTGATCGACGCCGCGGGCCGGCGGGTGGTGCACTGCTCGACCGACCCCGAACTGGCGGGGTGGTGCCCGGCGTGCCGGCAGCAGTCCTCGTCGCCGAAAGAACGGGTGACGACCCGGCCGCGGGATCTGCGGATCGGACCGGATCGGCCAGTGTTGTTGTGGCACAAACGGAAATGGCGTTGCCGGGTGCCCGAATGCGATCGGAAGGTCTTCACAGAGTCGCTGCCCGAGGACATCCCGGCACGGGCCCGGATCACCACCAGGGCCCGCCGGGCAGCCGCGGTGTCGATCGGCGATCACTGCCGGCCGGTGCCCGGTGTGGCCGCCGAGTGCGGCATGGACTGGAACATCGCGCACGACGCATTCGTCGCCTACGCCGAGCAGGTGCTGCCCGACTCGCCGCCGCCGGTGCGGGTCCTCGGCCTGGACGAGACCCGCCGCGGGAAGGGCCGCTACGAGGTCGTGACGTCGACCGGGGTGAAGGTCTGGGTCGACCGGTTCGACACCGGCCTGGTCGACCTGGACGGCACCGGCGGCCTGTTCGCGCAGGTCAACGGCCGCACCTAGGAACCACCGATAGGACGAGCATTCCGAATGTCAGCCCTGACCTGGAGGCCGCCGCGAAGCGGGTCGAAGAGTTGAGCGAGCAGGTCACCGCCCAGGCCAAGGCCAACGGGCTCTTGTGGCTGGAGGGCTACGAGAGGGTGCTGCAGAACCTGCTCGATCTCGAGGTGGAGGCAGCGAAAAAGACCGGCGTGGACTGGGCCAGCACGCTGGCCACCGCGCACGCCAATTTCGTTCGGGAGACCTCCGAGGTGTTCTTCCAGACCCTGCGCGCGCAGCTCAAGAGCTGACCCGGCCCTGGCGGTCAACGAAGGCCCTCTCAGTGTGGGTGCCCACCACCCACACCCGAGAGGGCTTCGGAGGCCGACGGTATCGGCGAGCCAGACGTGGGTGCCGAGCACCCACGGCCGATCGACCGGTCTGCCGCGCAGGAATCATGATTGAACGATTACCGCGTTCCCGGGGGTTGCGGTTCGTCTTCACCCGGTGCCAGCGAATGCACCATCCCGGCGTCCTGCGGTGATGGCCGTCGTGGGCCGTGGGCCGACGTCACGGTCGTTGAGCACGATCATGACGGGACGACTACACCGCGATCAGGTATTCGAAGTTGTCCGGGCCGACGGAGCGGCGCAGTTTGCTGACGATGAGCGCGGAGTTGTCGCGTGGCCCTTGGATGAAGAATGGCTTGCCGTCGCGACCGAAGGTGATGGCGCCCTGGCCTGACCATGGCCCGAGGTGGTCCCTGGTGGCGTCGAAGTCCGGTGCCGGATCGAAACCAAGCATTCGGGCGTACTGGACCGCGCCGTGCACCAGGTTCTGGGCCAGGTCGAGCGGCGCCGCCACCGGCGGCTCCTGGTACGCGTCGTAGAACATGCGGGTGAACTGCGCGGCCTGGTCGGCGTTCATCACCCGCGGCCCGATGGTGTCCTTCACCCCGAGGCAGTACACGTCGACCAGGTAGCCGCAGACGCTGACCCGGCTCCGGCCCGCGTCACGGGCGATCACGACGGCGACCAGACCCTCGGCGCCGGTGTCCGGCTGCGGCTGATCGATCCAGTCGGGACGACCATGGATGGTGAGCCCGGCACTCCACCCCGGGTTCACCCAGCAGCCCAGCACCTCCCGCTCGGCGGGGTCGGTGCTCTGTTCGGCGGCGATGGCGCGGACCAGCCGGGCGGCCGTGGCCGGCGGAATACCCAGGGCCCGGGCGATGTCCTTCGGGGAAAGGCCCTTGGCTCGCAGCGTCCGGATCTTCGCGGTCTGCTCGTCGCTGTCCATGACCGAAATCCTGGCCGTCGCGGACGCCGCGTTCCGGACGACACGCCGGGCATGCGGGCGGGTCGAGGCTATTGACCGGCCGGGCGTGGCGTGGACCTGACCCTCTGGGGATGTCTCGACGTGGCTCGGGGTGTCGCAGCCCTGGCCTGGTCGGTGGGAAGATCGAGGCCAAATCCGGACAGCACCGGGGCTGCGGACACGGGTCTTCTTGCCCTGGCACCGACGGCGTGCGTTGTGCTGCAATCGCTTCCAAGAAGGTAGAGAGCGATGACGGTCGCTCGGCTCGCCGGGTGGCCAGTGATCGCTCGCCAGGACCGTTCGCGTAGGGAGGATTTCCGATGCAGGCACAGGCAGGCGATTGGCTGGTCGTGCACAGCCATTCCGATCAGGGAGTCGTCCGCAGAGCCGAGATCCTGAGCGCTCATGCCAACGGTGAACCGCCCTTCACCGTCAGGTGGGCCGACGACGACCACGAATCGGTGGTGTTCCCTGGTCCCGACGCCCAGGTCATCCGGGGGTGATGCGGGTTGATCGCATCAAGCTCCGGGGCAAGCCAGGGCCGGCGATGATCACGGAGGCTGCCTTGCGCAGGGTGCATGACAGCCGCCGATCACCGCGGTGTCCGCTGATCGAACGTCGTCGCGTTCAGCGGCCAGAGCTTGCTGACCGGGCAGCCGAAACGATCAATCGGAGAATCCAGTCAAATGCCGGGCGGCGGCGAGGCCCGGACGCTGTCCGCGGAGTCGGCCATCGTGTGACCGCGCTCGCCCGTTGTGACCGGCACCGTGAATCGCGGGGAGCCGGTGGAGAACGACCTGCAGTCGTGCCGGCGCCCGCACCGGACCGATGAGGAAGGGAAACGCCCAGATGAATTCGCCCGTGACATCGTCCCAGCCGTCGCCACCCAAATCCATCAACTCGGAACGCTTCCGCTACGCGCTCGCCGGGCTCAGATTGCCCGCCGAGCGGTGGCAGATCGTGGCGTGGGCCAACGATTACGGCGCCGACGCGTTCACCATGGATGACCTGCACACCTGCCCCGCCGGTCATATCGCGACATCCGCGACGTCATCGACGCCGTCGCCGACGGATTGCCACGGTCGGCGTAATCGGGAGGCCGTGACCGCTTACGCCGGTGCGCCTCCAGCGTGCACTATCGGCTGCTCGCAGGCGGCGACTGCGTCGGGTGGCTCAGCCATGAGCTTTCAACGAGCACGCTACGACAATCGCCCCTGGCCCACTGGGTTCAAGGAACGGCGGAACCCACTCGGCGTACTGGACGTGAGCGCTGGACATTGCGCTCACCCCACGGCTCGACGAACAGGCCGGCCGGGCCTAAGCGAATTTCACGCCAACGTGCAGCGAACACGGCGACTAGCCGCCAGCAACAACGCACCAGCCAACGCAGTCGCCCGATACACAGCACCCCGGCCGGCCACAGCGACAGCGTTAACGGTCGAGCATCACCCTGGGCTTGCCGACCGAATCCGCAATACGGATCAGAAGGTTGGGGGTTCAAATCCCTCCGGGCGCGCCACCCAGATCCGTTGCGCCGCAGCCGTTTCAGCTGCTTCGGGTGATCTTGGTGCAAGATCGCATCCCATTAACCATCCCATTGAGTGCGGCCCGTCGACCCTGCTGACTCCGGTCGGCGTGTCTATCGTGGTTCGTACGGTTGCGCTCATGAGAGTTGCGGGGGGTGGGGGGTCGTTGCGGCAGCGACGTCGGGGGGGGTGGGAGGTGCGGGTCGCGGTCGGCTCGGGCCCGGTCAGTGGCCGTTCGCGGTACCGGTCGGTGACCGTGCACGGGGACCGCGAGTCGGCGCAGGCGGCCAGGGAGCGGTGGCGGCGAAGGCGGAACTGGTGCGGTCGTCCGGGCGGACCCGGCCGGGCATCACACTCGCC
>JBBQGJ010000558.1:0-4285 GCA_038322925.1 Mycobacteriales bacterium
GCTACCCACCGTCCGTATCACGCATCCCTGGCCCAACGTGCGCTTTGACGCCAACACCCGAGGTGGGAGCCCAGTGCGGTAATCCCGCACGCTGGGATCTGTGCGGGGGGCCGCCCGTAAGGGCGGTCCCTACCGCGACCAGGGTCGGGTATGTGGACGTGGATGCCGCACCCATCGCGCTGCCGTCCGGGACGTCTGACGCGTCGTGGTTGCGGGCCTTCCATGCGGTGGTGCCCGGGGTGCTGCGGGCGTTCCGGCCGGAGGTGCTCATCACCCAGCACGGCACGGACTCTCACCGGGAGGACCCGTTGTGCGAGCTGAACCTGACGGTGGACGGTCAGCGGGCGTCGTATCTGGCGTTACGGGTGCTGGCCGAAACCGTCACCGGCGGTCGGTGGCTGGCGTTGGACGGCGGAGGGTATTCACCGGTGCGGGGTGGTGCCCCGGTCGTGGACGCACCTGCTGGCGATCGTCTCCGGCCATGACCTGGACCCGGCGACGCCGCTGCCCCGGGATTGGTTGGCGCGGGCGGCCGCGGACCGTCCGGGGATTCCGCTGCCGGTCGACATGTCCGACGGGGTGCCGAACCCGGTGACCTTCCGGCGTTGGGACGGGGGCGTCGAGCTGGCCGTCGACCGCGCCATCCAGGACACCCGCAGCGTCATCTACCCGCTGCACGGGCTGGACGCCTACGACCCCCGCGATTAGCCCGCCGTCGAGCACGCTTTTCCAGGTCCGCTGACCGCGCCGTGCACATAGCCCAGGAGGACCCGCTCGTGACCGCTGCCCCGATGGCCGTGTACCCGCTGCATTGGGAGGCCGATGTCCTGCTCGCCGACGGCGGGGTTGTGCACCTGCGGCCCTGCGGGCCGGGCGACGCGGACGCGATCCGCGCCATGCACAGCCGGTTGAGCGCGCACACGCTCTACATGCGGTATTTCAAGGCGGTCAACGAGATCTCCGACAGGCAGATCGAGGTCTTCACCGACGTCGACCACGACTCCAGGGTCGGGTTGGTCGCCGAGCTGGGCGGGGAGATCATCGCGGCCGCGACCCACTACCGCGACCCCGCCGGTGACACCGCAGAGGCCGAGGCCGCGTTCCTGGTGGAGGATTCCGAGCAGGGCCGCGGGCTCGGTTCGATCCTGCTGGAACACCTGGCCGCGGCCGCCCAGGAACGCGGGATCCACCGTTTCACCGCCGAGGTGCTCGGCCAGAACACCAAGATGCTCGGGGTGTTCATGGACGCCGGCTACGCCGTGCACCGGGAGTACGACTCCGGCGTCGTCGAGCTGATGTTCGACATCGAACCGACCGAGAAGTCCCGGGCGGTGATGACCGCCAGGGAACACCGCGCGGATGGCCCGGTCGATCACCCGGCTGGTCGCGCCGCGGTCGATCGCGGTCATCGGGGGCAGCGACGAGCCGACCACGCTGGGCCAGATCGTGCTGGAGAACCTGTTGCGCGGCAAGTTCTCCGGACCGGTGTACCCGGTCACCCCGGATGTTGTTGCGGTGCAGGGCGTACGGGCCTACTCCTCCGTGACCGACATCCCCGATCCGGTCGACCTGGCCGTGGTGACGGTGCCCGCCTCGACCGTCGCCGAGGTGGTCCAAGCCTGCCGGGCCAACGGGGTACATGGCCTGGTGGTGATGACGGCCGGCTTCGCCGACGCCGACGCGGAGCGGAGCGGCGGTTGGTCGCGGTGGCCCGCGGGGCGGGGATGCGGGTGCTCGGACCGAACTGCCTGGGGCTGGTCAACATCGACCCGGCGGTGCGGATGAACGCGACGCTGGCGCCGGTGGTCCCGCCGCCTGGCCGGGTCGGGTGCTTCTGCCAGTCCGGTGCGCTGGGTATCTCGATCCTGGCCGACGCCGCGAACCGTGGCTGGCCTCGGGTTGTCGACGTTCGTCTCGGCCGGTAACCCGGGCCGATGTGTCCGGCAACGACCTGCTGCAGTTCTGCCACGGCGACGACCGCACCGAGGTGGTGTTGCTGTACCTGGAGTCGTTCGGTACCCCCCGCAAGTTCGCCCGGCTGGCCCGGGTGGACAGGACGTCCTCCATGGCGCCGGGGGACAGTCGGTTCCCGGCCACGTTGATGGCATCGGCAGCTTTCTGGACGGCCTTGCCCATCCGGGCGCTTGATCACCAGCGCGCCGTCCGTACCGGTACCTGCTCACCGGCGCGGCCGTGCGTCTGCGGGACGGGCTTCGATATCAGCGACCAGGTGTGGTCAATGATCGGATTCTTCGCCCAAGGGCGGCTGCTGGCGGCTCCGCGCGGGGGGGCTTCGCAGCTGAAATGCGTGTCCGGGCGGGCCCTGCCATGCCCGACGCCGCCCGTCACGGTGCCGACGAAACCCCTCACCACGCAGGCGGAACGACCGTCACATCGCCGACCAAGGCATCACCCCGCCGACCAAGACGTCGATTCCCGTCTGCACCTTCAAAGATGTCTTCAACCGCAGGTTCAACGACGGTCAACACCCGTGCAACAGCGCAGCCGTAGCCCACGGACACCCCCCTTGACAACCCCATCCCCATGGGGAATCAGCGCCGCCCACAAATGGGGCAAAGCGGCCAGCGAGAGGCAGGGTCGACTTGGTACTCCTCAACGGAAACAGGCAATCGACTTCTGGAACCCCTTGGGTAGAATCGCGGCGTGGCTGAGTGGAGCTTCTTGACCAACCATGCGCAGGCGTTGCTGTGCATCGCCCACGATCCCGGGGTCCGGCTGCGTGACATCGCGACGACTCTGATGATCACCGAACGCCGTGCCTACGGCATCGTTCACGATTTGACCCGGGCGGGTTACCTCATCAAGGCCAGGGATGGTCGCCGGAACCGCTATCAGGTGCAGGGGCATCTGCTGCTGCCGGATC
This sequence comes from Mycobacteriales bacterium, assembly GCA_038322925.1. Classification (GTDB taxonomy): domain Bacteria; phylum Actinomycetota; class Actinomycetes; order Mycobacteriales; family Nakamurellaceae; genus Nakamurella. The sequence goes on from JBBQGJ010000558.1 coordinate 2,885, forward strand.
CGATCCCACGGTCGACGACCGTGGGAGAGGTGTTGGCGCTGCTGGTGGGCGACAGTGGCGCGGTGGCGCCGGTGGTCCGCCCGGCTCTCCGTGACCTGACGGCGGATGGGTGACACCGGGATCGGATGCGCGTGAGCCGGACCCGGCCCATCACGGGACAGCGTCAGATGAACACTCCACCAGGTGAATTCTAGAAATATGTTGCTAGTGCCCGGCTGGGGGTATAGCTTGTGTCGAAGCACGACGGGTCATCGATCATCGCCGGGTATCTCCACATGAGCAGCAGCCGTCCGGTCCGGATAATTAAGTGGGGAATCAGTGGGGAATCTGAGCCGCGATGCCCTGGGCGCGGATTCCTCGATCGCGGGCCGCGGCACCACGGTTCGAGGTCCCGGAAAGGCCTCCCGGCTTGACCGAGACGTCAACGATTCTTGAGGCCTATTCATAAGGGCATAAATTCCTGAAAGAAAACCAAACCGCGGACGGCGTCGAGGGTGTCTTCGAATGTCTCTCGGGGCCGACGGTAGTCCGTGTGCAGGATTCTCCAGGTCTTGACGTTTGCGATGACGCGCTCGATGGCCGCGCGGAGTCGGTTGATGACTTTGTTGTTCGCTTTGTGGTCGTCGCTCAGTTCTCCTCCTTGCGGCTTTTTCTTCGGGCTGATGATGCCGCAGCCTTGGTAGCCCTTGTCGCCGATACCATTGCCTTTGGCGAGGCTGGTGAATGTGGTGGTCAGGTCGAGTTGTCGCATTGCTTCGGCGTCGTGTGTCTTTCCCGGCAACGGCGCGGATATGTGGATGAGTCGGCCTTTCAGGTCACTGACGACCTGGAGGTTGTGTCCTGTGGTTTTGTGTTTCCCGGAGTACAGTTCCGGCGCGTCCTTCCATGACCAGCACGGTGCCAGTGTGCCGTCTATCAGCACCGTTGTGCCCTTGGATGCCTGCTCTGGGTCGGGAACGTACTTTTTCAGGAGAAATGCCAGCGTCGGTGTCAATCTGCTGATTATCCGGGACACGGTAGGCTGGGAGATGAAGAACATCTCAGCGAGAAATTCCTGGGTGATGTTAGTTCGCAAATACATCAGGCAAATCCGAACCTGATCCACAAGGGCCAATGCGATCGGCCTTCCCAGGCCGATCGGGAGCAACGCGGATTTACGCATCATCTCCATCAGCATCTCGAATTGATTCTCGGTCACGCGTGTTGTACGATACGTCCGCGACGGCTCGTCCTGAATTGCCTGATTAGTTTTCACACACCAATTCTGGCAATTCACTCGGGCCGTCGCCCGATTCGACACGCAGCTTTTGCAAGAAATTTGCGACTGAACTTCTTCCCGCCGCCGGTGCTGTTCGGGTCGAATCCTGGGATGAATTCCAAAATGCCTTTTGAATAAGCCTC
>JBBQGJ010000559.1:0-4276 GCA_038322925.1 Mycobacteriales bacterium
CTACGGGCTCGGCGGGCTGATCGTGCCGTTCATCGGCATCAAGCTCATCGACCTGGTCATCTCCCTCATCCCCGGAATCGGCTGAACCCATGTCCTCCACCGCGCCTGACAACCAGGCCGTGATCGAACGGCCCGAACCCCAACAGCCCGCCACCACGTCCACCCCGTCCGCCGGCACCCTGGTCTCCATCGGCGGCCGGCAAGCCCTGGTCGCCCTTCGGTTCCTGGTCGCGATGACCGTGATCCTCGGCATCGCCTACCCGCTCGTCGTTCTCGGGATCGGTCAGCTCGTCTCCCACAACGCGGCCAACGGCTCGCTGGTGACCGACAGCACCGGCACCGTCGTCGGGTCCGAGTTGATCGGGCAGCAGTTCACCGACCCCCAAGGGAATGCGGCACAGTGGTTCGTCGGGCGGCCGTCGGCCGCCGGCGACGGCTACGACGCGATGTCCTCCGGTGGGTCCAACCTGGCCGCCGACAGCCCCGACCTGCTCGCCGACGTCCAGGACCGGCGCGCGCAGATCGCCGCCGACGACGGGGTCGACCCCTCCGCCGTCCCACCGGACGCGCTGACCGCGTCCGCCTCCGGGCTGGACCCGAACATCAGCCCGGCGTACGCGCTGATCCAGGTGAACCGGGTCGCCGACGCCCGCGGGCTGTCCACCGGCCAGGTCCGTGACCTGGTCCAGTCCCACATCTCCGGCCGGACGCTGGGTTTCATCGGCGAGGAGAGGGTCAACGTCCTGGACTTGAACCTTGCCCTGAATCAGCTGGCACCGGCCGACGGCGCGACGGGCTGACCGGCGATGGCCGCACCCGAAAACCCGGGTACTCCCGCCGCCAAGGTGAAGAACCGCGGCCGGCTGCGGGTGTACCTGGGGGCGGCACCCGGCGTCGGCAAGACCGTCGATATGCTCTGCGAGGGCCGCCGCCGAGCCGACCGCGGCACCGACGTGGTCATCGGCCTGTACGAGACCCACGGCCGGGAATTCACCGCCGAGCAGATCCGCGACCTGCCGGTCATCCCCCGCAAGGTCTTCCACCACCGCGGCGTGGAGCTCACCGAGATGGACACCGACGCGGTGCTCGCCCGGCACCCGCAGGTCGCCCTCGTCGACGAACTCGCGCACACCAACGCGCCCGGGTCGAGACACGACAAACGTTGGCAGGACGTGCAACGGCTGCTGGACGCCGGCATCGACGTGATCACCACGGTGAACATCCAGCACCTGGAATCCCTCAACGACGTGGTCGCCGCGATCACCGGCATCAAACAAACCGAGACCGTCCCGGACGAGGTGGTCCGCGCCGCCGAACAGATCGAACTGGTCGACATGACCCCGCAGGCGCTGCGCCGGCGGATGGCGCACGGCCACATCTACCCCGCCGAACGGATCGACACCGCGCTGGGCAACTACTTCCGCGAAGGCAACCTCACCGCACTCCGCGAACTGGCACTGCTCTGGGTCGCCGACCGCGTCGAAGAAGGCCTGGACCGGTACCGCGCACAACACGGCATCAAAGGAACCTGGGCCGCCCGGGACCGGATCGTCGTCGCGCTGACCGGCGGACCGGAAGGCAAGACCCTGCTCCGCCGCGGCGCCCGGATCGCCGGCCGGGTCGCCGGACGAACGCTGATCGCCGTCCACGTCGTCCGGTCCGACGCCACCGTCGGCACCTCCGCCACCGAGATCGAACGGCAACGCCTGCTCGCCGAGAACCTCGGCGGCAGCCTGCAACTCATCGTCGGCGACGACGTCGCCGGCACCGTGCTGGAATTCGCCCGATCCGTCAACGCCACCCAGATCATCGTCGGAGCACCCCAGCACGGCCGCCTCGCGCAACTGTTCCGGCCCAGCACCGCCAACGCCATCGTCGCCGACTCCGGCGACATCGACGTGCACGTCGTCACCCACCCGAAGGCCGCGCGGACCCGCTCCGCCCGCGCCCAGACCGGGCCCCGACCGCGAGGCATGGTGGCCTGGATCGCCGCGCTGGTGTTGCCCTGCGCACTGGCGGCGGCCCTGCTGCCCTTGCGGAACGGTCTGGCTCTCAGCACGGTGCTGCTGATCTTCCTGCTCGGCGTCATCGGCAACGCCCTGATCGGCGGTGTCGCCCCTGCCGCTGCGGCCGCGCTGATCGCCGGGCTGCTGGCCAACTACCTGTACACCCCGCCCATCGGCTCACTGACCATCTCGCAACCGGAGAACGTCTTCGCCCTCGTCGCTTTCGTCGTCGTCGGGGTGACCGTCGCCTCCGTCGTCGACCGCAGCGCGATCCGCGCCCGCCAAGCCATCCAGGGCAAGGCCGAGGCCCAACTCGTCGCGGCCGCCGCGACCAGCGCCGTCAACTCCCCCAACCCGGTGCACGCCGTCCTGCAACAGGCCCGGATCGGCTTTGGCATGACCTCGGTCGCGCTGCTGGCCAAGGACCCCACCGCGCCGAACACCTATCAGCTGATCGGCGCCGCCGGCACACCGCGTCCGACCATTGAGTCACCCTCAGCGCAGGCGCCGTCCCCGGCCCTGCCCGCCGAACTCGGGCACGCCGTGAACCCCGACACCGCCGACGTTCTCGTCCCGGCCGGACCACCCGACGCGGGCTGGGTGCTGGCCATGTACGGGCACCCGCTGCCACCGTCGGACCGGCGGCTGGTCGAGGTGTTCGCCGCCCAGGCCGTCCTCGCGGTGGAACGGGACCGGCTCACCCACCAGGCCGAACAAACCGAACGACTGCGGGAGGGGGACCGGGTCCGGACCGCTGTGCTCGCGGCCCTGTCCCACGACCTGCGCACCCCGCTGTCCACCATCAAGGCCTCCGTCTCCAGCCTGCGCGATCGCAGTGTCGCCTGGACCGAAACCGACCAGACCGAGTTGCTCGCCGCGACCGCGACCGCCGCCGACCAGCTGGACGACCTGCTGGCCAACCTCTTGGACCTGTCCCGCCTGGAAACCGGTGTGGTGACACCGGTCCGGCGGCCCGTCTCGGTGGACGAGGTCGTGCACCGGGCGCTGATCGGCATCCCCGGCGACCGGGTCCGCGACAGCATCCCCGACGACCTGCCGCTCATCGACACCGACGCCGGCCTGCTGGAACGGGTCATCGCCAACATCATCGCCAACGCGGTCCGGTACTCCCCCGACGACCGGCACGTGCGGCTGCTGGCCGGCGAGGTGACCGACGAGCGGGGCCGCCGCGTGCAGATCCGCATCATCGACCACGGCCCCGGCGTCCCGGTCGCCGACCGCGACCTGATGTTCGCCCCGTTCCAGCGGCTCGGCGACATCCCCGGCCGGTCCGGCGTCGGCCTCGGCGTGGGCGTCGCCCGCGGCCTGGCCGTGGCCGGCGGCGCCGCCGTCGAGGTCGACGACACCCCCGGCGGTGGGCTCACCATGATCGTCACCGTGCCCGTCGCCGCCACCCCCACCACTCGGCGGCTCCCGACGGGCCCCGCGCACAACGGCCACCAAGCGGTCCCGACCGCGAGCAGCTCCGCCACGGACACGAGATGACCAGGGTCCTGGTCGTCGACGACGACCGTCCGCTGGCCCGCGCGCTGGCGATCAACCTGCGTGCCCACGGTTATCAGGTCACCCTCGCGCACGACGGGCGGACCGCGCTCACCGAGGTTGCCCGGACCCATCCCGCGGTCGTCGTGCTGGACCTGGGGCTACCGGACCTGGACGGCATCGAGGTGCTCACCGACATCCGCTGCTCGTCCGCGGTGCCCGTGATCGTGCTGTCCGCCAGATCGACCTCCGCCGAAAAGGTCGAGGCGCTGGACGCCGGCGCCGACGACTACGTCACCAAACCATTCGCCGTGGACGAACTCCTGGCCCGCATCCGCGCCTCCGTGCGTCGCGGCACCCCCGGCATCACCGCGGCAACGGACCACGCCGTCACCACCCCCGACTTCACCATCGACCTGGGCGCGCACCGCGTCCACCGCAACGGCAACACCGTCCGGCTCACCCCCACCGAATGGTCACTGCTGGAAATGCTGGTCCGGCAAAGCGGAAAGCTGGTCACCCAGAAACAGATCCTCACCGACATCTGGGGCCCGGGCTCCGCGGAACACACCCACTACCTGCGGGTCTACCTCGCGCAGCTCCGCCGCAAACTCGAACCCGACCCCGCCCACCCCCGCTACCTCATCACCGAACCCGGCCTGGGCTACCGGTTCCTGCCATGACCTTCCCGCACACGCTCCACGGACCCGGATCCGCACCGCTCTCCACCCGCCGGACAGTCGCGCAGCACCCGCCGGCGCGACCGG
>JBBQGJ010000560.1:0-4274 GCA_038322925.1 Mycobacteriales bacterium
CCATATCGGTGAAGTCAGCGAGACCCGCACCGAGCAAGGAGTCATCCTCATGGCCAGAATCGCCACTCTTCCCGGCAACCCGACCAAGCGCGCCTACGCCGCGGCGATCCGCGCGAACATCCCCGTCTGCTTCGAGGGCGACCCCGGCGAGGGCAAGTCGGCCACGATCAACGCCGACGGCGCCGCGTGGGGCTACCACGTGCGGACCCTCGTCGGCTCGGTCCGCGACTCCTCGGATTACATGGGCCTGCCGACCGAGCAGGACGGCCAGACTTCCTACCTCCCGCCGGCTTTCGTCCGCGAGGTCAACGAGGCGCCCAAGGCGATCCTGTTCCTGGACGAGTTGAACACCTGCGAGGACCTGACCATGGCCGCGCAGCTGCGGCTGCTCCAGGAGCGCTACTCCGGTGACACCAAGCTGGCCGACACCGTCGCCATCGTCGCCGCGATCAACCCCGCCTCGATCGCCACCAACGGGCGGGACCTGCCCCCGGCGATCGCCAACCGGATGATGCACCTGGCCTGGTTCTCCGATCTGAGCGACTGGCTCACCGGGGTCCTCACCGACTTCTCGCACACCGAGACCCCGTCGATGGAATCGATGCTCGGCCCCGGCACCGATGCCGACCGGATCCGCGCCCGCCAGGCGGTGACCGCGTTTCTGACGGTCAACCCGCAGCTGGTCAAGCAGGTGCCCTCCGACCCGGTGCAGTCCTCCAAGGGCTACCCGACGCGGCGGTCCTGGACTAACGCGATGGCTGTCCTGGGCGAGCTGCGCGCCGACGACGAGGACGCCAAGCTGATGGTGCTCAAGGGCCTGGTCGGGCAGGGCGTCGCGACCGAGTTCCTGGCATGGCAGGCGACCGCCGATCTGCACGACCCCGAGGCGGTGCTGGCCGATCCGTCCATCGTCGACTACAAGTCCGAGCGGCCCGACCGGCTGTTCCTGCTGATGGGTGCCGTCACGGCGCTCGTGCTGATGCGGGGCGACAAGAAGACCTGGGAACGCGGCATGGCCGTCCTCACCGCCTGCGCGCGCGGCGGCAAGCCCGACGCCGCCTACCCGTCGGCGACCACCGTCCTGGGCAACATCCCCACCGGTGCCCGGCCGACCGAGAAGGACCGGGAGGCCTTCGCCGACCTGTTCCGCCGCGCTGGCCGGTGGGCCGCGTAGGTGCCACAGAGACTTCCGCCCCGGCGCTTTTCGCTGACACCGAGCGCCGGGGCGGACCCATCCCAACAGCTCGCACCCCACCGCCCCGAACCACCAGTGGAAAGTGTTCATCGCATGAGCAAAGCTTGGCCGTACATGCCCGGAGTGCCTGCCGCCGGCCACATCACGTCCTCCGGTGCCTGGCACCCCGGAGCGATCCGCGGCTGCGTGAAATGCGAGCCCCCAAGGCGCCCACCGGAGCAGACCCCGCCAAGGCGTCCCGTGCGTTCGGCGAGAGCGACGGACTAGCCCGGCACGATCGCGCCCGAAGAGGTGTCCACCGATGAGAGGCACGCCGCCCCCACTGACAACGGACAGGATGACGAACAATGACCCGAAAGGTTTGCAGGCACACGGACTTCACCCGCCCTGAATCCCTGCCGTTCCATTACCGGGACAACGGCCGGGCATGCCAGCGGTCCGGTGGGCCGCGCTCCGACACCGGTCTGTGCCCGAACGGATGCACCCAAGACGAGCACTACAGGAACGACGGCCACGAGGCGTGCGCCGAATCCGTCCGGCGCTTCGGTGATCGACGTGGCTGAGCGCCGGTACGCCGCGCAGACGACCGTCTCCACGGCCTCCAGTCGGGCCGAGATCGAGAAGATCCTGGTCAAGTACGGCGCCTCGGCGTTCGCCGTCGGATGGGATCAGGCGAGCGCCTCCATCATGTTCGACCTGGGTACGCGGCGGATCCGCTTCACCCTGCCGCTTCCCGACCGGGAGGACCGGGAGTTTAGCCGTACCCCCACCGGCCGGCTCCGGTCGACCACAGAGCGAGACAAGGCTTGGGAGCAGACCATTCGCCAGCGCTGGCGTGCGCTGGCGCTCATCGTGAAGGCGAAGCTCGAGGCCGTGGCCGCAGGCGTCGCCACGGTCGATGAAGAGTTCCTGGCGTACATCGTGGTTCCCGGCAGCGGCCGGACGGTGGCCGATCACGTTGTGCCGGAACTGGACCGTTCCTACGCCAGCACCGGGTACGTGCCGATGCTCGGCCCAGGGAGGCGGCAGTAACGACCAAACGGATCCGTGATGCGACGGCGGCCCTGCGAATGAAATAGGTGGCGCCGCGGTGACACCCAACACCGGTGACACGAAAGGGTGGATCGCATATTGACAAACCTGGCGGGGCATCACTGCGAGAACCTATTTCCACCCAGCAATGTCGTTGCCAGTGCTGACACTTCAGGACCATTCGTCCAGGCCGCACGGCCGCCGGAAAGCACCTGTTAGGGCAGGGAGATTCCAAAAACGGCATGCGATAGTCATTGCGGGGGCTCGCGGCGGATCGCCGCAGAGCAGGGAGCACAAACACGCTGGAGATCGCCCTAACCGGGGCGCGCCGACGCACGGGCATCTAGGGGATACGACCATGACTGAAACACCGGGCGAACGCACGAGCGCCGCGACACCGAAACGTAGAAATCTCACACGACTGGGTCTGGTCGGTGTCGGTCTTGGCATCGGTCTGATGCTGGCCCCCGCGACGGTGGACGCCGCGGTGAACTACTTCGACACGACCCAAACCGTGACAACAACCCCTAACAGGACTTTGGCGGCCTGTCCGGCCGGAACGCGGGTGACCGGCGGTGGGGCGGGCCCGCTGCCGTCCAGCTCGTACGACAGCAGATCTAGCTCTGAGTATCAGCTCACTGGGTCCTTCCCCGCCGGTAACGGCTGGCAAGCGACGGCAACCGTGGTACGCGGTAGCTACTCGAGCTCCAGCGGCTGGAGCTACCGGAGCAGCTACTACAACCCGAAGGTATTCGCCATCTGCGCCAAGTAGGCCGGGACTGGGCGGCGCCGGACGGCTGCGGGGACGACATCGCACCACCTGCCCATGTGCTGGCCATGACCATGATGAACAGCACGATCAACGTCGGCCCTGGTCGCTCCGCGGCGCAGCTGGAGTACGCGTCGGCCCGAAAGGCGCTGGCCGACAACCGGCTCGCCGCGCGCGTCCTGGAACACGACGAGCTGTACCTGCTGGGTCGCGCCTTCCGGATCGACCCCGATCAGGACGCCACGCTGCAGCACGCGAAGCGCGAGCGACAGATCGCCCGGGACAACGTGACTGCCGCGGATGCCGCCGTCGAGACCGCCCGCGGTGACGCCGACTGGTCGCAAATCGCCGAGATGCTCGCCGTGGCGGTCTGAGTCGTGGCCACCAGTACAGCCGGCCTACAGGTCACCGTGGCCCGGGTGAACACATTCGCCTACCGCTCGCTCCGCTACGACCTGGCCACCGCACCGGACATGATCGCCGACACCGGTGAAACGTTCGTCCCCGCCGAGGTTCGCATCACCGACGGCCGGCCAGGTCCACCGGGCCGGCCGAGCCACGGGGTGGAAATCGAAATGATGGGCCCCCACCCGTCCACCGAACGGCTCCACGGCCGGGTCTTCCGGAACTGGTCCAGTGGCGGCTCCGGCAACCACGCCGTCAGTACCGCGCCGAATTGGGTACGGGCCCTGGCTGGCTTGCTTCAGGGAACGGGCGCCGGGCAGGGCGACCGGGCCGGGCCGGTCCTCATCACGGGTGGGCACTGGGGCCTCATCACCGGAACCGAATGGCGCATCGAACTGACCGGCGCTCCGCCCACCCGTGGCGCCGGGGTCGGCGACTTCCAGCCCACGGTCCTGCTGGTGCTGCGCAGCAACATCGCCACCGACGGCGGGGCGTTCCGGATCGACGTGCGTCTCGTCGGGACACGGCTGCCTGGGTATCCGCTCAGCGGCGAAGGGACAGGCTGGGCGTCGGATGCGCTGACCCCGACGCGCAGGCTCGCCGCCATGCCTGACTGGGTCCGCACCCTGCTCCTGACCCGAACCGACCTAGACCTTTAACCCGCGGCAGCATGATGATTCAGCGGCCGGACACCGCTCGCAGCGGCGAATCGGAGCATCGGTGGAAGACGTCGGGGGACCGATCCATGTAGGAGAAGTCAGGCCCCCGGTAGCGATGCCGGACCCGGAAAGGGGCCACCGACGCAGCGCCCACCGGGTGCCGCTGCAAACCGGGGTCCCCTTCGACCCGGACGGAATCGTGCGCAGGGCAACC
>JBBQGJ010000561.1:0-4267 GCA_038322925.1 Mycobacteriales bacterium
ACCGGCCCTGAACACCGACCTTGCCGAGCCCCTGGCCTGCGTCCCTGGGTGGCGCTATCGCTATTGGAAAAGTTCACCTCCGCGCTGATCGATCTGCACGCCCGCCGCGACGACACCCCGCCGGATGCAAAGAGGATCGCCGCCACCGCGAAAAACCTGCTGGCCCGGCCCGATGTCCGGGCGGCCGCTTCACATCCCACCGAGGCGGCCGGGTACCAACCTGTGATCTTCGTGCCGCAGACGGCTCACTACAGCCTGACCAAGGCCGCGGACCTGCTCGGCATTGGTCGACAATCTCTTATCCTGGTCGACGTCGACGAGCAATTCAGGATGGATATCGACGACCTCCGTCGGAAAATGACTGCTGCGCTTCGCTCCAACAAAATCCCGATCGCCGTCGTCGCCGTAGTCGGCTCCACCGAGGAAGGCGCGGTCGATCCTGTTCTCGACATCCTGAAACTGCGGGACGAATTCGAAACAGGAGAGTTCGCGGCCAGCTTCTGGATACACGTCGACGGCGCTTGGGGCGCCTACCTGGCCTCGATGCTGGGCCAGCCACCAGCTGGCCAAGACACAGCAACGTCGCCCGAGATACCCACATACGGCGACGTTGTCGCCACACAACCGGACCGGCGCAAACCAGCCACCCGACGAGCACCCGGGCAAGAGGCCGAACACTGGGTGGCGCAGGCCATCGCCGCGCCTGACGGTTTCGCCACCACCTGGTCCATCGACACGACACCGCTGGTGACCGCCCTGCGGGGCATGAACCGCGCCGATTCGATCACCGTCGACCCCCACAAACTCGGTCACGTCGCCTACCCCTGCGGTCTGGTCGCCTACCGGGACGACAGGGTGCGGGACTTCATCGCCGAACGCGCACCGTACCTGACGAATCTGCACGGCCACCCTGACGGCCGCCGCCTCCCGGTCCGCCGCCGCATCCGCATCGACCGGGCCACCGGCGCCCCGGTTGTCGGTATCGCCAGCCTCGGCCCATATACCCTTGAAGGCAGCCGACCGTCCGCGGCCGCCACATCATTGTGGGCGGCTACCGAACTGCTGCCGCTGCACAGGGAAGCCCATGGAGCGCTGCTGGCACAAGGGATGCGGGCCTCCCGCTACCTCCATGCCCTGCTGCGAAAAACCCCCGGGCCGGCAGACCCTGCCGATGCGCTCCGACCTCACCGCGGCCTTTGTCCGCGGTTCAGTTTCGTGACGCTGACTCCCAGGCCATCGGATACGAACATCGTCCTATTCACCGTCAAACCCGGTGCACCCGCAGACCCCGTGACGCTGTCGGACATGAACAAGCTGACCGCAGCCGTCCGCGATGCCTTCACCATCAAACTCGAAGAGGGACAGAACGATCCCGTGCTCAGCCGGCCATTGTTCCTGTCCAGCACCACCATCGACGACCAGCAATATCCCCTCCGCATCGTAACCCCATTCCTGGCTCGTGCCGCGGTCACCGATGCCGAGACCACTTATCCAACCGAAAACATCGTCGTCATCCGGGCCGTGACAGCCAATCCCTACACCTGGGAACTGATCCGACAGGGATTCGACCCCATCCGAACAGCGGTGCACGAGATCACGACAGCAGCCGTGAACGCATTGAGCTGACGATCATCGGCCTGAAATATCAAGCATCTCGAAGCCTTATCCGGGCAAGCGATCGCCCATCATGCAGTCTTCCCCATCCGCGGTGTTGATCATGGTCAGTTTCCGGAGGCCTAGACCGCCAGAGCATGGTGGTGGCCAGCCCGGATCCGACCAGTGTCGAGAGCCTTTTCATCCCCGCCGCGTGCTCCACGTGTGCCGGTGGCGTCGGCCCGATCCCCCGGTTCAGAACCACGGGCTATCTGTCAGCGGTTCTGCAGTGTTGCCGGTCGTTCCAGGGGTGGCGGCCAGGGCATCAGCAAAGTCCGGCGTGACACTTCTTGGTGGCGTTTCAGCTGGTCAGTAGCGGTGTGAGGGTATTTGGTGTCTCGGGCATGATCTCAAGTTTCGCAGTTTTTAGGCTGTATGGAACACCGGATCGCGGAATCACCGAAACGAATGAGACTTTGATGGCCTAAATTGAATGCCATTCCGTCGGCGCGCCTGCCGAGCATTTCACGAAATGGGGCGGAACATTGGTGGTGTCTGCAACACGGCACTCCCGTGGACACCCTCAAAGAGCTACTTGGCCACGACACCGTGCGAACAACACTGGGGTACTACCGGGTCACCGCCAAACGAACCCGGGCCGCGCAGGACCGGCTGGGACCGCTACAGATCGACGCCGACGGCCGCCGGGTCCGGCCCGGCCTGGCCGCCCTACCCGACACCGAAGCCACCCGGGAACAGATCGGGCAGGTCGCGGTGCCGTTCGGGATCTGCACCGAACCGACGAACGTGACCGCCGGCGGGCACTCCTGCCCGTTCCGGCACCGCTGCACCGGCTGCACCTACTTCCGGACCGACCCCTCCTACACCCCCGAACTGCACGCCTACCTCGCCCGGCTACTGACCGACCGGGAACGCCTGGCCACCGCGATCCCGGCCCTGGCCGACTGGGCCCGCGCCGACGCCGCCCCCTCCGACTAGGAAATCGACTCGGTACGCCGACTGCTCCGCGCCAACGACGAGGTCCTCACCGCCCTGGACGAGGACGACCGCGCCGCCGTCGAAGAGGCCATCACCGCGATCCGCAGCCAGCGGGCCAACCTGGACACCACCTTTCCCACCGAGTTGCGCGGCCTGACCGGCCCACAACCGGCGGTGTTCTTCCCCACCATCGAACGCAGGGCCGCCACCGGCGGCAGCCATGGCTGACCCCACGGCCGGGCGGACCCGCAAACTGACCGAGCTCCGCCGCCTGGACTCCGCGGACAAAACCCGCCGTGTCCTCACCGCGCTGGACGCAACCATCAGCGCCGGCCAGCCCCTCACCATCGCCGCGCTGGCCAGACACGCCCGGGTCAGCCGCCGGTTCATCTACGACCACCCGGATCTACGCGCCGAGGCCGAACGCCGCGCCGCCCAAGCCGCCGACCGCGCCGCCGGCGCGATCACCGCCGGCGCAAGGGTCACCACTGCGTCGCTCCGCGCCGACCTGGCCAACGCCAAAGCCACCAACCACCGCCAACACACCGAACTGGAAGCACTGCGCCGCCGACTCGGCCAAATCCTCGGCCGCGACGCGCTCGCCGAACTCGGCGGCAACACCGACGCGGGCCCCACCCCAGCCCAACTCGCGGACCTCGAACACGCCCTGTCCGAAGCGAAAGAGCAACTCGCCCAACGCGATCAGGAACTCACGGCCGCCCGCCAGGTCAACCGCGAACTCATCGCCCGGCTCAACCGGGAACGCACCCAACCGCGACCCCGGGCATAACGACACACTCATCGACCCAACCCGGTCCACAGCCGATCCGGTCCCACCGGCCGAACCGCCCACACGTGGCGCACACCTGAGCGCGACACAAACTCGCAGGTCACACACCGTGCCGCACAACAGATACCCCAGAAAAGGCCATGCCGGCGTTCGATCGACCGATGCCTACGTCCACGCGGACATCAGCATCACAGAGAAGGCCCTCGCTCTCACCACACCCGCGGCGGCGCAACCAGGCCGCTACCACCCGCCGGATAGGGTCCTCGCGTTCCTCGAGAGCCTGTGACTATGCCGAGGTGCGAATGCCGGATCCTCACGATGGCAAGGTCACAGGGGGTCGTCTCGGCATAGTCGCGGCGTCGGCATAGGTCGACGAACTGGGCTATTTGCCGTTGCCGGCAGGGGCCGCGTCCGCGTTGTTCCAAGTCGTGGCCCAGCGGTACCTCAAGACCTCCATCATCCTGACCACCAACCGGACGGTGACGTCGTGGGGTGAGGTCCTCGGCGACAACATGGTCGCCGCAGCCCTCCTCGACCGACTACTACACAGATCGGTCGTCCTCGACATCGCCGGCGACTCGTACCGGCTCCGCGACCACCACGCCCGCACCGACAAGCTGCGCGCCGGCACCCGGCCGGGCACGCTACGCTGACCCCGCCACAGGGTGGGGAATTTCGACAAGCACCCCTGGGGATTTTCGACGAGCGCCGTCACACCCAGATCCTGCTGCCCCACCGAGCTCACCGTCCGGCGCGCCGACACCACCGAAGCCATCGGAAACGCTTTGGTGGCCAAGGCCAACGGCGCCGGACACACACCATCGCCGCCGGTCATCCGGTCTGGGTGGAGGGTGAGTTGTGCACGGGGCGCTCGAACCCCGGGAC
>JBBQGJ010000562.1:0-4259 GCA_038322925.1 Mycobacteriales bacterium
TGAGCCTGGTGTTAGGTCTGCTGACCTACGGGTTCGCTACGCCCGCCTCCGCAGGCAGTAGACCGCCGCACTGCACTGCGGGCGAGTCGCCGTCCGCGATCGCAGGTGGCTGGATCTGTGTCCCCGTCAGCAACCCGGGGGATCCCGGAAGAGGGGATCCCGTCCGCGGCGGGGATGACGGTGGCGGCCCGAACAAGTGCCACGACGGCAACAAAGTAGTTCCCTGCAACGACGACTACGGGGGGATCTGGGACGCCGGCCACGGTTGCTACGCCTTCCAGTTGGATCCGCAACCGCAGCCCAGTTCGCAGCTGTGGGATGGGCACAAACCTTCCGGGGGAAACGTGTGGAGCTGTGATTACACGGTGTCCGTACCCGAGAACACGTGGTTCGTCGCCAACGGTGCCCAGCCGCTGGTCGATCCCGGTGTTCTCGCGCAGCGTGCCCTCGACGCGATGCATCTCGAACTGGCGGATGCGCAGATCGCGCCTGGCCCGACATTCCACACTTACGTGCACGTAGGCAACTGGATGTGGGTGCCGGCTGAGCAGTGGCATGACCTGTCGTTGGCGGTGAGCGCCGGACCGACGACCGTCACCGCAGCCGCCGCTCCAGTCCGCGTGGAATGGGACATGGGCGCCGAGACGGTCTCCTGCTTTGACGCGGGACGGGAGTGGAGGAAGGGGATGACCGACTCTGCCCAGACGACTTGTGACTACGCGTATGAGTCGATCGAGAACCCGACCGGTGACACCCACGACGTGTCGGCGCAGATCGTGTACTCGGTCACGTGGACTTGCTCGGGTGCCTGCCTGAGCCCCGCCGGTGACCTTGGGGAGGTCACTGCCCCATCCGGTGAGACAACGACAATCGAGGTGCGGCAGCGCCAGACGGTGGTGACGAATTGAGTTTCACGACGACTAACACCCGGCGGTCCGGCTCCCGGGATCAGGGTCTCGACCTGCGATCGACGCTGGGACAGGTGACGCAGAAGGCACCACGGCGCCTGGGTCAGTGGGCCGCATCCCTCCTCTTCGTGGTGATGGTGGTGGGTGGCCTGGTCGCGCTGTTCCAGTCCCAGAGCGACCGTGTGGAGGTCCTGGTGGTCACGAACCCGGTGCCGGCCGGACAGGTCGTAGGTGAGAGCGATGTTCGCCCGGGCGAGGTGGCCGGCGTCTCGGGTGCGATCCCGGCCGGGAACATCGACTCTGTGGTGGGTAAGCGCGCAACCGCCGGTCTGGTTGAGGGCCAGGTGCTCACCGAGGGCGCGTTGACCGACAAGGCGATCCCCGGAGACGGGGAACGTCTGGTGGCTCTTCATCTGGCGAACGGGCGGATGCCAGGTGGCTTGGAGGCGGGCGATGTCGTCGACGTTCTCGTGGTGCCCGTGGAAGGCGCGAACGGTACCCCAGCGCAGCTACAGGCGCCGAAGGTTCTGGCACAGAACGCTCGAGTGGAGTCGGTCGGCAAGACACCCGAGGGCAGCCGCGTGGTGACCATCCTGGTCGAGGAGGCCGTGGCCGACCCGGTCGCGGCCTACAGCGCTGCCGGTCAGGTGACGATCGTGCAGGCACCAATCACGGCGGCGAAGGAGTGATCGAGGGTGCTGTTCGCTGTCTGCTCTGATCGGGGTGCGCCGGGGTCTACCACCACGGCGCTGACCCTGGCCGCTGCTCGGGGCCTGCCCGCGGTTGTGGTCGAAGCCGACCCCTACGGCGGCGACCTCGTGTTGAGGCTGCGGCCCGATGGCAACACCAGACATCCGCTGCCGCCGACGCCCACGGTGCTGGGGGTCGCGGCCGGAAGGTCCACCCAGCGGCCGCAGGCTGGCCTGATCGGGCCAACCACGAACCGAGGCGGCGAGCCGCGGCATCTGGATCTGTGGCGGAACGGGTCGCACCGGCTGAGCTCCACTGTGCGGGTTGTCCCAGGGTTCCTGACGGCGGAGCAGGGTTCGTCGCTGGCCTGGCCGGTCCTGACCTCGGCACTGCAGGCACAGACGGTGCCGGTGTTCGCCGACCTCGGCCGGATCCATACCGGCTCGCCGTCGATGCCGCTCGCGGCCGCGGCGGACGCCCTGATCACCGTGTGCCGCGCAGACATGGGGTCGGTGACGCACATGACCGAGCGGCTCGAGCAGCTAGTGACCGCGATCGCAGAACGCAACGGCCGACCCCCGCTGGTCCTGCCAGTCGTGATCGCGGATCGCCGGCACGGCGCCCGCCTCGCCAGCCGCATCGCAGAGGTCCTCGACGAGACCGCAGTCGGCCCAGCACTGCGCGGCGTGGGCTGGCTGGCCTGGGACCCGACAGCCGTCCAGCGCCTCGAGCATGGGGGCGATCCGTGGGCCAGGCCGCTGAGGAAGTCCCACCTGATGCAGTCGGCACGCAAGGCCATGTGGCTGTTGGGCACGGCAACAGGCATCGACCACGCGGAGCCCGAGACCCACAAGCCCGCCGAGAGTGCGAAGAGGCGGGCGAGTACCGAGAGCGCGCTGGCACTACAGCAGGGTCTGTCTCTGGGCGGGTCACCGCCGCCAGCTACCGGCGGACACTCCGCGAGCGACCAGGCGGTGACCGGGCATGGGTTTGAGAACCAGGGCAGCGCGCCGTTGGACGAGCCGGGCCGCAGGTGGCAGACCGCACCGGTGGGGGAGGAGATCTGATGGAGGTCCGCGGCATTGATCA
This sequence comes from Mycobacteriales bacterium, assembly GCA_038322925.1. Taxonomy (GTDB): domain Bacteria; phylum Actinomycetota; class Actinomycetes; order Mycobacteriales; family Nakamurellaceae; genus Nakamurella. Next base: position 2,688 of record JBBQGJ010000562.1, read on the forward strand.
CACCCTGCTGCGCCGGCTCCAGGTCCAGGTGGGGGACCGGCTCGAGCACCACATCCAGGAGCGGGCGCGCCGCCACGCGTCGCCGATGTCGGATGAGGACGTCGACGCATTCAAGGCTGAACTGGCGCACCGGGTCGTCGAGGAGTACGCCAGCGAACTGGCCGAGCAGGGCAAGGGAACGATGCGATGGGAGGACACCCAGGACATCATCGGGGCGCTGAAGAACCGTCTCTACGGCGCCGGCTCACTCGAAGCCCTGCTGCGTGATGAGCGCATCGAAGAGATCGACATCAACGGCTGGCAGCACGTGTTCGTCGACTACACCAACGGTGTGAGGTCGAAGGTGCCGCCGGTGTTCGCCTCGAACGAGGAGCTCATCGAGACCATCCAGACGCTCGCAGCGCACGAGGGGTTGTCCGGCAGATCCTTCGACAGCGCCAACCCGCATGTGAACTTCCGGCTGGGCTCGGCCCGTGTGCAAGCTGTGATGGCGGTCAGCACTATGCCGGTCGTCTCCATCCGGCTGCACCACCGCCACATGCGCTACGCGCTGAAGGACCTGGTCGGCAACGGCACGATCGACCAGCCGCTGGCCGACTTTCTTGGGGCCGCGGTGCGCGCGAAGAAGAACCTGATCATCGGCGGCGAAACGTCCTCGGGGAAAACAGTCATGCTGCGGGCGCTGGCAGCCGAGATCAGTCCAGAGGAGCGGCTGATCACGATCGAGCGGGCACTCGAGCTCGGCCTGGAGGACGACGAGGAAGCCCACCCCGACATGGTGCCGATGGAGGAGCGGCTGGCCAACGCAGAGGGCGAGGGTGCGGTCCCGATGCGCGAACTGCTGATGGTCTCCAAACGGATGCGCCCGGACCGCGTCATCGTCGGTGAGGTCCTGGGCGATGAGATCTTGGTGATGCTCAACGCAATGATGCAGGGCAACGACGGCAGTCTGTCCACCATCCACGCCAACTCCTCTGAAGGCATCTTGGAGAACATCTGCTCATACGCCGTCCAGGCGCCGGAGCGGCTGCCCCGAGCGGCTGCGGTCAGCATGGTCGCCAACGGCCTGGATTTCTTGGTGTTCCTGCGACGCTTCCGGGGCGAGGGCCGGCAGCGCCGCGTGGTGCACTCGGTGCGCGAGATCGTCGGCTACGACGAGTACGGCCTGAAGACAAACGAGATCTTCAAGCCCGGACCGGATGGGATGGCGGTACGAGATGAGCCGGTCGCGATCAACTGTCTGGAGGCGCTCCGCGAGGTCGGCTACCGCGACGGCACCGGACCGGGAGGGTGGGTCTGATCATGGTCGTGGTTCTCGGGGTGCTGCTGGGGATCGGACTGCTCGGGCTCGGACGCCTGATCCGTGGCCTGCCGCTGGTCCCGGCCCTGCCGCGACGCACACGTCGGGGGCAGAGGCTGAGCAGCAAGGAGAAGCGGTCGCTGTTCGCCGGCCTCGTGGTCGGGGTCGTCGTCGTGCTGGGCACCCGCAACCTGGTCTTCGCGGTGATCGCCGGTGCCGCGGTCGTGCTGTGGCCACTGGTGGCTGGCGGCGGCAAAGCCGAGCGGTCCGCC
>JBBQGJ010000563.1:0-4258 GCA_038322925.1 Mycobacteriales bacterium
CGGCGCAGATGCGCGCCCTGATCGAGGGAATGGCGCTACATCGGCCACCACCCCCGCCGGGAATTGACCGTCCAACGCCGCCTCGTCGCCGACCTCATTGATCAACAACGGCAACCCGATGAGACCTGGGTCCAGGACGAACGCGACCGCCTGTCGCGCTCGAAAAAATTGCGCGAGCAACCCGGGCCGGGTCGTTGCGCTGGTGGCTCAATAACTGGTCGAACAGCCAAATGAGTCGACCAGAATCTGCCAGATAAACTACTAGAACCTGCCACTTATCGTGACGGTTGACATTCCTGCGCCCCGTAGGTGCTGCGGTGCCGTCCTACGAATATCTTTGTGGGTTGCTGCTCATCTCGGCGATGAAGTCGTCGACGATTTGTTCCTGATCGTATTCGGCTTTCCAACCCCATTCCTGCTGGGCGACGCTGTCGTCGATGGGGTGAAGGAGCTTGTTCAGTATCTTCTGCATGTCTTTATCGGGCTCGAAATCGATTTTGGCCCCCGGGATTCGTGATTTGATGATGTCGGCGAGCTCGCCGGCCGTCGCCACGGGCTTTGCCCCGGCAACGAGGTAGTTGACCATCTTGATGGATTCCCGGGGGGCAAGGGCCAATGCGACGACGGAGAGAGCTGCGTCCTTGAAATACATCACAGGTGTTCTGGTATCTGGGGAAACACGCACGGTGAACGGTTTGCCTTGGATGCTGTCCTCGATCATCCAGGATGTGTATTGCACGACTCCGGGGGTCTTGACGCCCGGGCCGACGATCGATGGGTAGCGCACACCGCGGAAGTCGAGGCCGAACTTCCTCCGATAGAATTGTCCCATCAACTCGCTGAATACCTTCGTGGTGCCGTAAAAAAGCTCGGGGCGCTGGAGGGAGTAGTCATCAACGGCGATTCCCTCTTCCAGGTCCAGGCCATAGGTGGCGAGGGTGCTGCTGAAGATGACCTGCTCGACGCCGAACAGCCGGGCTGCCTCCAAGACGTGGAACGTTCCCATGGCGTTCGCCCGGAACGAGGCCGCATGATCGGCGTCGGACGGCACGGAGAGCATGCCGCCCAAATGAAAGATGGTTTTGGGTTGACAGGAGGACACGACATTCAGCACGTGACTGAGGTTGCCGAGGTCGCCCCGGACCACGGTGACCTTGTCCACGATGTCGTCGATGAATTTGGTGGATGGATTAATATCAAAAACGGTGATGTCCTGCTCTTGCTCCTGTATCAAGAGCCTGGCCACATGGGCGCCGACAAACCCGGTCCCTCCGGTGATCAGTACGGTCATGTGTCGTCTCCTGCCGTTTGGGGTGAACGTCCCGGGGCGTCGATGGCTTGCGCCAACGCAACCTTGCACCGGGCCGCATGCGTTTCGTCGCTGCGTCTTTCGACCGTCACTGGGGATTCGCGGGACCGACCGCTGCCCGCGCCGCGGACAGGAACGCATCGAACCCGGTGGGGTCGGCCAGGGCATCCATGGACACCACGGACGAGACGACGGCTCCGGCGAGGATCCGTTTGATCGGGACCTCGCATTTCTTGCCGTTGAGAGTCCGCGGAACCGCAGAGACCGGCACCATCGCTCCTGGGACGTGCCTGGGCGATAGCTCGGATCGGATCAACGACCGCAGTCGTGGCTCGACGTCGGTCAGTTCGGCGCCGTCGGCGAGCACGAGGAACAACAGCAGGTCGCCTGGACCGGAGGACGTCGAGGTATCCACCACCAGGGAATCGATCACTTCGGGCAGCATTTCGACGACCCGGTAGAACTCGGCCGTGCCCATCCGCACGCCGCCGCGGTTCAGGGTCGCATCGGAACGGCCCTCGATGACACAGGACCCACGGGGGGTGATGCGGATCCAGTCGCCGTGCCGCCAAACCCCCGGGTAGTCGGCGAAATACGAGTCGTGCAGCCGGGTCCCGTCATCGCCCCAGAAGAACACCGGCATCGAGGGCATCGGGGCAGTGACGACCAGCTCACCGACCTCGTCCGTCAGCGACTCACCCGTCCGGGAGAACGCCTCGACCCGCGCACCCAACGCCCGACACGAGATCTCCCCCTTCCACACCGGTACCGTCGGCGCGGCGCCGACCAGGGCAGTGCAGATGTCGGTGCCGCCGGACAACGACGCAATCTGGATATCGGTGCCGACATGGTCATGGATCCAGTCGAAACCTTCGGCGTACAAGGGGGATCCCGTCGAGCCAATGGTTTTGATCGAAGTCAGGTCCAACTCGGCCGGCGCCAGCCCAGCCTTCCGACACGCCATGATGAACGGCGCCGACGTGCCGAAGTAGCTGATCCGGTGACGTGCGGCCAGCCGCCACAATGTCATGAGGTCTGGATAGCCCGGGCTGCCGTCGTAGAGCAGGATCGTCGCACCCACCAACAGGCCGCCGACCAGATAGTTCCACATCATCCAACCGGTGGTGCTGAACCAGAAGAACCGGTCACCCGGGCCGAGATCCGATTGCAGCCCAATGGATTTCATATGCTCCATCAATATCCCGCCGACCGACTGGACGATCGGCTTGGGTAGCCCGGTGGTACCCGAGGAATACAACACCCACAGCGGGGCGGAGAACGGCACCGGGGTGAACTCGACGGCACCGGAAACGGCGACGAAATCAGCCCACCCGGTCATCCCATCCGGTGTGGCGGTGCCCAGGACGGGGATGTGCACCGCGCCGGACAGGCCCGGCAGCGCCGCCCGCAGCTGCTCGATGGTGGCCGTGATCGCGAAATCCCTACCCGGCCGTAACCCGGCCTGCGCGGCGCCGACCCGTCTGCGCAGGTCGGCCAACGTGATGTGCTCGCCGGTGCCGTCTTCGCACGACACGATCACCGCCGGGTCCGAGTCCGGGCGGGTGTCCGAGCCGGCAAGCGCGTGTTCGGCGTAGTTCAGAGTGCCGCCAGGGAACCACTCCGCACCGGGCATCACTGATAACGCCAATACCCGCTCTGGCGCCCGATGCCAACGGACGTCGAAATAGTCCGCAACCGCGGACCAGAAGCCCTCCAGATCCGTCGTCGAATACGACCATAACGACCCGTAGTCCGGCAGGTCGCGACCGCTCTTGGCCGCCGCGAATGCGGCGAACCCGCTGATCCGTGCGCTGGCCACGCGCGCGGGGCTGGGCTGCCACAGCACCTCGGGAACAGCGTCGATTCGGCTCACGTCCTATTCCTCCCCTATCCAGAGTGGCTTTACCAGGCTCAGCGCAACGCAGCCGAGTCCTTGCGGGCCAAGGGCCCGCGGGGATGGTCTGCCGGCCGGTCATCGGTACCGTCGAATCGAGTTGCGGTGCCCCCCTGTCTCTGGGATGTGCGCATGCAATACCCCTCCCGCTGAGCGATTCGGCGGACGAATTGGTTGGGCGAGCAACGTCTCACTGTCGGTCGCTCGGACCGGGGGCGACAGTGCCGAAAGTCCCATCCGATAAGAAACGGGATGGACGTGCCAGCTTGGGTGAGGTGCGTGTCGTTGATGACGGCGGCGTCGTTGGTGTTAACCGTTACGGCCTTGCGGGATCCCTTGCAGGTGCCGGTGCGCGGTCTGCACGGCGAGATGGCCCAGGGCGTCGGCGGCGCTGTCCCAGCGCGAGCCTCAAGACCGCGCCGCGGCTATGACCGGACCTGCCCGTGGTCGACCAGGTCCTGGAACAGCCCGGCGGGTTCGATCCGGGACCGCATTCGCAGTGACAGGTCGGGGTACTCGGTTTGCCGTTCACCGTCACAGGGTGCGGAACCATCGATCACTGAGGAAGCAAGGGGTGCGCTGTCGTCCGGAATCCGCGTCTCCGTCACGCCGAGTTGGCGGCCGCAACATGTGATGTCACGGCCGCCGGACCTCAGGGTTCGATCAGGCAGGCGCACCGCTGATGTGGAACGGCACGGTGACGATGTTGCTGGCCACCCCGACCGCATGCAGGTCCTTCGCGTCGACAACGGCGCCGTGGTTCACGTCGGTGACGCGGGTGGGTCGTTGGAGATGCCGTCGTGGTTCAGTTCTGCGGGTTCGGCGACCTCAAGGGTGGTGTCAACGTTCTGTCCGGCGATCGGGGCGGCGATGATGCAGGTGTCCCGCAGTTCGGTGTCCTGCTGTGAACGGTTCGTCACTCCGGTGAGGTTGAACAGATTGGCGAGGTTGGTGCCGGGCCTGAGCTGAGCTGAGTGCTCAGACTCACGAGTCGACCAGCAGGACTGCAGCACCGATGACGCGATCCGCGGCCAAGTCGCGGAGCGCCCGGTCCG
>JBBQGJ010000564.1:0-4252 GCA_038322925.1 Mycobacteriales bacterium
CTGACGCAGTTGCCGTGGGCCACCGCACCCTGGCTGACACCGACGAAGAATGGTGATCGAACGCGGCGACCTGTACTGGGCTGATCTCGGTCCGGCCGCCGGGAGCAGGCCGGCCAAGCGACGACCGATCTTGGTGATCCAAGCTTCGTCCTACAACCACAGCCGACTGGCCACGGTCCTGGCCGCGGTCGTCACCTCTAACACCGCGTTGGCTACCGTGCCGGGCAACACCTTCCTTCCATCCGCTGTCACGCGGCTACCCCGCGACTCCGTCGTCAACGTCACCGCACTCGTCACCTTGAACAAGAGCGACCTCAGCGACTGGATCGGCAGCACACCGCTGTCACTGATGCGCGACGTCGACCGCGGGCTCCGACTCGTCCTGGGCTTGTGACACCTTCGTGGCGATTGAGGTCGGTCTGGTCGCAACGGGTGATTCACTGGAGTTGACGCGATCGACGCCGCGCCCACCAAGGCGCGCCTCGCAACGCCAGAATCGGCTTTCCGTGCTTCCGGCCTCCTGCGCGCGAATCTGCGATCAGTGTGACACGAGTTGGGAGACGCGGCCTTTGGTGACGCCAAGAACGGTCGCAGTATCAGCGACGGACAGACCAGCCTGCCGTAGTTGAGCGACCAGGTTCCGTGCGGCCCTCGCTGCCTCCTGTTGCGCGATTTGCGCTCCTTCTGTTTGTGCCCGTACCGCATGGATCAGATCCGCCAGGCCACCCAGGTCGGGATGGATGGTCACCTCTGCGGTTTCGGCGTCGGAAATCTCGTCAGCAGCCAGGTAGTCGCGGACCATTGCTTCGGCGTCGGAAAGCAGGCGGATTGGGTCACTCCGATCCCGTCGATGTGGAGCTCCCAGCCGTGTTCCCACCGTTTGGCGTTAACGGTGTAAGCCATCAGATCCACCCTTCCGGTAGACAGGCCATCCGGTTGTGGATGTCCCTGATGACACCGGGGCTGATGTCTCGGTGGCGGGGGAGGTTCGCGGTGTGCTGGCCGCAATACTGCCGCACCGCGGGCCGCCGAGCCGACACCTGCCCACTGCGGCGAAGATGTGATCATGACGTTCCACTCCCTCTACGCGCACGGCTTCGCCCGGGTCGCGGCGTGCACCGCCGACGTCTTCATCGCCGACCCCGTCCGCAACGCCCAGAGCATCGTGGACGTCAGCCGTCGCTGCTCCGAGCAGGGCGTGGCCGTCGCGGTGTTCCCGGAACTGTCGCTGACCGGCTACGCGATCGACGACCTGCTCGGGCAGGACGCCCTGCTGGATGCGGTGCACCAGGGACTGGACATTCTGATCCGGGCCTCCGCCGAGCTGCTGCCGGTGATCATCGTCGGCGCCCCGCTACGCCACCAGGCCCGGTTGTTCAACACGGCCGTGCTGATCCACCGCGGCGAGGTGCTCGGTGTGGTGCCCAAACTGCACCTGCCCAACTACCGCGAGTTCTACGAGCGACGCCAGTTCGCGTCCGGCCGGGGGATCACCGGGCTGTCGGTCGACGTCGCCGGCCGGGCGGCGCCCTTCGGGGTCGACCTGCTCTTCGAGGCTCTTGACGTGCCGGGGCTGATGATCGGCGTGGAGCTCTGCGAGGACATGTTCGTCCCGGTGCCGCCGTCCAGCGGGTTGGCGCTGGCCGGCGCGACGGTGCTGGCGAACCTGTCCGGCAGCCCCATCACCATCGGCCGCGCCGACACCCGCAGCGTGCTGTGCCGGAGCCAGTCGATGCGCTGCCTGGCGGCCTATCTGTACGCGGCGGCCGGGCAGGGGGAGTCAACCACGGACCTGAGCTGGGACGGCCAGACCAGCATCTTCGAGAACGGCACCCTGCTGGGTCAGGGCGCCCGCTTCGAGGAGGACCCGCAGCTCACCATCGCCGACATCGACCTGGATCTGCTCCGCCAGGAACGCGCCAGGCAGGGCACGTTCGAGGACAACCGGCGGGTGGTCGCCCCGGTTTCGGGTCCAAACGCATACCGCACCGTCGGGTTCCGGCTCGACCCGCCTGACGGCGATCTGGGCTTGCGCCGCGTGGTGGAGCGGTTCCCGTTCGTCCCGGCCGATCCGGAGCGGCTGGCCCAGGATTGCTACGAGGCCTACAACATCCAGGTCGACGGCCTGGTGCAGCGGCTCCGTGCGATCAACACCGACCGGGTGGTGATCGGGGTCTCCGGCGGGCTGGATTCCACCCACGCGCTGATCGTGGCCGCGCGGGCGATGGACCTGCTCGACCTGCCGCGGACGAACATCCTGGCCTTCACCATGCCGGGCTTCGCCACCGGCAGCTCCACCAAGGCCAACGCCTGGGCCTTGATGCGGGCCCTGGAGGTCACCGCCGCCGAGCTGGACATCCGGCCGGCGGCGCGCCAGATGCTCGCGGACCTGGAGCATCCGTTCGCCCGCGGCGAGGAGGTCTATGACGTCACGTTCGAAAACGTTCAGGCGGGGCTGCGCACCGACTACCTGTTCCGGCTGGCCAACCACCACCGCGGCATCGTGCTGGGCACCGGGGACCTGTCCGAGCTGGCGCTGGGCTGGAGCACCTACGGGGTGGGCGATCAGATGTCGCACTACAACGTCAACGCCGGGGTGCCCAAGACGCTGATCCAGCACCTGATCCGCTGGGTCGGCGGGCTGGAGGATTTCTCGGCGCAGGTCGACGAGATCCTGCTGTCGATCCTGAACACCGAGATCTCCCCGGAGCTGATCCCGGTGCAGGACGGGGAGGTGCCGCAGAGCACGGAGAAATCGATCGGGCCCTACGAGCTGCAGGACTTCAACCTCTTCTACGCGCTGCGCTACGGGTTCCGGCCGTCGAAGATCGCGTTCCTGGCGCTGCACGCCTGGCGCGACGTGGACGGCGGTCGCTGGCCAGTCGGTTTCCCGCCGGAACGGCGCCGCGCGTACGACCTGGTGCCCATCCGGAAATGGCTGGTGGTGTTCGTGCAGCGGTTCTTCGGGTTCAGCCAGTTCAAGCGCTCGGCGATGCCGAACGGGCCGAAGGTGTCGGCCGGTGGCTCGCTCAGCCCCCGCGGGGATTGGCGCGCCCCGTCGGACGGGAACGCGGTGGTCTGGCTCACCGATATCGAGCGGAACGTGCCTGGCGGGCAATAGGCGGTCCCTGTTGGGGTTCGCGCTTGCGGTCCGGGCGCGCCGGATGCGCCGCGGGCCGGTAGGGCGCTGCTCGCCTCAACTGGGCGCCGGTTTTGAGGTCTGGGCTCCGACATATGGTGGCGCCGACTACAGGAAAGTGGCGCTGAGTGGGTAGCGGCAGCCCTGCTTCCCGGCGATCCTTGGATCCGTATCCGCCGACATCCATAGAGAACCAGGTGCAGGACAGGGCAAAGTGGGGAACTAGCGGGTTGAAGCTGCGTGGGAACGCTTTGCGGGTACTGCCTTTTTGGGCTGCCGTCTGACGGGGGATGCGGCCTTTGATGTCGCTGACTCAGATTCCTTGGCTTCGTTCGCCTGGGCTTTCTTGCTGCGGGTCTTGGCCGGAATCGTGATCGGGGAGGCTTGGCTGTCTCCTGCCTTGCGCTCTGCTCGGTGAGTTGCCGGCGGCGCCGGGGTCTTGGCTTCTATGGCCGCCTCATTGTGGATAACAACCGTCTCGCCATTGAAATCTGCGACGAGCCGAAGCCGACCGCCGAGAGCCGCCACGTATGCGGCAATGGTTCCGACTTCTGTGGTTGAAAGTGCCGCAGATTCGATGGCAGAAACCCTGCGCTGACTGACCTGCATTTCGTCTGCAAGCTCCGTTTGAGTGCGGCGCTGTTCGAGTCGGATCTGCTTCAACCGGTATCCAGCGATCTCGGCGTCAAGCTCTGTTCGAGCCGCCTCGCGTGCGGCTTCACTGATCTCGGGTGCCTTCTGCGCCCGCACCTCGGCCCATGAACGTGCTCGTGTCATCGGTGCTCCGTCCATGCCGCGTAAAGGTCATCGGCCACAGGTATTGCGGTTTCGTACCAGGTGCTCCAGGATCCAGGCTTGTCACCGGCTACGAGCAGCACCGCCTGCCTGGCAGGATCGAATGCGAACAGGATCCGAACTGACCCTGAGCGCAATTCCTTCATGTTCTTGTGCCGGCTTCCTTTGATCTGATCAACTAGCCCTCAAATAAGCGAGTCGGCCGCCGGGTCGATGCCGAGGTCGAGATGATCATGCTCGCGGATGTTGGTGGCCCAGTTCGGGTGTGTGGGGGTGACTCGAGATGGGTGGGACGCGTGTGACTGGTGTTGTGAGCGT
>JBBQGJ010000565.1:0-4241 GCA_038322925.1 Mycobacteriales bacterium
AGCGCACCGGAACCGGGCCTGTGCTTGAAGTGTCTGGAAGTGGGCATCGAGCGGAACTTCACCCAGGACCCACTACTCGGCTTCCGGCTGCTGAACGACATTGCGCTCCGGGCGATGTCGTCAGCGGTCAACGACCCGGCGTCCGCGGTCCAGGCGATCGATGGCATCGAGAACCTGCTCTCCACCCTGGCCGCGCGGGACCTCGCGGTCGGGCTCATCGTCGACGACGGGGGGACCCCCAGGGTGCTCTTCGACGCTCCCGGGTGGGAGGAATTCCTGGCCGCCGGCGCCGACGAAATCGCCGAAACCCCCATGCATCCGATGGTCAGCCGGCGGCTGCGCGCGATGCTCCAGCACCTGCTGGCCGTCTCGCCACCCGAGCGACACCGGGCCGTCGAGCACCGCCTGGCCCAGCTCGACAGGGCCGGACGGTAGCCGCGGTCGTCGTCCGTGACCGCGGACACCCGGTCAGGACTACGCGAGACACGGGATTCGCGACCGCCCTCGCACGAGAAGACTCGGTCGGACGGGAGAACAGGAGGCGCGATGAGCTTTGTGCAGGCCGCCGACGGCGCGCAGATCTACTACAAGGACTGGGGCGCCGGGCCACCGGTGCTGCTCAGCCACGGCTGGCCGTTGCAGTCCGACAGCTGGGAAGCGCAGATGCTCTTCCTGGCCGCCAACGGTTTCCGGGTGATCGCTCACGATCGCCGTGGGCACGGCCGGTCGACCCAGACCTGGGGTGGCAACGACATGAACACCTATGCCGACGATCTGGCCACCCTGATCGACACGCTCGACCTGAAGAATCTTGCGCTGGTGGGATTCTCCACGGGCGGTGGCGAGGTGGCCCGGTACGTCGGCCGGCACGGCACCGGCCGGGTGGCCAAGATCGTGCTGGTCTCCGCGGTGCCGCCGTTCATGCTGCGGACGCGGGACAACCCCGGTGGCGTGCCGATCGAGGTGTTCGACGCGATCCGGGCCGCTTCGCTGGCCGACCGTTCGCAGACCTACCAGGACCTGGCAGACGGGCCGTTCTTCGGGGCCAACCGGCCTGGTGCCAACCCGTCCCGCGGCATCCGCGATGCATTCTGGTTGCAGGGCATGCAGGCCGGCCATCGCAACGCCCTCGAGTGCATCGCGGCGTTCTCGGCCACCGACTTCCGGCCGGATCTCGACAAGATCGACGTACCCACCCTGGTGATCCACGGTGACGACGACCAGGTCGTGCCGTTCGAGGTCGGCGGCAGGGCATCCGCAGCCCGAATCAAGGGCGCCCAACTCAAGGTCTATCCCGGCGCCCCGCACGGCATCACCGACACCCACCAGGCAGAACTGTCCGCAGACCTCTTCGCCTTCCTCACCGACAGGAGCACACCATGAGCACCGAGAAGTCCGGGCCAGACACCATCGTCCTCATCCACGGTTTCTGGGTGACGCCCCGCAGCTGGGAACACTGGATCAGCCACTACGAGCAGCGCGGGTACACGGTGCTGGCGCCCGCCTACCCCGGGTTCGAGGTGGAGGTCGAGGCGCTCAACGCCGACCCGACGCCGATCGAGAAGGTGACCGTTCCGCAGATCGTCGACCACCTCGAGTCCGTCGTCGGCGGACTGGCGAAACCGCCGATTCTCATCGGCCATTCCGCCGGCGGCGTGTTCACCCAGGTGCTGCTCGACCACGGCTACGGCGCCGCCGGGGTGGCCATCAACTCGGCGCCGACCGAGGGCGTGGCGGTGATCCCGCTGTCACAGGTCCGGTCCACCTTCCCGGTGCTGAAGAATCCGGCCAACCGGCACCGCGCGGTCGGTTTCACCCCCGAGCAATGGCACTACGCTTTCACGAACACGTTTTCCGACGAGGAGTCGCTCGCGTTGTACGAGCGCTACCACATCCCGGCATCAGGCAATATCTTCTGGGGCACCGCGCTGGCCAACGTCACCCCCGGGCATCAGGGAAACTGGGTGAATTACCACAATGACAAACGAGCGCCGCTGCTGTTCATCTCGGGCACCCAGGACCATTTGATGCCGCCGAGCATCCAGCGGTCGAACGCCAAGCACTACAAGTCGGACACCATCACCGAGATCAAGGAATTCGACGGTCCGCATCTGCTGCCCGCGCAGGACGGCTGGGAACAGGTCGCCGACTACGCGCTGGACTGGGCCGTCGCACACGCCAGCGGCACGGCGGACGGGCAGCACGCGAAAGCCGTTGCTATTGAAGGCGACACCGCGTCGGAACGAGCATCCGACACCGGCTCGGCATGACATCGGTCGACATCACGCACATCGGTGGGCCGACCACGCTGATCGAGATCGGTGGGTGGCGGCTGCTGACCGACCCGACGTTCGACTCCCCCGGCCGCAGATACACCTTCGGCTGGGGGTCGGCGTCCCGGAAGCTTCATGGCCCGGCGATCCCGGCCGCCGAGATCGGCCGGATCGACGCGGTGTTGCTCAGCCATGATCACCACGCGGACAATCTCGACGACTCAGGTCGGACGCTGCTGCCCGCCGCCGGCGCCGTGCTCACCACCGCCGCGGGGGCGCGGCGCCTGTCCGGCAGGCTGGGTGGCTCGGTCCGCGGGCTCGAGCCATGGGCTGCAACGCGTCTGGAGGCACCGGGGCGGCCCACGATCGAGGTCACCGCGACACCCTGCCGGCACGGACCGCCGGCCAGCAGGCCCATCACCGGCGACGTCATCGGGTTCGCACTGAGCTGGTCCGGCCAGCAGCACGGCGCACTGTGGATCTCCGGTGACATCGTGCTGTACGACTGTGTCCGCTCGGTGGCGGACCGGGTGGACGTCGGGACGGCGCGGCTGCACCTCGGCGGGGTGCGGTTCCCGGTGACCGGGCCGGTTCGCTATTCGATGACGGCCGCCCAGGCGATCGAATTGTGCGGGCTGATCCGACCGCACCTCGCGATTCCCGTGCACTACGAGGGGTGGTCGCATTTCCGGCAGCACCGCGAAGTCATCGAGAGGGAATTCGGCAAGGCTCCCGCGGACGTGCGTGAGGTCATCAGATGGGCGCCGATCGGCGCCCGGCTGCCGATCGAGGTGTAGCGACCGACAACTGCACCAGTGCGTCACTACCCTGATCGGGTACAGACCCGGTCGGGGACGTTGGAGTTCGACGACGGCGCCCCGACGGACGCAAAACGGCGAGTCTGTTGTGGGACCACCTCGACTTCGTGCACGCCGTGGAAGGGTTTCTGGAGCGCTTCCCTGGTGCGTCGTTGACTGCGATGCACCGCGGGTTCCGGTCGCTCGGGGTGCAGGACATCTCCGTACTGACCTTTTACCTGATGGACTCAGCGTCGCTGTTCCCGACCGCGAACTGCGACACCTCCTACTTCATCACGTTCGTCGACCTGTCCAGTGGGCCGATGGTGCTGGAGGTCCCGGCCCTGGGGCCGCCGTCGGGGATCCTCGGCGCGGTCGATGACATGTGGTTCCGGTGGGTCACCGACCTCGGCGTGTCCGGGCCGGACAGGGCGCAGGGCGGCAAATACCTGCTCGTCGGCCCCGGGCACGACGGCCCGATACCGGAAAGTGGTTTCCACGTCGCGCATTCCCGGACGTCACGGGTCGTCGCGTTCGGCCGCACGTTCATGGTCGACAACGACCCCGCACCCGCAGTCAAGACCATCAAGGAAGGGTTGCGGATCTACCCCTACTCCCCCGGAACCGAGGGCACCCCGGTCGCGGCGTTCCTGGCCGGCAAGGCACCGCTCGCGCCGCCCGCGCCGCGACCCGAAACGACATTCCACGAGGGCTCGGGATTGTCGTTCAACACGGTCCCACCGAACGACTACACCTTCTGGGACACCACCCACGAACTGGTGCAACACGAACCAGTCGGCGCCGGCGACCCGCACACCCTGGGACTGCTGGCCTCCGTCGGAGAATCACCAAGGGCAAACCCTTCGCCCCCGACGACCGGCTCCGCGGCATCCTGGAAGACGCCGCGCCGTCGGCAACGCCACCGCCCGAACGGTGTCCTTCGCCCCCCGCGAGGAAGAGGGCTTCACCTACCACGAAGACTCGAACTGGTTGAACATGCTCTTCGTCGGCGGCTACGAATTCCTCGACCCACCGCCGGAGATCACCCCCAACGGCGTGGTGCCGAGCCGGAGCGACTGGGCACGGAAACTGAACCGCACACGGCGTTCTTCTACCCCTACACCGGGATCACGCCCGCGACGTGCATGCGGCTCACCGGGATGGGGTCGCA
>JBBQGJ010000566.1:0-4218 GCA_038322925.1 Mycobacteriales bacterium
ACGTGTACCCCTGTCAACGCTTCGCTGCGCCCTCGCGGGTCGCCAACGCATGACTCGGGGCCACCGTGGATCGCTACTCCTTCGGTGTAGAGCGTTTCCATCTCCTCCTTCATGCCGGTTTATCCCGGCGCTTTCCGCACATCCACCACCATGTCGATACCCTGCGACCGAAGAAGCCGGATGAACGTCGCCTCCGGGCAAACCCAATGCCCGATGGTCCAAATCTCAGCGCGACCACAGCACTCCACTACGTGGACCTCTTTCCTGCCTACAAAAGGATCCCCGAAGGAGAGCTTCGCCGGTCCCAGGCTCAGCGGTATGCCCCCTCTTGGAGCACCGTCCCGACGTGCTCGGCAGAAGCAATCGGCGGGTCGTGATCGTCAGAGACTTCGCGCTTCGGCGAACAACTGGTGAAGTCTGGTCAGGGCCGCCGACTCTGGCCCTGTCGCTGTCGCGGGCTGCAGTGCGACCCCGACGGAACCCGCTGCCAGCAGGGTCGCAGTGGAAATCACGGAGGTCACCAGCGCCAGGATGTCCGCGAACCGTCGCTTGTAGGCCCTACGGCGTGCACCAAACCAAATGACCGGTCCGACCGGGAATTGACGTTCGAGTTCACGCAACGTTTTCCGCTCGTGATCACTGAGCACAACAAACCTCCGATATGGGTTGATCGTCCCAGCCTGTGCGAGAACGATCGGTGGGGCTGGGTTGCCGGACAGGGTTCGTCGCGCCGTTCCCGACCTGGCGGCGGGATAGACAGCCACCCTCACCACCTGCACGCGGGGGTCTGTGCGACGAGAAGGTCCGCGGCATCGCGTCGCGGGGTCGCCGCGGTGACGGGTGGACTGAAACCCAGACGCAGGATCGCCTGCGGGTACAGCCGATTCGCCAGGAGTTTGGCCAATTGCCGGTGTTGTTCAGTGACCTCGATGGGTTGGGACAGGAAGGACGCAGTGAGCCCGAGCGCGGTCGCGGTCAGCAGCACACGTTGCAGCGCCTGCCCGGCCTGCACCTGATCGGTGTGCCGGTCGCTCACGGTACCCAGCACGACAACGAACGGTTCGGTCCTGAACGGTCTGCCGAGCACTCTGACCCGGGACAACCCGTGACCGAGGTCCCGGTATGCCCACGGGTCCCGGGGTTCGGGCTTCGGTCCGGCCGCGGCCAGCGGCACGCCGTCCGGCCGGGTGTGCCCGAACCCGGTCCAGGCATCCAACTCGGCCTGGCAGACCAGACTGTCGCGTTGCCGCTCGTCGGCCGCCTTCACGATTCGACGGAGCTCGGATCGTCCCGCGTCATCAGACACGACGTGCAACACCGCGTGTTCTTCAGCGGCCGCCCGGATCAGCAACCGTCGATCACTGGCCGGCACCGCGGTGTCCAGGAATGGTTGCCGGTTGGTCCGCCGTTGGCTGATCGCCGCGTGCAGGACGGTGTCACCGCGGGACTGCACGGCCGCCGGGCCGCGCCGGATGACGGCCAGTGCGTCCGGTAGGTCGCCGGGTGCGATGGTCACCGCCGGTGTGACACCGTGTGCGTGCAACGCCAGCCGGAGGTTGAACAGGGCTGCGCCGCAGGCGATCCGTAGTTCCCGGTCTTCGGGGTCGTGGGCGATCAACCGGCGGCCCAGGTCGGGGTGGACCTCGATCCGGTCCGGGCTGAGCCGGAACCGCCACGGCTGGGTGTTCAACAGTGACGGGGCCATCCCGGCCGCCGACACCACTTGCCGGGTAACTGATTCCGGTAGATCGAAGGCTGTCCTCATGCCCCGGGCACCCCGTTTCCTAGCGAGTGCCGTGGACTGCAGGCCGCTGTTCCACGGTCAGCCCCGGGGAATGCGCTCTTCTGACGCGGCTGTGGTCGGCTGCTGCTGTGTTCACCTGAACGTCGGCGTGTGATCACGTCGGTTGCATCTGGAAAGCACCGAGGGCACCGGTGAGGACGGCGAGCGCAACGAACCCGATGATCAGCGCCACCTTCGCTCCCCGCTGCCCGAACACCGACTGCCAGGCCCGGTAACGATCGGTTTCGGCGCGGAACCGGCGCCAGTGCAGCAACATGATTCCGAGCAGGGAGAGGATCACGGCGAGGCTCAGGAAGACGAGAACAATCGTTGCGGTGCGCATGTGATGATCTCCAACCGGGTATTGGACGCCTTCTCCGACCATGTTTCACGGATCGGCGCCGTTGTCGCCGCCGGGAGGTGACGTGGTCACGTTCGTGTCCAGATGCGATCGAGTAGGTCCGGGTCGGCGGCTTGACGCTTCTCGGCCAGGACTGCGGGGGCCAGGCCGTTGGCGGCGGTAGGTGATGGCTGGGCTGGGCGGGGTGAGCGGGTGTCGGTGTCCGGGGGAGTCGCTCGTTCGAGGAAGCGGAGCAGTTCGACAGGGAAGGGGAGAACCAGGGTGGAGTTTTTCTCCGCCGCCACCTCCACCACGGTCTGCAGCAGCCGCAGTTGTAGCGCGGCGGGGTGCTCGGCCATGACCTCGGCCGCCTCTGCCAGCTTCTGCGAAGCTTGCAGCTCGCCCTCGGCGATGATGACCCGTGAGCGGCGCTCATGTTCCGCTTCGGCCTGCCGTGACATCGATCTTTTCATCGACTCCGGCAGTGCGACGTCCTTGATTTCGACGCGGTCGATGTGCACTCCCCACCCGACGGCCGGGTTGTCGATCATCAGTTCCAGCCCCTGGTTGAGCTTCTCCCGGTTGGAGAGCAGGTCGTCGAGCTCACTTTTGCCGATGATCGAGCGCAGCGAGGCCTGCGCAACCTGCAGGATCGCGGAGCCGTAGTCCTCGACATCGACGGCGACCCGTCCCGGGTCGACCACCCGGTAGTAAAGGACGGCGTCCACCCGGACGGTCACGTTGTCCCGGGTGATGCCGTCCTGCGCGGGCACCGGTTGGGTGATGATCTGCATGTTGACCTTCTGCAGACGATCAACGAACGGCACGATCAGGGCAAGTCCCGGTCCGCGGATCTCCGGGCGGAGCTGCCCGAAGCGGAACACCACGCCTCGTTCGAATTGGGTGACGGACGCTCGACCCCAGCAGCACAACGGCCAGAGCCGCAATTGCGATCAAAACATAAACGATGGTCATCGGTTTGCCTTTCCGCTTTCCGACTTGTTGTAAATCAACCAGGTTTGTCGAAGCGGCGTCCTGTCACGGTGGCTGCTGCGTGTCGTCGGTCGATGGCAACCAGGCCCACCAGATCAGCCATGTCAGGGTGCCGAACATCAGTGCACCCGTGAGCGAACCGGCCATCAACATGATCATGCCGAGGAAAAGCATTGTCGTGATCAACAGCATGCTGGAGGGGCCGAAATGCCTACGGACCGCGTGGTGGCTGGCAGGAAGTTGGGCCGAATCCGGCTCGGCCGTGAATTGGCGCTCGAGTTCGCGCAACGCT
Source organism: Mycobacteriales bacterium (assembly GCA_038322925.1). Lineage (GTDB taxonomy): Bacteria > Actinomycetota > Actinomycetes > Mycobacteriales > Nakamurellaceae > Nakamurella. The sequence continues at coordinate 3,409 of JBBQGJ010000566.1, forward strand.
TCCCGCTCGTGATCACTGAGCACAACGCACCTCCGATGAGGGTCAAGAATCAACCACGCCACCCAACGTCTATCGTATCACGATATGTCGTGAGACGATAGAGTTGGCGGATGGTGAAGAGAGCTGCGGCCACCGCTCAGGGGTCACGTCGCGGGGCGCTGACAAAGCAGGACTTCGAGGCGTTGGCCCGATTCCGTTCCGGGATTCGCCACTACCTGCGTTTCAGCGAGGAAACAGTGCGTGATCACGGGGTCACCCCACAGCACTACCAGCTGCTACTCGCTCTGAAAGGATTCCCCGACCGGGACTGGGCGACGGTCCGGGAGCTGGCGGATCGGCTTCAGCTGCGCCATCACAGTGTCGTGGAACTGGTCAACCGGGCCCAGGCCCGGGGTCTGGTTGATCGCGTCCCGTATCCAGGCGATGCCCGCATGGTCCGCGTTCAGCTGACCGAAGACGGCGAGCAGACATTGGCCCACCTCAGCGCGCTGCATCGCGACGAACTCCGCCGGTTGGACACCGCCCTCACGCCCCCCACCTGGGACGACCAACTGGCCAACAGCACTCCACCTCCCAGGGCCGCAACGTCCGGTCACCCACCACCGCAGAAGAGGGCCGACATGCTCAAATCATCCCTGACCGCTCTCGCCCGCAAGCAGCTTGCGATCGCGAAGGCCGCCTCCAGCGGGCGCAGCGCGTCGACTGTCTTCGGCGGACACGAGAACATCATGCGGCAAACCATCATCGCTTTGGCCGCCGGGCAGAAGCTCAGCGAGCATGAGAACCCCGGAGAGGCAACTGTTCACGTCC
>JBBQGJ010000567.1:0-4206 GCA_038322925.1 Mycobacteriales bacterium
GAACAGGATCAGGGCGAGCGCGGTGTCGTATTGCCGGGACACCCATTGGATGCCGTCCAGGTGCTCACGGTGGGCGTGCAGGCCGTGCGCCCACCCGGCGGTGTGCGGGTAGCTGCGCGGGTCGGAGTCGATGATCTCGGCGCGGGTGGCGCCAAGCCGGCGCAAGCCGTAGCCGGTGAGGTCGGCCAATCGTAGGTCGCGGGTGGCGGTCAGGGTGATGGCCAGTTTCCGGCGCAGCGTGGCGCGCGGCACATGTTTGGTGCCGCGGACGGGGACGTCGTGGAACACGGTTTCGGAGATGGCGCCGGCGAGCCTGTCCGATCCGTACAGCACCGGGACCGGACCGGGTGCCCCGGTGGGGGTGAACGGGTGGAATCGGCTGGGTCGGGTGGGTGTGCCGGTCCAGAATCCGCGGGGGCTGTACAGCGCGTCGTTCACCCGGACGATGCCCCTGCCGGCGGGCCACACGCCGATCAGCGGGTCGGCATCCGACGGGAACGGTGGGACCCGGATGGGCGGCGGTACACGGTGGCTGCTGCTGTGGAGTGCCGGGTTCACGTCAGGTCGTTGGCCAGCGCCCGGGCCGCGGCGAGGACCGCGTCCGGGTCGCTGTTCAATGCGTCGACCGGGCGCAGCCCACCGAGGCGAGGATTGTCGCCGGTGAACCACAATGCGAACGACCACGGATCCAACCGATCGGCCAGCACGGTGAGGATGTCGGCGATGACCGGGACGGGTTGACCGCCGGCGTCGAATTGGAACCCGGGGAACAGGGCCGCCTTGCCGCCGCTGGTGACGGCGAAGATGCGGCCGGCGGCGCGCCACCGGGCGGCGGTGGCCCCGGCGTTGCGGGCGGCGGACCTGGACAGCTCGGCGACGTCGCTGCTGGACAGCAACCCGAACTCGGCGGCCAGGGCGTCGCGGGCGACCGAGTTGCGGTGTGCCTGCAGGACCGCTCCACGGCTCAGGGTTCGTTGGGGCGTCAGGTGTTCGATGAGCAGCCGGGCCGCCTGGTTGGCGTCGAGACTGTCGGCGAGGCTACGCAGAACCGCCTGGACCTCCGGGGCCAGGTCTGCGGGCACCGCCACCGCGATCACCTCGCCGTCCGGGCGGAGCTCGACGTGATTGGTGAGCACTGCCTTGGCCTCGCTGTCGTTCAGCGTCACGAATTCCAGGGAGGCGGTCATAGGTCCAGTATGCACCAGACAGTGAACTACGTGATAACGGACTGGTTCATCATCTACATCACTGTGGATTCTCGCCACCGTTGATCACTGTGAGGGTGGACGGACGGCCCTGCCCTCGCCGGGTGCGGTCGTCCAACTCGATGACGGCTTGGGCCATTGCGGCCGCGACGGTCAGCTCAGTGTCCCGGTCGGTGTGGTTCATCCAACTGGCTGTCGGCCACGCCCAGATCGTGGGGACACCGGCCCGGGCCATCTGCCGCATCTCGGTCGGCAGAAGGTAGCAGGCGGCGGCCAGCATGAGGCTTTCCAGCCCCGTGGTGCGCTGTGAGAGGGCGGGGTCCAGTCCCTCGTGGTCGACGAGGTCCGCGCGGGCCCGGTCGACCGCGGCCAGCACCGTGACCCGCGGCCGTCGGCGGGCACACCTCGGGCTGACGGACGGCGCCAACGACGAGACCAAGGCGCGGTACGCGTTCGTCTACGGGGATTTCCGCCGTATCCACCGGACCGGGCTGATCGCCTGCGTCTACCGGGCGGCCGAATGGCGGCACAAGGAGGTCGAGCTCGCCGCGCACGATCTGCTGCAGCACCTGGACGCGACGTCCGGCTGAGCGATCGGGCACGGCGGGCCCGGAATCGGCCGACCGGGGATCGAACCTGCCGGTGCCGCAGGTAGCGTCGGGTGCGGAATCGATCCGAAGGAGTTCGCATGACCGCCTTGCGCACCGAGAGTTCCGCCGAGAGTTCCGAATTGTCCGCCGACGGCACCGCTCGGGTGCAGGACGACCTGTTCCTTCACGTCAACGGCGGGTGGCTGGCGAAGGCCGTCATCCCGCAGGACCGCTCGATGGACGGGGCGTTCTACCGGTTGCGGGACACCGCGGAGGCGGACGGCAAGGCGATCGTCGAGGAGGCGGCGGCGCTGGCCGAGGACGGCGCCCCGGTCGGGTCACCGGAGCAGCTGATCGGCGACCTGTACCGCAGCTTCATGGACACCGAGACGGTGGAACGGTTGGGCACCGCGCCGATCCGGGAGCGGCTCGCATTGGTCGACGGCGTCGGTGACGCCGAGAGCCTGCTGCGGCTATTGGGTCGGCTGCAGCGCGACGGGATCGGCGGCGCGTTCGCCATCAACATCGATTCCGACCCGGCCGACCCGGATCGCTACGTGCTGAACATCTACCAGGGCGGTCTCGGATTGCCCGACGAGTCCTATTACTCCGGCGATCAGCAGGCGCCGATCCGCGCCGCCTACGCCGAGGTCGTTCCGGCCATGCTGGAGCTGGCCGATGTGCCGGACCCGCGGGCCCGGGCAGCCCGGGTGATCGCACTGGAGACCGAACTCGCCGCCGGCCACTGGGACCGGGTCCGCTCCCGGGACAGCACGCAGACCTACAACCCGAGGGACCGGGCCGGGCTGGACGCGCTCCTGCCCGCCCCGCTGTGGGACGCGTGGCTCTCGGGCCTGGACGCACCGGCGGCCCTGCTGGACCAGACGGTGATCCGGCAGCCCGAGTTCCTCTCCGCGCTGGCCGCGCTGCTCACCGACGACCGCATCGAGTCCTGGCGGGACTGGTTGACCTGGCACGTCATCCGGTCGAGCGCGCCGTTCGGACCCGCCGCGCTGGTCGAGTTGAACTTCGACTTCTACGGGCGCACCCTGTCCGGCACCCCGCAGCTGCGCGAGCGCTGGAAACGGGCCGTCGGGTTCGTCGAGATGGCGGCCGGCGAAGCCCTTGGTCGGTTGTACGTCGAGCGCCATTTCCCGCCCGCAGCCAAGGCGCGGATGGACCAGCTGGTGGCGAACCTGCTGGAGGCGTACCGGGTCAACATCGTCGACCTGCCGTGGATGAGCGAGGAGACCAAGGCGCGCGCGCTGGACAAGCTCGCCGCGTTCACCCCGAAGATCGGCTACCCGAAGCGGTGGCGCGACTACGCGGGGCTGGTTGTCAGTCCCGATGATCTGGCCGGGAACGCCCGGCGTGCCGCCGCTTTCGAGCTCGAGCGGGAGCTGGCGAAGATGGGCACCCCGGTCGATCGCGACGAGTGGTTCATGACGCCGCAAACCGTGAACGCCTACTACAACCCAGGAATGAACGAGATCGTCTTCCCGGCCGCGATTCTGCAGCCGCCGTTCTTCGACCCCGAGGGTGACGACGCGGTCAACTACGGGGCGATCGGAGCCGTCATCGGGCACGAGATCGGCCACGGGTTCGACGACCAGGGTTCGAAGTACGACGGTCGCGGTGCGCTGCACGACTGGTGGACCCCCGCCGACCGGGAGGCGTTCGACGAGCTGACGAAGAAGCTGATCGCGCAGTACGACGTGCTCGAACCCGCACAGACCCCCGGCAGCCACGTGAACGGCGCGTTGACGGTCGGCGAGAACATCGGCGACCTCGGCGGTCTGGGCATCGCCTACCAGGCCTGGCGCATCTCGCTGAATGGCGCCGAACCGGAGGTGGTCGACGGGTTGACCGGGACGCAGCGGTTCTTCCTGTCCTGGGCGCGGGTCTGGCAAACCAAGATCAGGGACGCCGAAGTGGTGCGCCTGCTGGCCCTTGACCCGCATTCACCGGCGGAATTCCGGTGCAACCAGGTGGTGCGGAACCTGGACGAGTTCCACCAGGCGTTCGAGGTCGGGCCCGGAGACGGGCTGTGGCTCGATCCGGCCGATCGGGTGCAGATCTGGTAGCCCGCATCAACCCAGCCGGCGCCACCAACCGTCCGGAACCTGCGCGTCGCCGCCGAGCACCCGCTCTCCGGGTCGCGGCACCGCCACCTGCGCCGACCCGGCCGCGGTGAGCAGTCGCTCGACGGGTTCGGCCCAGGAATGCAGGGCCAGGTCGAAGGTCGCCCAGTGGATCGGGATCATCAGCTTGCCCCCGAGGTCGCCGTGCGCGCGCCACGCTTCCTCCGGCGTCATGTGGATGTCCGGCCATTGGTCCCCGTAGGCCCCGATCGGCCGCACGGCGATGTCGAACGGCCCGGGCCGTTCGCCGATTCCGGTGAATGCGGTGGT
>JBBQGJ010000568.1:0-4195 GCA_038322925.1 Mycobacteriales bacterium
CCGGCACCTTCTGCCGCTATGAACCGGCTCAGGACACGCAATGGGATGTTCGCGACGCTAAGGCGGGCAACACGTAGCGACACCGCGTGGCATCGCTACACCGGATGTGGCGCAGCAATGGGTGAGGGCCACCGGACACGCCGGCGGCACCCAGTTCGCGAAGGAGTCAGCCATGACGCTCACCGAAACACCGCCCGCCGAAAAGGACTCACCGGAACAGGCGGTCCAGGACCAGGCTGCGCAGGAACTGACGGGCGAACTCGCCGGACGGCTCTTCGAGGCCGGCCTCGGCGCGTTCGAGCTGGCCACGGTGTCACTGGGAAACCGGCTCGGCCTGTACCGGGCCCTCGCCGATCACGGGCCCGCTACCGCACCGCAGCTCGCCGCGTCCGCCGGGATCGACGCCCGGTACACCCGGGAATGGTGCGAGCAACAGGCCGTTGCCGGACTCCTGAGCGTTGACGGTACCGACGCCGGACCCGACGAAAGGCGCTTCAGCCTGCCGCGAGGAAGTGAGGCGGTGCTGCTCGACCCGGAGAGCCCGGCGTACCTGATCCCGCTCGGCGGGTTTCTCGAGGCAGTCGGTCGCGTGCTGCCGTCGGTGGAGACCGCGTTCCGCACCGGCCGGGGCGTTCCGTACGCGGCCTACGAAGTCCAGCACGTCCAGAGCGCGTTCAACCGGCCGGCGTTCACCGGCCAACTGGTCCAGGAATGGCTACCGCAGATCCCGGACCTGCACGCAACACTCGGCGTCGGAGGGGCCATCGCCGAATTCGGCTGCGGCGAGGGCTGGGCGGCCATCGCGCTGGCTGTCGGCTACCCGCACGTCCAGATCGACGCGTTCGACATCGACCCGCCGTCGATCGAGACCGCCCGCCGCAACGCTGCGGAAGCAGGTGTCGCCGACCGGGTGCGGTTCGTCGTCGCGGACGTCGCCGACCCGGCCCTAACCGGTTCGTACGACGCGGTTTTCGCCTTCGAGATGCTGCACGACCTGCCAAATCCCGTCGAGGCGCTGCGCGCCGCGCGGCGGCTGACCGGCGACGGCGCCGCGCCGGTGATCATCGTCGACGAACGGGTCGGCGACGAATTCACCGCGCCCGCCGAACCCATCGAACGATTCTTCTACGCCGCGAGCGTGCTGCACTGCCTGCCCGTCGGGCGCGATGCCGAGCATTCCGCCGAAACCGGCACCGTCATGCGCCCGAACGTGCTGCGCCGCTACGCCACCGAAGCCGGCTTCCAACATGTCAGGGTGCTCCCGATCGAGAACGACCTCTTCCGGTTCTACCGGTTGGAGGGCTGAACACGATCGCTCGGCTCCGGCCGCGTCGGGCGTCTGGCTAACTGGGGGCGCCAGCGATCGGGCAACACACCGTGAGCGAACGGGCCTCTCACTGATGCACCGCCCGAACCCTTCGACGAATTCGACGTGCAGCCAGTCGGTCTGGCCGTCTACCACCTCGGCAACAACGGAACCGCCCGCAGCCGGCTCAGGAACTTGCCACTCACCCCCTGAAGCCAACTCCGACCATCGCAGCGAGTTGGCCTGCGGCCAAGGACATCGTTCACGCTGCTCGCGTCACCCAACTCGCCACGACGCTGGCACCGACGACGGCAGCCCCAAAAAGATGACAGGTCGGACACTGAACTAACTACCTCAAAGCCGCCTAGCTGCCGATCGCCGAGGCATCCACAGAACGGCCCTGATGGAACCACCCAAACTCGACGAACTCACCAGAGAATCTCTGTGTCTACTTGTTACCTTTTCCCCTCTGATGCATGAATCCTGCATCAGAGGGGAAACGATTCTGGGGCCTGAAGCTGCTGTTCCGGGGCCGAGAGTTCTGCTTTAGTGCGGCTTTTCGTCAGGGGGTAGATTCGTTTGCGGGCCTATTCCGCAGGTACTGATAACCGTCGTTACCGGTAACGCCCCCTGGCAGATCTGTTGTCTCGCAGTCGATGACGACGGCGCGGCGGAGTGCGAGCATGGTGCGGGCATCCCCGAATACGTCGTCACCCACTGGTGGCAGCAAATCCTGCACAACCAGACCGCGCTGCGCTTCAAAACGCGGCTGCTGTTCACCCCCGGCGTCGTCGTCGTCAGCGTCCCGTACCACCTGGGCGTCGGTGAAGAAGGGTGGATGGGCCGCCGGCGCCGGGAGGTCGAACCCGAGACCGAAACCATGTGACGGCGTCCTCCGGCGGGGCAATTCAGATCAGAGCCAGCGCCGGCGTTTGAACATCAGGTAAAGCACTATCAGCGTCACCGCAGTCCCCCGGTTCCCCACCTCGTCAACGCTGGGCGCCTCTAGAGGGCCGTTTGCGTGGCAGCCCCCCCGGTCGGCGGCCGGACCGATCACACCTGAGCAGCCGGACCCGGCCCGCGCCGTCAAGAGGACATCAATATTTGGGCTGCGGGTGTCAATGTGGCTCTACGCAATCCTGCTGGGTCGGTGGGATCTGATCCGTGTCGTTTGTTGATCTTCGCGGATAAGTCCGTGGTTGAGAAGTAGTCGCAGCCGGTAGTTGGCGAAGGACCGGTAGCCGCGGGCTGTCCGCTTGGTGTTCTTGATCTTGAGGTTGAGGCATTCGGTTGGCCCGTTGGAGACGATGGGCTGGTCGAAGCGGGCGAGGAATTCGGTGCGCCAGGCGGTGAGAGTGCGCCCGAGGCGGTTGATTTCGGGAACGGGGCAGGTCTTGGCGGTGGTGATGGCTTTGTCCGCGGCGGCGCTGCCGGCGGCCCGGTCGGGGTGGGCGTAGGCCGCCAACAGCTGCTGCGCGACGAGCCATGCCGCGGCGACTTCACCGTGCGGGTCACGCCGGCCTCCAGCGCTGCGGTGATCCTGGTGCGCTGTCTGGGGGTGAGCCGGTCGGCGCGACGGCGCAGCAGCCGACGGGTCCGGAACAGCGGGTCGGCGGCGAAGCCGCGGTGCTCGAGGGTGTCCTGCTGGACCCGGCGTCGGACCTCATCCACGCAGGTCAGACCTAGTTTCACGACATGGAAGGGTCGAGCACGCGGGTCACGTCGGGTAGTTGGGTGGCCAGCGCGGTGGCGTACCCGCGGAACGGGTCCAGCGACGCGGTGACGATGCCCGCCCGCCACGCCTCGTCGCGGGCGGCGAGCCAGGAACCCAGGACCCGGCCGGAGCGGCCCGGGACGACGTCCAGCAGCCGTGCGGGCCGGCCTGGGCTGAGGTCGGCGATCCCGGTGGCGTACAGCGTGGGATGGCTCCAGCTGGCACGCAGGAACGCGGTCTCGTCCACACCCACGGCGCTCACGCCCTCGAGCCTGGTCGGGTCGTCGACCAGCGGTTTCCCGCGTTCGCTGACCTGGGTCATTAACGTGTGCCAGGCCACGCCGAGTTGATAACATCAGCCATCCGCCCGAGCCTACGGGCCAAGCCGGGGCGGCCCGGGCAGATGCATCGGCGGGCGGTCGGCGGACGGCATCACAAGACTGCGAACTCGGGGGTTGATCGCTGCCCCGCGGCACCGGCGGGCGGCACCGGCGGCGTTCCCGCCGGCTCAGCTCTGTGGCACTCCCCGACGGCGGAAGCCGACCGCCGCGGCCATGCCGAGGGTCGCGGCGATGGCGCCGAGGACGACGAGTGGCAGCGCCTGGACGGTGCCCAGCGGAGGGTTCCCGACGTGGGTCGTCGGGGACAGGTCGAGCGCCCACCCGGCCAGCTTGAGGCCCGGGCCGAGGAAGGCGATGAAGGCGATGATGGCGAAGACCGCCCAGGTCGCCGGGAACGCCCTGGGCCGCACGCCGAACAGCGCGAGCGCCAGCCCGCCGACGAGGAGCTCGGCCGGCAGGTAGGCAGCGCCCGCCCCGACAACGCGACCCAGCTGAACCGCGGTGCCCATCGACCACGCCGTCGCAGCGGCCAGCACGACCGAGGAGACGATGACGATGACGACGAGGCCGGTGACGATGACGATGCCGTGGACGGCGAGCCAGCGCAGGCGGGACAGGATGCCGGACAGCCGAGGCTCGAGACGTCCGGCGGTCTCCTCGCCGCGCAGACTGCCGACGGCCTGTATGGCATAACCCGTGGCGATGATGGCGATGTAGAGCTGGGTGACGGCGACGAACCCGTCCTCGGGTTGCGCACCCGACATCCCGATGGCCTGGGCCATGGCCGGGTTCCCGGCGACGGCGTCGAGGAATTGCTGCGCGAGCGCGCCCATC
>JBBQGJ010000569.1:0-4177 GCA_038322925.1 Mycobacteriales bacterium
TCTCGCCGACCTCTTCCACATCCACCAGTACGCACCGACCCGCTGAACCCCAGTTAGGTAATACAACCGACCCACCGAAAACCACGTCCCACCAGCACAAACACCAAAGATGATCTTCATAGCCAGGAAACTCAGGCTAGGTGCGTGACAGGCGCAGGCGTGTCACGTCCGGCATTCAGCTCAACGCGGCACGCAGGGCCATCCCGGCGCGCTGAAGATCGCCGTTCATGGCGTCGGCGAGCGCCGCGAGCGCGGTATCGATATCAGCGAGGGCGAACCCATGCGAGGGACCGGTGTCGCGCAGCCACTGAACATATTCCTCGATGAGAGCGGGTTCCCGGACGAGCAGCGCACCTTCGACGATCTGCAGCACACGATGGAGTTCTTCGGCGAGCGCGGGCGATGCGGTGTCGCGGGTCGTGCCCGCTTCGATCGCCGCGCTGACGAGTGCGTGGCTGCGATGGGCGAGCGCTGCACGTTCGGGGATCGGGTCCGGGGCAGCCGCGAGACGATCGGGTGGGGAAAGCTCCCAGGCTCGCAGGATCCGGACCGCGTCGCCCGGTACCCGGGCGAGCGCGTCGAGACCCAGCCGCGTCGCCCAGTCGTGGGTCGCAAGCACGCGGCCACCGCCCACCACGGGTATGCCCAGATCGTGCGCGGCAGCGACCGACCGGGCCGCTGCGACGAAGGCGGTCGGCATCGAGCAGCTCAGGGCGAGCGCGAGCGGTCGTTGCAGGTCGAGGAAGTCGCCCAGATCGGCAGCGGGCACCGATGGGCCGAGAAACATCACGCGGAACCCGTCGAGCGCGAGAGCACTGGCCACGACCCGACCGCCGAGCGCGTGAGCGTCGTGCTCGGCGCTCGCGACCACCACCGACGGGCCGCGCGGGCTCTCGGCAGTCGCCCCGAGCCTGACCAGCAGGTCATCGACGGCCGCGCTCGCTGCGTGTTCGTCAGCGATGCCGAGATCGCCCGCCGCCCACCTGCGGCCCAACTCTGCCTGCACCGGAGCGAGCACGTCGACCGCGATGTCATCGAAGGGCACCCCCTGCGCGAGCAGCTCGATCGCGAGCCGATACGCCAGCGGTACGTCGCCGCTGACGAGGGCGGCCAGCATCGCCAGACGCTCGTCGTCCTTGGCCCGACGGCCGGACTCGATATTCATCGCTTTCGCCTCCGGAGTTCTTCGCGGTCGAGCCTAGATTGCCTGCGCCGTGAGCGGTCATCTTCGGCGCCGAGCGCCCCACCGGGCCCATCAACCTGCATCGAAGACCGATGCATGCTCACCACCAGTTCGTGCCGGGCGCGCCCTTGAACGGCCCGACCACGTCCCGGGTGATCCAGCCACCGTAGAAGCCGCCCGGCTGAGCCCGCGCCCGTTCGTCGTCGACGAAGCAGGCATCCATCAACGCTGGGTAGAACGCGACCATCCCCGCCAGCTCTGCATACGCGGGATTCGGTGTCGGGTAGCTCCACGCCGCGCGTCGCACGACCCGATCCGCGCCTCGGACCGTGTGGTAGCGAGCCTGCCCCTTCCACTCGCACCAGCTCGTCCCGTCGTCGGTGATGAGCGCGTCGGACCTGATGTCGGCCGGCGGGAAGTAGTAGTTCGGCGGATGGCTGGTCTCCAGGACTCGCAATCCCGAGACGGTGTCCGCGATCGTGATCCCACCGAGCACAACGCGGAGCCGTCGGCGTGCGAGTTCGAGCCGCGGTGGCCGCGGGTAGTCCCATACCGACTCCTGCCCGTCGCCGGGCTCGACACGCGCGGGCCTGTTCATGGAACGACTCATGCACCGGCTACGCAGCCGAACCTGCGAGCGGATGACAACAGCCGCAGCTGCGGTGTCTTTCCCGGTGCGCACGATCAGCGCACGAGATCCGTTCGACCGTCATCGACGAATCCTGAGCGTTGGATGCACCAGTCCCAGAGGCGGCCGCGTTCTTCGGCGGTGTCGGGGCGTCGCGTCGAGGACAGCCGGTCGATTGGCCGCCGGCGGCGGTCCAGCCAGAACAGGCCCGTCGTGTCCAGCGGTGCACCGTCGTCTGCGGTCAACCAAACGAGCGTGTCGACACCGTTGCGGGTTGCGCAGCAGCGGTCCGGTCCCGCGTCGGAACGTCGGCAATGATGTGCGCACGCCGGGTGTGTCGGCCCAACCGGGTGCATCGCATGCACGGAGATCTGGTCGGGCCGCAGCTGCTCGGCCCACATCTGGGCGAGGGTTACCTGCCGCGTTTGGCCCGCGCGTACACGACGGCGCCGCGACAACCGTCGGGTCCGCTATCGAGGGCGGTGACCGAGAGCGGCTGGGTGTACATGCCTCCGGAGGACACCCAGAGCACGCGCCATCACCGGCCTGGCACCCAGCGGCGGCAGCAACAGACCGGTCATCAGGAACGGCCCGACCACATGGCTGGCCACGGCCGCGCGCCCACGGGGGCAGGCCCCCTGGCCTGCCCCCGCCGTTGGACTGTCAGGCGCCGTGGAGGCTGCGGGCTCAAGGGCGGCCGCAGGCCGTCGCGCAGCGATCCTCGAGACCGGAAGAGGGGGCGCCCCGTTACCTGCGTGGCGCGTCACCCGCTGCGGTGTGACACCGCGTCCGTGGCTGGTTCCCCGGGGTTGTTCGACGTCGACCTGGCCGGGAGCAGTCTGGTCGTTGAATGCCCTTTCCAGAAACGGGTACAGATCAGCAGCCCGGCAGCTCGATCCAAACACCGTTGCCCCCCAACGTCACCCGCCCACCAGAACCCCCGCCAACTCACATTCATGGAAGACCCAAAAACGGACCCGAGGAATCCAACGCCGGGTGTGACGGAGGTGTGACGGCACCACCGCCGACAACGGGCTCTACGGGGAGGGCATCGTCAACGCGGGAAAGGCTGTTGCCCGCCGCTGACAGGAACCGGTGCCCGTTCGGCGGTGGCCGGATGGGCACCGGTGCACGCCGCCCTGGCCTTCTCGCGACCCGGTATCGCCCGCAGCGAAGCCCCCAGATCCGCTGCCGCGCTGGCACTGTCACCGTCGATCAGCCGCCGAGCGGCCAGCTCAAGTTCGGCCACGCTCGCGGTGTTCGGGTCGAGAGCCAGCCCCAGACCGGCATTCTCGACCGCGGCCGCCCCGGCGAACTGATCGGTGGAGAACGGCAGCACCAGCATCGGCACCCCGCAGGTCAGCGCCTCGGTGACGCTGTTGTTCCCGCCATGAGTCACGGCCAGCGCAGCACGACGCAGCAGTTGCACCTGCGGCAGGTACTCCCGGACCAACCAGTGCGAGGGCAACTCGCCGACCAGAACCCGATCGCCCGACCCGATCGCCAGTGCGACCCGGACGTCCATCCGGCGCAGCGCCGCCACCACCCGAGCCTGCACATCCGCCCGGACCGAGAGGAAGCTGCCGAAACTGACGTACACCACAGGCATGTCGGACGGCGCGGACAGCCACTCGGCAATGTCGGCGGGCAGCACGTCGTCCCGCACCGCGGACCCGAGGAAGGCATGCGGGGGCAGCAGAGCGGTTCGCGCCGGGTCGTGCAACGCCTGAGGGTAGTTCAGCAGCAGCAGGTTCCCATGCTCGGCGAACCCGTCGACGGACAGTTCCGATTGCGGAGCAAAGGTTCTCAGTGCGGCATTCCACTCGGCGGTGAACGCGTCCCGGACCACCGCGCACCGCTGGCGCAGCGCGGCCAACTCACCGAGGTCCGGGTCGAACGCCCTTGGCCATATCGGCGGGTAGCCGTACACCTCGTCGCCCACCGGGAGTGCGGTGGGATGGCCGAGCACCACGTCCGCATGCGGAACGCCACCGGCCCGCAGGGCGAGCCTGGCGCTGCAGGCCAGATGGTCGACGATGACCTGGTCCGGCTGTACCGCCTCGACGACATCGATGACCCGCCTGGCGGTCTCGACCGGATTCCACAGCAGGTCGGCCAGGCGGGCGTTCGCCTGGTACAGCAGCGTCGGCACCATCCCGTGCTCGGTCGCGGCGAAGAACCCCCGCAGCGCGTCGTCCTCGCCGCCGGCCTGCTCCTCCGCCCGGATGACGCCCGGATTCGACCCGCGGCCCAGTCTCAGGTCGATCCAGTCGTAGCCGAACGAGTCGACGATGGTCCTGGTGGCAGGGCCGGTGGCCACCACCACCCGTTCCCCTGCGTCACGCCAGGAGGTCGCCAGGGTGGCC
>JBBQGJ010000570.1:0-4174 GCA_038322925.1 Mycobacteriales bacterium
CGGCCCGCCGCGCCATCGCGGCGGCGGAACTGTGCACCGCGCTGATGTACACCGGCGAGCAGAGCGCCGCACCGGTGGTCGCCCTGCTGGACGCGATCCGGGCGCTGCCCGACAGCGAACGCGACCTCGGGCTCCGATTGGAGAATCTGCGGGCCTTGGCCGCCGAAGGGTCCAGCGATTCACGGAGGCTGGTCGACGCGGCCGGTAGCCGGTTCGGCTGCGACCCGGCGGCGCCGACCACGCGCGCCGAACGAATCCACGTGGCGGCGTTGGGGTTGGAGGCCGCCTACCGCCAGCCGGCTCACGTTGGCCGGACGCTCGCCAGGCGGGCCGTCGAAGGCGGCGACCTGCTGCGCGATCCGGGACCGGGCGATCATTCGTTCTTCATGGCCCCCTTTGCGTTGCAGATCAACGGGGCCTTCGACGACTCGATCCGGTTGCTCACCCAAGCCATGGACATCGCGCAGGCCCAGGGTTCCGCGTTCGCTTTCGCCCAGGCCGCGGAGTGCCGCTCCATGTCCTGGCTGTGTCGCGGATACCTGGCCGAGGCCGAGGCGGACGCGGAGCTCGCCCTGGCGTACCCGGGCGGATCGATCCGCATCGCGGTCGTGACGATGATCGAGACACGGCTCGCGCACGGCGATGTCGCCGGCGCCGAGCTCGCCTGGAAGGAATCAGGCCTGGACAAGGCACCCACCAACGCGCGGGGATCGGTGCTCAATCTGCAGGCCCGCGCGCACCTGCGGACGGCGCAGGGCCGCCTGCAGGAGGCGCTGGCCGATCTGCGGGCGTGCGGCCGTATCGAGGACCAGTGGGATGTCCGGACGCCGGTGTTGACCCAGTGGCGCGCCGACGCGGCACTCATTCTCAGCGCAGCAGGCGAGATCGACGAGGCGGAGAGGCTGATCGACGAGGAGCTCGCCCGATGCCGCGCGTTTGCCGCACCCCGCACGCTGGGCATTGCCCTGCGGGCAGCGGGAGCGGTGCGCCAGGGCGCTGCCGGGATGCGCGATCTGCAGGAAGCGGTGGCCGTCCTGCAGGACTCACCGGCCCGGCTGGTGTACGCGGGTGCGCTGTACGACCTGGGTGCGGCATTGCGCCGGTCCGGACGGCGGTCCGACGCACGACCAGCACTGAATACGGCTGTCGAGCTCGCCGCCCGGTGTGGGGCCACGGCGCTGGCCTCCATGGCCCATGACGAACTCGTCGCGGCGGGCGCCCGGCCCCGTCGTGATCCGCTGCACCACCGAACGAAGCTCACCGCGAGCGAGTTGAGGGTGGCCCGGCTGGCACGTGACGGGTTGACCAACCGGGAGATTGCGCAAGCCCTGTTCGTCACCGAGAAGACCATCGAGGTCCACCTGACGAACAGCTACCGCAAGCTTGGCATCGGTTCGCGATCGCAGCTGGCCCGCATGCTCCCGCAGGTCGATCCCGCAAGCTGATGTCGCCCGAGGGCTGGCTCCGGATGCCCTGCCGTCGTTTCTTGGGGTATTCCTTGGGGTACTCCCCCGACGCGAAGCGAGGGTAAGGGGTTCATGGTCAGCACAAGTCGTGCGCTCCCCGTCCCGTCGGGGGGGGATCGGGAGTGCGCGGCGCTCAGACTGCCCAACCCGCTCCTTCGGCGCTTGCTTCTTGCCCGAACCTGGCTGACCCCGGAGTGTGTCGGAGTCCGTCATCGCGATGCAAGAGTCAGATCTGACGCGAGAACAGCGCAATCTCATTGACGCCAAGATTGGGAGTCGCCCAGTCGACAAATGGCGAAGGGACTTCGCAAATGTTCGCTCTCGCGGGGGAATGGCTTTCGGGCCGCGGTGTCGGCGACTCCCGCTCCAGAACCCGCTGCGGCACAACCGGATCCCGGTGGCGGAATCCGACGACCCCGCCGGTCAGCGCCAAGTCGGTCTCGCCGAGGCCGCCGGTGGGCCGCGAGAGCAATTCGTCGTTGCCGCACCTGGTCTCACGGCAGAACCCGGCGCGGCGTTCGCCGAAGTCGATCAGCAGGCGGGGGGTGTCAACGACGGCACGAAGGAACAAGCCGCCGCCGTGCAGTTGCGACCCGCGCCGTCCGTGGCACCGGAACAGGTGCTGCCGAGCGCCGGTCAGGTCAATGGCTGCGCAACCGGATACGGGGCGCGGAGTCGTCTGCCTGCCGCCGACGCCGCCAAGTCATGCCGCTCACGCGGCGCTGACCGGCGAAGACCTTTCCCGGTATTGGACCTGCACTGAGGTGCGCACACTGCTTCCTCAGGGCGTGGTGGTCGACACGACGGGATCCGATCCGCTCGCCCTGGACAGCAACGGCGACGGCACCGCGTGCGGCGTCGTCGACTCCTGAGAACCGGCATCGCACCGCGGGAGGCCCATCGGGACGTCGGCTCGTGGTGGGGCGAGAGGGGTTCGAACCCTCGACCTGACGGATTATGAGTCCGCTGCTCTGACCGGCTGAGCTACCGCCCCGCCGAAACCCTACCGGTCCAGTCCCGCCCGGTCGTGCCGTCCGTCCTGACCGTGGCGTCGAACCGGTGCCGTCGAACCGGCGCCCTCACCCTGCGCCGATGTCGAAGACGTTGCCCTCCGGGTCGGTCAGCGTCACCCAGCGGGTGCCGTATTCGTCGAACTCGGCGACCCTGGTGGCACCCAGGCCGACCACCCGCTCGACCTCGGCCGCCCAGTCCGTGGCGACGAGGTCGGCGTGCACGCGGTTCTTCCCGATGCGGGGTTCGGAGACCTTGATGAACATCCACGCGGGGCGTAGCGGCCTCTCGCCCGCCCGCCCGACGGTCGCGAAGTACGGACTCGCGCCGGGGTCGACCGGCACGCCCAACACACCGGACCAGAAGCCGGCCAGAGCCGCCGGATCCTGGCAGTCGATGACGAACTGAGCGAATGCGATACTCATGGCTGACCTCCGACTCATGCGATGGACCAACAGATCTCGGCCGAGACGGTCCGCGTCGACACCCGCCTGGACGCCTATCCAGCAGATCTGGAGGTTCGGCCCGCCGACGGTCCCATCATCGGCCCCGTTGGTCGGGGCCGCATGTGGAGGTCGCATTCCTCGTGCGGCAGGGCCGGGTACCTCGTGGACATGGCGCTGATACCCGGTCAGCCAACTCGCTTCACTTCGAGCAAGATCACGGCCTTGCCCGGGCCGCAGTCGATGGGCTGCTCGGTCGCCATCACGCGGGCCTTGACGCGGTCACCGACAGAAAGCCCGCCGATGCCCGGTAAACCGCATGACGCGGCGCGGTGGGCGGTCGGCAACCTGGTCGCGGCCCGGCCTGAACCCGGCTCAGGCCTTACGTGCGTGCGCATCGCAGGCCGTGCTGGCCTGTGGACTCCAGGGGCGCAAGGGCCGACTCGCCGTCGGCCACGACGCGGACATCCTGGCCGTCCTGGGCAATCCGCTGGACGATCCGTCCACGCTGCACCGGATCAACGCCGTCTTCGTGCGCGGCACACGGCTCGAACACATTCCGAACTGACGACCGTTCCGACGAACAGCCACCGGTGGGCCTTCATCACCGGGTACACACCGCGGGGGCCGGACTGGCCCCGCCCGGATCTGCGTTGATCGTCGGCCCGGATGGCGGTTACGTCCGGTACTCACCGAAATGCGCGCCGTCCGCACGGACGGCGTCACCCTGCTCAAACTTCAGGTCGAGGACGCGCAATTCCACGCCCGCCTCGGTCGGTTTGCCGAGGCCCGCAATCTGATCGCCGCCGCCGGAGACGTCGGCGCCCTGCCGTTTTCGGAACTCGTGGTGCCGGATCACCACCTGGCAGAGGTCGAGGTGGCGACCTGGGACCATCGGCCCGACGAGGTTCTCGGTCACGCCCTGATCGGGCTGGCCGGCCCGCGACCGCCTCCGCAAGGATCCGTTCGGTTCGGCAGCACCTCCGGGTTGGGAGCCGGCGGCCCTCAGGGCGACCCGGGATGCCGAACGGTCCAGAATGACCGGTCAGGAGGCGCAGCCTTCGTACTGGCTGGCTAGAAAACTCGATCCGGCGAAGCCGTAATTCTGAGTCGAGTTTGACGTTTCAGGACCGGTCTTGGTGGCGTAGCGTTGATGGCGCTCGCTCCACAGCGCAACGACAGCGCACCTGACCTGCACATACGCACTTCGCGTCATGGTCATAATTCCTCGGCGTAGCGAGTGGTGGCGGTCGG
>JBBQGJ010000571.1:0-4169 GCA_038322925.1 Mycobacteriales bacterium
CTGGCCGGAAGGATCAGCGGCATCCTGTCGTGGATGTCGCGCATCGGGCCGACCGCATCGCTGGTGATGATGGTCATGGAGACCAACGGGTCACCGTCCGGGGAGCGCCAGTACTCCCAGAGCCCGGCGAACGCCATGACGGATCCGTCGGCCGGGGTCATGAAGTACGGCTGCTTGAGCACCGACTTCCGCGTCCGCCCGGACGATCCCGGCACCGACTCCTGAGGGAGCTTCTTCCATTCGTAGTAGCCGCTGGCTGGGATCAGGCAACGGCGGCGGGCCAGCGCGGTCCGGAAGGCGGCCTTGGTGGACAGCGATTCCGCCCTGGCGTTGACCATCCGATTGCCCACCGAGCGGTCCTTGGCCCACGACGGCACCAGACCCCAGCGCATCGGCTCGATCTGCCGCCGGGCGTCCGCCGGCGGAACCCGCGGATCGACCCGGACCACGGGAACGGTGACGGTGGGCGCGATGTTGTACCGCGGCCGCACCGGGTCGCCGCCGTACAACCCGGCCGCTCCCCCGGCCTCGAGGTCGGGCTCGGCGTCGAACGCCCCGTACAGGGACTCCGGTTCCATCGTCAGCGTGTAGCGACCGCACATACCGGCCATGGTGCCATCGGCCACCGACAGGGCCGGCTCGGGACGGGCGGCCGCCCGGCTGAACC
Organism: Mycobacteriales bacterium; assembly: GCA_038322925.1. GTDB lineage: Bacteria > Actinomycetota > Actinomycetes > Mycobacteriales > Nakamurellaceae > Nakamurella. The sequence goes on from JBBQGJ010000571.1 coordinate 668, forward strand.
CCGGGAGTGGATTCCGACCTGAGCGGCCAGTGCTCGGCGGTGACCGCACCCCCATGGAGTCGCCCGGTTACGCGCCCGGGTCTACCGTGGGTATATGCGCCGCCACCAGGCGTTATAGGAATATGAGCATCCCTTGGGGGGGAGCCGACCGTGCAGACCATCGTGTGGAAAGAAGAGCCGGACCAGCACGACTACCCGGCCGCCACGTCGTACCTGTCGTTGGTGGCCACACCCGATCTGGTGACGTCGACGGTTGACGACCTCCAGACCGCTCAGCTCGAGCACTTCAAGGCCAAGGACATCCTGCGGGCCTCCGGTCTGGAATTGCTGCCGGCGGACAACCAGCACGTCGCCAAGGACATCGGCGTCGTGAAGGCCGGCAAGCGGTTGTCGCCGGTGCTACTGGTTCGCGGTGCGCTGGAACGAGGTTTCCCGTTGCAGATCGCGGACGGCTACCACCGGGTGTGCGCCAGTTACCACCTCGGCGAGAACAACGACATCCCGTGCCGGATCGCCGAACTGCCGAAGCCCTGAGCAGACCGGAGCGAACAAGGTGTGAGCCCGCCTCGATGACCCAGGCCCCGACCGCGGCGGCGATGCGCGATCATGGGCGGGTGAGCCCAGCCAGCACCGGCAGCACCAGCGCCGCGGGAACCCAGTCCGGCCCTCCGTCGGAGACGGTCGGCCGGGTCCGCTCTGGCTGGGCGGCGCCGGTCGCCACTCAACCGGTCAGCGCCACCGTCACGATCCCGGGCTCGAAATCCCTCACCAACCGCGCGTTGATCCTGGCCGCCCAGGCAACCGGGCCGTCCAGGCTGATCGGCGCCCTACGCAGCCGCGACACGGAATTGATGGCCGCGGCGTTGCGCGCGTTGGGGACCGTGATCACCCAGGACATCACCGGGGACGGCGCCGATTGGCTGGTCGACCCCGCGCCGCTGTCCGGGCCGGCCGTGATCGACTGCGGTCTGGCCGGAACGGTCATGCGATTCCTGCCGGCGCTCGCGGCGACCGCGAAAGGCGAGATCACCTTCGACGGCGACCCGGCCGCCCGCCGCCGGCCGATGTCCGCGGTGCTCGACGCGCTCCGCGCCCTGGGCGCCTCCATCGACGGCGGTGCTTTGCCGTTCACCCTGCACGGCACCGGCGCGCTACCGGGCGGCACCGTCACCATCGACGCCAGTGCGTCCTCCCAGTTCGTCTCAGGGCTGCTGCTGTCCGGTGCGTCGTTCACCGACGGGGTGCGGGTGGAGCACCGCGGCGGCCCGCTGCCGTCGCTGCCGCACATCGAGATGACCGTCGCGGCGCTCCGGGCCGCCGGCGTTCGGGTGGTCGCCGACGAGCCGAACACCTGGCGAGTTCGGCCCGGGCCGGTCGGGCCGTGGACGGCGGCCATCGAGCCCGACCTGTCGAACGCGACGCCCTTCCTGGCGGCGGCTGCGGTGACCGGCGGGGTCGTCACCGTCCCGCATTGGCCGTCCGCCACCACCCAGGCCGGTGACGCCATCCGCGGGATCCTGACTCAGCTGGGCGCCGCCGTGTCGACCGGTCCGGCGGGCCTGACGGTGCACGGTCCGGCGCAGTTGTCGCCGATCGACGTCGATCTGCACGACGTCGGGGAGTTGACGCCGACCATCGCCGCGATCGCGGCCTTCGCCGGCGGGACCAGCCGGCTCCGCGGTATCGGTCACCTACGCGGGCACGAGACGGACCGGCTGGCCGCGCTGGTCGCCGACATTGCCGCCCTGGGCGGGGATGTCGTGGCTGATCAGGACTCACTGACGATCCGGCCGAGAGCCTTGCACGGCGGTGCGTGGCGCTCCTTCGCCGATCACCGGATGGCCACCGCCGGGGCCATCGTCGGGCTGCGGGTGCCCGGCGTGACGGTGGACGACCTCGACACCACCGCCAAGACGCTGCCCGGCTTCGACCGGATGTGGGCGGCCATGCTCGACGGCGACGGGACGCTGGCGGTGACTCGCTGAGCAAGCTCGCCGAAGGCTGGGAGAACGACGACGTACGGGTGCGCCCGGGACGCGGCAGCCGCCCCCGCACGAAGACGCGGCCGACGCACGCCGATTCGGTGGTCGGGTTCGTCACCACTGTTGACCGGGGGCGTTACACCTGCCTGGTCGAGGAGGGCACCAAGCGGGCCCGGGTGGTGACCGCCATGCGTGCCCGTGAGCTGGGCCGGCGCGCGGTGGCGGTCGGCGATCTGGTCGATCTCGTCGGCGACACCGACGGCGCGCCGGACACGCTGGCCCGGATCGTCCGGATCGCCGAACGGCGCAGCGTGCTCCGGCGATCCGCCGACGACATCGCGGAAGCGTCCGGCCCGGCAAACGGATCGGGCCCCGGCTCGGGCTCACCCGCGGCCGGTGAGCGGGTGCTGGTCGCCAACGCCGACCAACTGGTGATCGTCTGTGCGGTTGCGGATCCGTTGCCGCGCACCGGCTTCATCGACCGTTGCCTGGTCGCGGCCTACACCGGCCACCTCGACCCGGTACTGCTGCTGACCAAGGCGGACCTGGCCGACCCCGCACCGTTGGAACTGGTCTACGCGGACCTTGATCTCCCGGTGCTGGTCACCCGCAGGGGCGAGGGCCGCGCGCTGTCCGCCGAGGGACTGCAGGCGGTGCGGGAACTGCTGACCGGGAATGTGTCGGTGATGGTCGGGCACTCCGGCGTCGGCAAGTCCACCCTGGTGAACGCGTTGGTCCCGGACGCCGACCGGGCGATCGGCGCCGTCAGCGGGGTGGGCAAGGGCCGGCACACGTCGACGTCCGCCATCGCCCTGCCGCTGCCCGGCGGCGGGTGGGTGATCGACACCCCCGGGGTGCGCTCGTTCGGGCTGGCCCATGTGACGCCCGACGACCTGCTGGAGACCTTCGACGACCTGCTCCCAGGCACGGTGAACTGCCCGCCGGGGTGCGATCACACCGGCGGTGACGCCGACTCCTCGGCCGGCACGACCGGGCTCGGCTGCGCGCTCGATGCGTTCGTGGTAGCCGGCGGTTCCAGCCCCGACCGGCTGGCCTCGTTCCGCCGATTGCTGGCCTCCCGGTCCGGCGCTGACCCCGACTGAGGACGACGATCACTCAGCGTGGCGAAAGTGCGTGACCGAGGTCATAGCCGTCCCCCCCATTCGATAGATGACGCGTCCACGTCCAGGGGAATAAGCTCAGGCATAGATTGTTGAAGCTTCATGTACACCCCCTCGGAAGGAAAACAATCATGACCTCCACTGTCGCCACCCCGGTTCTGACCTCGGGAACCTGGACCGCCGATGCCATTCACTCGGACGTCTCGTTCAAGGTTCGCCACATGGCCGTCGGCAAGGCCAAGGGCACCTTCGCGCTGCAGTCGGCCACCCTGGTGGTCGGCGACAACGGCCTCGCTGACGCCACCGTCACCGCCGTCATCGACGCCACCAGCCTGGACACCAAGCAGGACCAGCGCAACGAGCACGTCAAGTCCCCCGACTTACTGGATGTCGAGAACC
>JBBQGJ010000572.1:0-4165 GCA_038322925.1 Mycobacteriales bacterium
CGGCATCAAGGTCGGCGGTCACCAGGCGTCGTCGGCCTCGATGGTCGAGATCATGGTCGCCCTGTGGTTCCACGAGCTGACCAACCTGGACCGAGTCGCGGTCAAGCCGCACGCCTCCCCCGTCCTGCACGCGATCAACTACCTGCTCGGCGATCTGGACGGCAAGTACCTGACGACGCTCCGGGAGAAGGGCGGCCTGCAGAGCTACCCGAGCCGGATCAAAGACCCTGACACCGTTGACTTCTCCACCGGCTCGGTAGGGATCGGGGCCACCGCGCCGCTGTGGGCGGCCTTCGCGCACCGTTACATCCGCTCCCAGTTCGTCGACGCACCGCCCGCCGGGCGATTCATCAGCCTGCTCGGCGATGCAGAGCTGGACGAGGGTGCCATCTGGGAGGCGGTCGCCGACCCGTCGGTCGCCCAGCTCGGCGAGCTGTTGTGGGTGGTCGACCTGAACCGGCAGTCGCTGGATCGAGTGGTGCCGGACATCCAGATCGAACGCCTGCAGGGCATGTTCGGCTCGGCCGGCTGGGAAATGATCACCCTCAAATGGGGTCGGCGGATCGGCGAACTGTTCGCCGCGCCTGGCGGCAGCGATCTGCGCATCCGGCTCGAGCAGATGCCCAACGAGGAGTACCAGCGCATGCTGCGGGCCGATCCGTCGGACGTGGCACGGCGTTTGGTCGGCGACACGGGCAGCCCGCAACTGCGGGAACTGGTGGAGAGCCTTCCCGTCGGCGACCTTGCCGCCGCGGTCCGCGATCTCGGCGGCCACGACCTCGGGCTGCTCATCGACACCTTCCGTGCCGCCGACACCCGGCGACCCACCGTCGTTTTCGCTTACACCATCAAGGGCAACGGACTGCCGACCGAGGGACACCCGAACAACCACTCCGCCCTGCTCACCGAGGCCCAGATGCAGGATCTGGCGGTCCGCTCCGGGGTCGACCTTGCCGACCCGTGGCAACCGTTCCCGCCCGGTAGCGCCGAATACGACCTGTGCGCGAACCGGCGGGAGCAGCTGCGCCGAGTGCCCACCCCACCCACCCGGCCGGTCAAGATCCCCACAGCGCTGGCCCACGGCCACCGCAAACCCCTGTCCACCCAGGCCACGCTCGGCCGGCTGCTGGCCGACCTGAAGCGCGACGCGCCGGAAACCGCTGCGCGTGTCGTCACCTGCAGTCCCGACGTCGCGTCGTCGACGAACCTGGGCGGCTGGATCAACAAGACCGGCGTCTGGTCCGTGCACGACCGGCCGGACTGGTTCGCCGACGACACCGAGCGAGTCCTCCGCTGGTCCACGGTCAGCAACGGCCAACACATCGAGCTCGGCATCGCCGAGGTCAACCTGGTATGCCTACTGGGCGAACTCGGGGCGACCTGGAGCCGGTGGGGCGAACCGCTGATCCCCATCGCCACGATCTACGACCCGTTCGTGTCCCGCGCCCTTGAACCGTGGTCCTACGGCATCTACGCCGGCGGACAGTCGATCCTGGTCGGCACCCCGTCAGGCGTCACCCTGGCCCCGGAGGGCGGCGCCCACCAGTCGATCATCACCCCGTCGATAGGCATGGAGCAGCCCGGCTGCGTGGCCTGGGAACCCGCGTTCGGTCCGGACCTGGAATGGTGCTTCCTGCACGCGATGTCGCAGATCGGCCGGCCCGACGGCACGTCGGCGTACTTCCGGCTGAGCACAAGGCCGATCGATCCCGCGCTGGCTGCGATGCCCGAGGACCCGGTGCTGGCCGAGCGCCGCCGCCGGCACGCGGTCGCCGGCGGCTACCGGCTCGGCTCCCGCCCCGCCGCCGACGACGAGGTGACCCTCGTCGGCGTGGGCGCGATCATGCCCGAGGTACTCCAGGCGGCCGGTCACCTGGAGGTTCTTGGCGTCCGGACCGGTGTGGTCTGCCTGACCAGCCCCGACCTGGTGTTCCGATCGCTGCAGCAACGCGGCCGGCGCACCGTGGGCGGTGGCAGCGGCATCCTCGACCTGCTGTTCCCACCCGACGCCCCGGCGCCGCTGGTCACCGTCCTGGACGGCCACCCGCACACCCTGGCGTTCCTGGCCGCCGCCCGCGGCGACCGGATCCGCTGCCTGGGCGTGACCGAATTCGGCCAATCGACCAACCTGCCCGACGCCTACGCGTTGCACGGTCTGGATCCGACTTCGATCGTCGACGCCGCCCTCGACCACCTCGGCCGGTAAGGCCGACGAGTCGGACCCGACGTAGGAGGAGCCGCCATTCGATAAAGAGATCGAGTCTGCGACCTTCTTCCGACACGATCCAAAGCTGCAGATCCGCCCTGCGTTCTACACCGAAAGTCCCTACACCCGAAAGGAAACACCCCATGACCGCGACCTACCGAGTGACCGAACTGGTCGGTACCTCCGCCACCACCGTCGACGACGCGATCACCAGCGGGATCGCCCGCGCCGCCCAGACGATCCGGGACATCGACTGGTTCGAAGTCACCCAGATTCGCGGGCATGTCGCGGACGGCGTCGTCGCGCACATTCAGGTCGGACTCAAGGTCGGTTTCCGATTGGAAGATCCGCAGGACTGATCGCCGTGACGAAATCCGTCACCCATCCGGACCGGATCCGCGCGCACTTGCGCCCGGACCGAACACCGTCCGGCCGACGGCCGGATTGCGGATGATCGGGTCGTTCTATCCGACCGGATGTTCCGCCCAGGGACCACATCTTTCTCGGTCTCCCTGCAAACCACGAGACCGTAGGTCATCACATCGATCTGGCGGCCGAAGTCGTCACGCGCCTTGGCCCGTACGGAGACCCACTGGACCGCAACGATCTCTCCGGCACCACCGCTGACCTGGCCACCCTCGACCTGTACAGCTGCTTCCCCATCGCTGTTTTCAACATGACAGACGTACTGGGCGTCATCATCGGCCGCCTCCACAGCGATCACCGGCGCTTCCTGGCAACCACCAGCCAGGGGACGGGGTAGTCCTCGACTTGCTCGCGAGCGAGCAACCCGTCGGCACCACCGTCTACGTCCGCTCCTTCGCCACCGGAAACCGGTTTACCACCACCCGGTACCGGATGAACGAGCTCAACCCGACCCGCCCCGTCGGATTCCGAGTCGACTCCGACAACGTCCTCGTCTGTCGCAACGGCCACATCCTCGAAGTCACCATCAACCGCCCCGAGTCTCGGAACGCGCTCACACCGCCCGCGACGACGAGCTCGATGAGATCTTCGACGCCTACTTCGCCGACCCCGACCTCTGGGTCGCCATCCTCACCGGCGCCGGCACGACCGCGTTCTCCGCCGGGAACGACCTCATCTGGACCGGGCAGGGAAAACCCATGTGGGTACCCAAGAACGGATTCGCCGGCCTCACCAGCCGGCAACACCTCCCCAAACCAGTCATCGCTGCGGTCAACGGCTACGCCATGGACGGCGGTTGTGAGATCGCAGTCGCCTGCCACCTGATCGTCGCCGACACCACCGCCACGTTCGCGCTCAGCGAGGTCCGGGTCGGGCTCATCGCCGGCGCCGGCGGGCTGGTCCGGCTGCCCCGGCTGCCCCGGGCGATTCCCAGCAAACTGGCCACCGAAATGATCCTCACCGGACGACGGCTCACCGCCGAAGAAGCCCTCCACCATGGCCTGGTCAACCGCGTCGTCCGACGCCGGCACCGCCCTCTATGGAGCGCGCGCCCTGGCCGAGGAAATCCTCGCCGGCTCACCGACCTCCGTCAGAGCATCCCTGCAGGTCATGGACGAAACCGCTGGCATCCCCGACACCGTCGATGCCATCCGGCACCAATCGCCCGCACTCGACGCACTGTTGGTCAGCCAGGACATGGTCGAAGGCCTCGCCGCGTTCGCTCAGAAAAGGCCACCCCACTGGACAGGAAACTGGGCACGAAGGGATCCGATCCGGCCGCAGCTGGGTCACCGGGGCTGTTGAATCCGTTGCAGCGCTTGATACATCTGCCGGGCCGCCGGGGCTGGCGGGAGGGGGTCTGTCGGGTCGACAGCGCACGCCCGAAGGAAGTAGGCGACCAGTCTGAGCCATGCGGTGGGGGCGGCGTCGCCGGTTGCGCTGATCACGCCGGCGTTGGCCATCAGGATCAGTGGGAGGTCTTCGGGTGAGAAGTCGGGCCGTAGCGCCCCAGCGCGTTTGGCGCGAGCAATG
>JBBQGJ010000573.1:0-4150 GCA_038322925.1 Mycobacteriales bacterium
CCGCTGCGGGACCTGCACCCGCTGTTCGACCTGCCCGCGCATCCCGCGCCATTACCTGCCGGGGTCGGTGCGTTCCGCGCGGTCCCGTGGCGTGGCGGTGCTGGTGTCGCCGCGGCGGCGGGCGCCAGCCGGGTCGTTGCCGCTGTTCGACGCGTAAATCCCGGCGTGCAGCGGCGGGGAGGATGCGGTGCCACCGTCCACCCGGCGATGCCCTCCCCGTTCGGTCGCCCACGCCTGCGCGGCGGCCGGCGTCGCCTCGCGATCATGCGCGGAAGAGCAGGTGCGGAACGTCTTCCGGCGCGGTCCCGCGAGAACAGGGGAAGTCGTCAGCCTTCGCGCCGGTGACGTCCAGAACCTGCCACACGCCGCTCAGCCTGGCTGGGCCGCTGCCCTGCGCCCGGTACGACCGGTAAACCGTCGCCGTCCCGTGGTGTGCCATGAGGTACCGCTGCACCATCTGGTGCGGGTTGACGACACCCGGGTACTTCCTGACGGCGGGATCCTCGGTCAACGGCCGGACTCCCGTCCTTGGTGTCGGGCCACCCTGCGCCTGCTGAGCGTCGCCGGAGAGCCTGTTGGGCTCGGAGCCGGGCGGTCGCAGTTGGGCCGTTCACTGAAAGGTCCTGTAACACTTCCACGGCCGCGGCCATCCGCACGTTCAACAGGTCGCGGGTCTGCGCCCTGGCGGCATCGTCGTTCCGGTCTTGGCTCATCCCGTCGCCTCCACTTCCGGCTCGGCTGGGGGATCTTGGCGGTGCCCGATCGCGTCATCGGCCTGGAGATAGGCGAAATCCTGGCGCTGTTCGTTCGCAGCCGCCAGCTGGGCCGGCTGCCGGCGCAGATCAGCGGACCGGACCGGCCCACCAGGCCCCGGGCAGCCTTCCGACGGTCTTCGTTCGGCAGGGCCTTGAGGTCGTCCATCGGGTGACTGACCATGATCGTGCCGTCACCCTTGTGCGAGCTGGCGGTTACTGGCGCGTTGTGCGCTTCAGGCCAACAGCCAGGGTTCCTGAGTCGGTGGCTGATCGGTCCCGCGATGTGGCCGGCCCGTTCGGACTTCGGTGTTTCGTTACCCCTGCGACCCACTTCCGGAACGGCGGGAGTGGGTCGCGGGGTGACCGTGGGGCAACCGCCACTTGTCGTCTTGCTCGACAGACGCGGCGCAGTCTCTCCCGCCGCAACCGCGACGTACGCTTGGTGATCCACACCGATCACCCGGCCGGCGGGTGGTTCCTGGACGTTCCCGGTGACCCCGGCGCGTTGCATGCCGGACCCCGAGACGCGTTGGTCAGGTGCTGGGGCGCGGCGCACGGTCCACCGCAGGCCGGCCGAGCCCTGCAGCTACCGCGGCGACGTGTCCGGCGGGGCGGTCACGGTGACCCCGAATTCGGCCGCCACGTACGCGGCCAACTCCTCCCTCGTCGGCCGCCAGCCGTCGTAAAACCCGACGGACAGCGCCGCGATGACCCCCTGACGTTGGCGGGGACTGAGGGTCCGCAGCACCACCGCATACCGATCGGCGATGTTCGGTGACCGGGACACCTTCTGCCGGAACGCCGGGTTCCTTCCCGGTTCTCCGGCCGGGCCCTGCGCCGAGGTAGCGCGAACGTCGCCGCCGCCCGCGACGGGCACGTGGGTCGACTCGGCAGCTGCCGTCATCCCGTCGCTCCTTCCCGGTGAACACCGAACCTTCACCCATCGCTGGCTGCACACCTCACCGACCTCCGGCCGGGCCTGGCAGACCGACAGACACAGGACGCGCCGAGCGGACGCCGCCGAACCCGCAACCACACCGGGGGTATTAGCAAATTAGCAAGCCGTCAGCTAACTCGGTAGGTCTCACCGGGTCCCCCCGCCGCCACCGACCCCGGGTAGGCCATCTCCTGACGACCAGCGCGGCCACGCTCCCGGGTGACCTCCCAGTCGCTGGACCACCCGATCTCCCCCGCGGCAACAGAGGTGTCGCGTGAACGATCGTTGATGAGACGTCCCTGACGGCCCGCATCTCCGCAGGTCACGTGAGTAACGAACGCGTGGCCACAACGACGTCACCTACCCCCCATTGCCAACGCCCGGCAGCTGAAGCCGGGCCCTTGGGCTCCCGTCGGCGACGGCTACGGTCACCCCCCCGAACCCGCCCTCATCGCCCGACTCCCCGCTCGGGCACCCCACCATCAACGTCCAAGGCCGATACAACACCACCATCCGACCACCCGACGCAGGACTGCGCCCCCTCCGCACCAACGCCTGAAACCCAACCCGGCGGGCCGTTCAGGAGCCGTTCAGGATCCTGTACCAATCCTCGTCACAGGCCGGCTCCTACGATCCGGTCAGAACGAAGCCGGCGCGCAGCAGGCCGGCGCGGAAGGCGCCCTCGTGTTCGAGATCGACCGCCAGGTGGTGTGTTCCCACCGGACTGCAGTACCGGCGAAGCGTGCGATCGCGGGTGATCATCAGGGCCGTGGCGGGATCGGTGCATTCGACCAGCCGGACGACTCCCCGGTCCCGAACGGCACCGGCCATCGCCGAAACATCCTCCAGCAATTGCCGAACGGTGACGGGCAGCTCAGCGAGCTCGCCGAGAAAGGAGGTGAGTTCATCGAGTTGGTGATCGTTGTCGAGCGCCTCCAACAGCCGCTGCTTGCTCAACCGAAAGACCCGATCCGATGTCCGATCCGCGAATCGCGCGAGCAAACTGGCAGCTGTGGAGTCAGTCTCGCCGAGCATCACCACGTCAAAGTTGGGCAGGACCGATATCGATCCTGGGGTCGCCCATACTGCGGGCGGGGCGTCATAGGCAGGCGCGATTCCAACGGCATAGGCGCCGAGGGGATTGAGCCGGAGCGCCAGCAAGCCGTCGTAGCGGCTCAGGAACGGCAAGTCCTCCGTTCCCCAGTTCTCGTGGTAGTCGGTCCGAGCACCCTCGGGACGGGCGTATTCCACATCGATGAGACCCAGGGTCGCGGCGTACTCGAACAACACCGCCAGGGTGTAACGGCCTTCGACGATCGGCCAGTCGGAATGGCCGGCGTAACCGAGGCTCCCGTACTCCACATGTCCGATGTACAGCCGGAAGAGCCCGCGTTCGCTGCGCGCGATCTTCGGGTTCTGTCGCCTGCGCCGCATCCGCCCGAAGAGCTCGTCGACACCGACCCACTCCCCGACGGTCAGACTGCTCAGCGCGTCCTGGATGACTGCGCGGCGACCTTTCACCGCCGTCAACGCATTCGGTATTCCCTGCCCCTTGATCGCATCGACCCTGCTGAACTCGTCGATGACGCCGTTGGTCAGCCAGCGCCGCCACAGGTCACGCAGCGTAGCGGCGGTGGGCGTCGCCACTACGCCGCGTCCCCGCGGTGTGAGCTCCAGCTTCGTGCCGTTGAGTTGTGCCAGCCCACCGGCTTGCAGCAACAAGGGCCATCCGTAGGAGGCGATCGGGATGTCGGGGTAGAAATCGTCACCGCTGAGAACCTTCGCCAACTCCGCGACCGACGCAGCCGTCGGGCGCTTCGTCTTGTCGCTGCAGCGGATTCGTCCCGCAGCCGCCGTTTCCAGCACGGACCGCAGCCAGGGCAGCGCCTGCCGCTCGGTTTCCCGGATGACTGGCAACGTCCCGTCGGCCGGCGAGGAGTCGTCACCCATGGCGATCAGCCTGACAGACGGACGGCGTGCCCTCATCAGGCGCGGATGTTAGTTAGCTTAGTTAGATTAGCCCTCGACACGGAGCAGGAGACCGCGCCACTCGCAGACCAGCCAGTCTGGCGTGAGCCTGTCGGACGATAGGGTCGGCCGATGCTTAGCGTTCCTGCTGAAGACCCGGACGTTCTCACCGACGATGTGTGGGCGAACCCTCGGGCGGGCGCGCTCATCGAGCAAGCTGAACGCCGGCAGCTCTCGGGTGATCATGCCGGCGCGGTGGGGCTGCTGGATCAGGCGATACCGCTCGGGGGCGTCGATGCCGCTTATGCGATGGGCGCCCGAGCGGCGTCGCTGTACGAGCTCGGCAGACCGGTCGAGGCCAGGTCGCAGTTGGAGCAGTTGCGGAAGTACACACCGTTCTCTGCCATCGCCTTCCACCGAGCCGCGGAGGCGGCGGAAATGAGCGGCGAGACGAAACTCGCGCTCCGTTGGTTCGACATGGCGCTTTCCC
>JBBQGJ010000574.1:0-4137 GCA_038322925.1 Mycobacteriales bacterium
GCCACCAGTGTCCACGGCCGACCGTGGCAAAACCGGCTCCGGGTTCCGGGCCGGTGCCGCTCGGACCGACCTCTCGCTGTCGATCCTCTCGCCCGCGGTCTCGTCGCCGGTGGCACCGAAAGGTGCCCGGACCGGGTTCCCCACCTGACCCGTCCGTCATCACCGAAGGAGTGCCCATCGATGACCCGCGCCGACGCGCTTGTGCTGTTCGGGGCGACCGGAGACCTCGCCCGCAAGAAGTTGTTCGCCGCCCTGTACCGGCTCGAGGCGCAAGACCGCCTGGACCTGCCCGTCATCGGTGTCGCCCTATCCGACTGGGACGACGAACGGTTCCGCGACCACGCGCGTTCCGCCGTCGGGGCCACCGTGACGAACACCGACCCGCTCGTCGTCGACCGGCTCTGCCGGCGCCTCAGCCTGGTCGGCGGTGACTACGGGCACGCTGAGACCTTCCGATCGCTGGCCGGCCGGCTCGGACAGCTCGGGTCCCGGCAGCCCCGTGTTCTATCTGGCGATCCCCCCGTCGATGTTCCCGATCGTGGTGCAGGGCCTGGCCGGTGTCGGGCTCACCGGCACCGCGCGGATCGTCGTCGAGAAGCCCTTCGGGCGTGACCTGGCCTCCGCCCGGCAGCTCAACCGGGTGCTTCATCAGCATGTCCCGGAGCGGGCGATCTTCCGGATCGACCACTATCTGGGCAAGGAGTCGGTCGAGGATCTGCTCGTCTTCCGGTTCGCCAACAGCTTCCTGGAGCCGATCTGGAACCGGAACTACGTCGCCAGCGTGCAGGTCACCATGGCGGAGGACATCGGCGTCGAGGGCCGGGGCGTCTTCTACGACGGGGTCGGCGCGATCCGGGACGTCCTGCAGAACCATTTGCTGCAGGTCGTCGCGTTGCTCGCCATGGAGCCGCCGGTCAGCCCCGACGCGGACGCCCTGCGCGATGAGAAGGTGAAGGTCCTCACAGCGATGCGCCCGCTGGACTGCACCACCATGGTCCGCGGCCAGTACCGGGGTTACCTGGACGAGCCCGGGGTGGGCGCCGATTCCACCGTCGAGACCTTTGTGGCCTGCCGGCTGGAGATCGAGTCGTGGCGGTGGGCGGGAGTGCCCTTCTATGTCCGGGCCGGGAAGGCACTGGCGACCACCGCGTTGGAGGCGGTAGTCGAGCTCCGGGAGCCACCGCGGATGCTCTTCACCGACAACGACACGCCGAAGCCGCGCACGAACCTGCTCCGGTTCCGGCTCGGACCCCTGGACGGGGTCACGCTCACGGTCCAGGCGAAACGCCCGGGGCAGGACTTGGCAGCCCAGACCGTCGATCTCGATGTCGACTTCAACGATGCCCTCGGTGAGCGGCAGGAGCCCTACGAGCGGCTCCTGGATGACGCCCTGGACGGCAACCCGCGGCGCTTCGCCCGCCAGGACGGTGTGGAGAACGCATGGCGCGTGGTCCAACCCGCCCTGGACAACCCCGGGCCGGTCCGCCCCTACCAGCGGGGAACCTGGGGCCCGGTCGAGGCCGATGAACTGCTGCAAGGCGGGCACTGGCACCACCCGACCCAGAGCAGCATGAGCTGTTGACCCGGGTGTTGAGCGTCGGCGATTCTGCCGATGGGTTTGCGGTTTGGTCGGCGCGGTGACGCCGATCGTCGCGAAGTGACCGCGGTCCGAGGCGACCTGTGAAGGGTTGGTCGGCGCGGTGACGGCCGGCTGAGCGCGCGCAAAGACAGCGCGGGACCGGATCTCAGGTCCGCCGATTGGGTGCAATCAGCTGCCCACGGTGAACGTCCCGATCAACGACCACCGCGGGTAGGTCATCCCGAGTACTTGCCGGTAGGCCACGGCGGCGCCGAGCAGGGTGTTCAGCGCCCACCCGAGCGGAGTGCGCTGCCGGGCCAGTCGGGTGAGCAGATCCCGGTCGACGGCCACGACTTTCTGCACGCCTTGCTGGTACAGCCACTGGGCATGTGCGCCGCGGGCGCCGCGGAGCCTGCGGCGCACGGTCGATGCCGGGCGATCCAGGGTCGCGGCGATGGTGCGGTGCCCGGTCTCGTTGGCCTTGGCCACCAACGCGTTTCCGATGGCCTCGGTGGTGTCGGCGCGCCGGACGGTGAGCTCGGTGGGCAGCAGGATCTGGGTGCGTCCGCAGTCACCGCACCTGGCTCTGCGGGGCCTGTGGGTGACCCGCTGCGCCCCGACACCCCGCACGGTGCGGGTACGGCCGTGGCCGTGAGGACGCAGCGTCGCGGTGCATCCCGGGCCGCCGATGTCTCCGGCGAGCAGCAGCTGCTCGGCCTGCGACGCACTGGCCACCACGATCACCGACGACGTCTCCGGGAAGGGGCCGGGTAGGACGGGCGCATTACTGCGCCCGTCCCCCCTAAATCCTAAGAACCGGACTGGCGTGTTTCCACGCATCCGGCTCAAGCAAGCCCAAAGGGCGTGCTGGTGGGCAGGAGGGCCGGGCTGGTGCCGGTGGCGGCATGCTGCCGTCGCTGGCAGTGTGCGTGCACGAGACGGAGGGTTGAATCGTCCGGCGTGCCGGCCGCGTGTAGGACGATATGCCGTTTGAGCATCGTCCTGCGGGTGGCTGCCAGCCACAGTTCCCACTCGTGTGGGTTCTGCGGCGGGTGGTCGGCGTGCAGGAGCAGAGTCCCGCAGAGTGGACAGCGGCCCTGCTGTGCCTGCAACAGACGCAAGCCGGTCCGGTCTATCGGCAGGGCTGTTCCTTTACGCCGCCGTTCGGCCCAGTACGAGGCAAGGGTGGGGTCATCCGGAGACGCCCCGCCTTTGACCATCTGGTGTCGGACGATCTTGGTCCAGGCGAATTTGACGTTAAGGAGCAACGGGCTGACCACCCCGCCCTGCGGAACTCCCTCCTCCGTCGGGGTGAACCGACCGTTCTCGAGCACTCCCGACTTCAGCCACCCGGCGATCAGTTCCCTGGCGGGGAATGTGCCGAGCTGCATGAGTAGGTAATCATGATCGATTCGGTCGAACGCCGCCGCCAGGTCCGCGTCCAGCACCCACCGCCGGTGCGGGTTGGCACCTTTGGCGACCTGGTAGATCGCTGCGATCGCGTCCTGACAGCCACGGCCGGGCCGAAATCCGTACGATCTCGGCTCGAACCGTGCCTCCCACTCCGGCTCCAGTGCGTTGACGACCCGGGCCTGTTGCACCCGTTCGCGGAGCACGGGAATTCCGAGCGGGCGCTTCTTTCCGCCTGCCTTGGGGATGTACACCCGTCTGACGGGACGGGCATGCCATGGTTCGGAATTGCGCTGCATCCAGGTGGCCAGTTCAGCTTTGGCCTCAGGATCCAGCACCACCTCCCCATCGATGCCCGCCGTCTTACGGCCGGCATTGATCTCCGTCACCCGCCGCACGCTCAGCAGCGTGTTGGCGTGCGATCGGAGCGTCAGCTTCTGCAGATTGCGGACCTTTTTCAGGTCCCCCGCCTGCGACGCCGTGAAGATCCGTTGCCGTAGACGCCGTACGTTCTCCTGGGCGGCATGCCAATCCACCGCATGCCAGTCCAGGGTCTGGTCCTCCGGTCCGTTCACGACAACGTCACTGCCGGCGGATTTCACCGCCTGCCGTGTCGTCATCGCGTCCAACTTGCCCTTCGGTTCCGGTGTCGTCGTCATCGTTTCTGCACAGGCTCACCTGACCCGCGTCGGCCCCCTTTCAGGTCCAGGCAGCCGCCTGTATCCGGTCAGTTATCCGGGACGGTCGGCGAAGGGGCCGATCATCCTGTCCCGGTTTCCTGCTGCCTTTCGGCCACCGGCATTCGCTTCTCGGGTCATCCCGTCCCCGCCGAGGGATTCCGCCTTCCTCACGGTCGGCCTACCGGACCAACCATCCGGTCCGGACCCCGTCGGGGTTACCACGTTCCACACGATCGAGATGCGACCGGGTTGGGTGCCCCCTCTACCCCGGGGACGGCGGTGCTCTCCCGGTGAAGCGACCTCCTTCACCGGCGCCTGCCGCTTCCCAACGGCCAGTCCCTACACTCCGCTGGAACATCCCATCGGCGGAGCCCACAATAACGAGGCATCAATCAGGGGTTCATGTCCTTCACCGCCGGTCTTCTCCTCGCCTGTGACCCCCGGATGGAACGGGGATCCTCGGGCTTT
>JBBQGJ010000575.1:0-4129 GCA_038322925.1 Mycobacteriales bacterium
CACCGCATGGCCGGCGCCACCAACATTGCCAAGGCCCTCCGGCATCACGCCCGAGACACCAAGTACCCGCTCACACTCCTGCTGACCAGCTGAAATGCCGCCGACACACCGCCCCACGGACTTTGCCGACGCCCTGGGGTGAGACCCGGGTCGACGGCCCCGACGGTTACCAGTCGGCCATCACGGCGATGGACCTGCCAACGGCGGGCTTCAGCGTGACCATCACCCAGAAGCCGGTCGATGACGACCGGATTTAGGTGATGCTGGAAGTGCGAGGGAACCGCGGGGGCGGTCGTGCACAATTTCGCCGCTCACCTGCGCCGGATTGCCGACGGCAGGATCACCGAGCTCAGGATGGAGGCCAAACTTCCTGAGAGTGGCGTCTTCTGGGCCTGACTGCGCTGGGGCCCGCAGCCAATTCGGCGGGCGTCACCAGGATTGTCGTGATAGTTTTACCCCGCTCCAATATAACCTCCTCCGGTGGGCGGCCCGCTCGAATCTCGATTCTTGTAGTGTCTGATTATTAGGTAGACAATGATTGCAACATTATTAGGTAGACAATGATTGCAACAATTATGATTGCCGCGATGATCCAGCCCAGCATTTACGCCACCACCTTCTATTAATCCTTGACCGGACGTTGGCGCGCGTTCCTCGGGCTCCCGGACGGCGGGGGATCCCTGGGGCGGCTCGAAGGACGTTGCCGGTTTTCAGTCACCGCCGCCGCCCTCACCGCCGCCGGTGTACCCGCTATATCGGGCGGGTTCTCCAGGTGTGACATCCGGGCGCGGCTCAGACGCACCGCTCGCCGTTTCGCCCGCCCGGACAGTTCCGGTGATACCTGGAGTCCGCGGTGCCGCTGGTCGTCCGCCCACGCCGCAAAGCCGAGTATGGAGCCAACCACAAGCACGACCCAGATCCATCCCACGGGCGAACCGCCTTCCCCATCAACCTCAGAATAGTGTCCAATTCACGCAGTAACAGCGATACGTCCGAATCGAAATCCGAAAGGTATGCTCCTCGACCACGTGAGCTCCGCAATGCGGTCACGCCGGCTGACGGCGGACCCATTCCGCGTTGTCGTCGGTGAACGTGTGCAGTCACCGCCCTGGACCACCGGGGCGAACAGCCAGCAACTCAACCCAGGCGCCACTGACTTGGACTTCGTTGACGTCCGAGGTGAGAAAAGCTGTTGGGTTCCCGTCACACTCGCTGCACCCTTCTTGTGGTGGCGGTGCCACATCGGTGGGTGCTGGAAGGCAAGGGGGCGGAAGGGTGACAGGGAATGCGCCGGTCGACGGCACACGCCCGGGTTCCGCGCTCCGCGTCAATGCCGCGTTCCGACGGTTATGGACAGCCAGGAGCATTTCGGCTTTCGGTGATTCGCTGGGTCTGGTCGCGCTGATCGTCTACGTCGTAGACACCGCCGGCGAGGCGTTCGCGGTTGCCGCGTTGCTCCTCGCGGGTGAGTTCATCCCGTCGTTGCTGGGACCGTTCAGCGGGGCATTGAGCGATCGCTTCGACCGTCGTCGAGTGATGGTGCTCAGCGAACTGGTCCAGGCGGTCGCCGCTGCTGATCGCCATCACCCTGCCGCCGATGCCGGTGTTGCTGATGTTGGTGGCCGCGCGAGCTGTTGCCGGTCAGGTTCTGCAGCCGGCGGCGCGTTCGGTGATCCCGGTCCTGGTGCCGGATCGCCACCTCGAGTCCGCGAACTCGGCCATCGGATTCGGCGCGAACGGCATGGAAGCCATCGGACCATTCGTCGCCGCAGCCCTGCTCGACGTCATCGGTCTCCGAGCCGTGCTGTTGATCGACGTCGCAACGTTTCTCGTCTCGGCCGCCCTGCTGATCGGCCTGCCAGCATTGCGTCCTCCCGCGCTGCAAGATGGCCGACGCCCGAGAATCGTGGCCGACGTGGTCACCGGGTTACGGTTCATGGCCACCGCCCCGCTGATCCGGGCCGTAACCCTGGGCTTCGTGGCCGTGGTTGTCTGCAACGGCGTCGACGACGTCGCGCTGCTGTTCCTCGTCCGAGACTCCTTCCACGCCAACGCATCCACCACCGGGTACCTGTACGGGGCGGTCGGCGTCGGTCTCCTCGCCGGCTACCTGATCCTCGGCCGCCGCGGAACACGCACCCCCATGAGTGTGCTGTTCCTGCTGGGGTGCGCGGTCAGCAGCCTGGGGAACCTACTCACCGGTCTGGCGTGGACCCTGGCCGCCGCGTTCACCCTCCAACTCCTCCGCGGCGTGGGACTGAGCGCCATGGACATCGGGGTCAACACTCTCGTCCAACGCCAGGTCCCGGCCGCGATGACCGGCCGGGTGTTCGGCACCCTCTACGGGGCTGTCGGAGCAGCCGCGGCCATCTCCTACCTGACCGGGGCAGCACTCGTGGAAACCACCGGCCCCCGCGTCACCTTCATCGTCGCCGGCAGCATCGGACTGCTCTGCACCATCATCATCATCATCATCACCACCGCCGCCGTCATCCGCTGGCACCCACCCAAACCCAGCGTGGCAGCACCCACGAGGCACCCAGACTGTGAAGGCAACCGGTCGTCAACCGTTGAGATGGCAGTGTCGTTGCGTTCGCTCCATCAGCTCAGGGGGGTGGGTGCGTCGCCCAGGCCTCGTAGAGGAGCGGTGAGCCGCCGGGTGGGGTCGCGGGGGGTGGCCAGGCAGGCGGTGTCGTAGTCCCCGTCGGGGGTGACGGCGGCAGGGCCGGTGAGCAGGGTTCCGTCGTTGGGGTCGGGTCGTATCGGGAGGAGTTGGAGGTCGAGGTCTCCGCGGTCGAACGCCGCTGACGATCCGAGGGTGGCGACGGCGAACTCCCGGCAGGCGGCGGTTGCCGCTTCCGGCGCGGTCCCGGCAGGTAGGCGCGCGGCGCCGAGCACCTCGAAGGGGTGCGGAGCAAAGCAGTTCCCGAGCAGGAACGGCACCGCCTGCTCCCAGCAGATCGTGAACAGCCGGCTGTCCACCGGGTGTTGCCAGGCTCCCCGGACCGAGTGGTCAATCCGCAGCGGCACCGCCGCGTCCCCGGACAGCGGCAGGTACACCAGGCACGCCGCCCAGTCCTGGCCGACCGCACGTTGCTGATCGTCGGGTCCCACCACAGCGACCGGTACCGCATCGAAGCGGTAGAAACCCCCATTGTCCGGGGGCAGCGTTCCCTGCATGCCGAGGAACTCGTCGACCGATGCTTGGCAGGGATGCGCGGTGGTTCCCGCGATCACCGCGCGGGCGGTGTCGGCCGGCAACACGGCAGTCACCTCACCGAAGCGGTCCCCGGTGCACGGCCCGGTGGACACCGTCGGCAACACCGTGGTCCAGCTGTACAGGTCGGCGCCCAGATCTTTCGGGTCCTCGGTGACACAGTCACCGGCCTGCGGTGGCGGTGTTGATGGTTGGGCAGTGGCCTGCCCCGGCACCATTCGGCCTCGGACCGGAGCCAGGATCAGGATCAGCAGCAGAGCGCCGGCCACCAGCCCCACCCCTAAAGCGGCACGGTTCATCTCGAACCGCTACAGAACGCGGGAATCGACGGCCGTTTCACCGCGACCTCCAGGCACCATTCCGTGGGTAGGCTGTCCGATTTATGCCGATAACGGTGCCAGGACATGACCGCAAAGGGAAGGGCCGAAGGTGCGCCCGTTCGCCAGTGCGGCGCAGTCGCGACCCTGCGCGACCGGTCTGGCCTACTGCACATGGCCGCCCTGAAGCCTGACGTGAACCGGCCGGCGGTGAGCGATGCGGACACCACCACTGGTGGTTCGGCCGTCGTAAGGTGAGTGGAACCCCCGCCGCTCCGGGCTGGTTACGACTGGCCATCCCAGATGAGGATCCGCTTACGGTGCGCCCAACCGTGATGCAGGCTGGCCTTCGTTTCTACGATCGACCGCCAGCTGGCGCCGTAGTGCGTTGCCTGTAACGCGCGGAAGACGGTCGCCGGATAGGTTGCGATCGTGGATCTGATGCGCCGTGAAGACAGCTTGTGCGAGATCCTGCTGTTTGCGCTCACGCCACCGAGATTGGCCACTGCTGCTGGCCGCGTTCAGGAGATCGCGGACGCCACGATCGCGCGGCTGCGAGGGCTGGACCTCGACGGTCTGATTCTCTATGACATCG
>JBBQGJ010000576.1:0-4123 GCA_038322925.1 Mycobacteriales bacterium
CCCAAGCGCGGATCTCCGCGTTGCGCGACGGGCCTGCTGATCGCAACGTGGTGCGGGTGCGTCGCTGGTGTCCCGCGGTCTTGGCCCGAGCGGTGTAGGGGGCGACGGCATCTCGCAAAGCGGCTGCGTTCTTTTCCGAAAGGTCAATTTCGTAGGTGGTCCCGTCGAGAGCGAACCGCACGGTCTCTGCTGCTTCTGTTCCGTCGAGGTCGTCAATGAGCGTGGTGATCGTCTTGCGCATGGTCGTGATCCTCTTTCACGGCGGGCCGTCTCGGCACTTTGTGCTTGGTTTTGTGGGTGCCGAGGCGTTGGACTCGGGCGCCGCAGACCCGGCATCGGCGTAGCTTGGTGCCGGCTTCCCACTGGTCGATGGTGGCGGCCCACCACCAGGTTCCCTTGCCAGTGGTGGCGCCCGTTGGGTGCCCGTCAGGTTCGGGGAAGTGAGGGTGCTGGCGCAGCCCGCGGACGTTGGTGCGGGTCCAGCCGAAGCGGGCCGCGATCTGCTTGGACGTCAACCGCGCCGGGAGGGTGTCGCCGGCCTGGGCGATCTCGTCGCGGGTACGCGGCACACTGTGCCCGACGCGTTGGGCGATGACCCGGACCGGTAGGCCCTGACCCCAGAGTTGACTGAGTCGGTAGGGGTTGATCCGCCCAC
Organism: Mycobacteriales bacterium; assembly: GCA_038322925.1. Classification (GTDB taxonomy): domain Bacteria; phylum Actinomycetota; class Actinomycetes; order Mycobacteriales; family Nakamurellaceae; genus Nakamurella. The sequence continues at coordinate 656 of JBBQGJ010000576.1, forward strand.
CGGAGACGGGTCGGGGGATCCCGTCCACGACGAGCCGCACCAGCGTGACCCCGGTCCCGAACCTTGCGGCGATCTCCCTGTCTGCGGACCCGGTCTGGCGGGCGCGTGTCCATTGCTGCTGCATCTCGTACGGGACCCGGGTAACGAGGTGGATTGCGAGACGGGCAGTCTGCCGCTCACCATCTTTGGTTGTCACCCCGGCCGCCTGCCCACGCAGCGCGGCCGGTCGGCGGGCGACCAGCCTCAGCACGACCCAGCGCAGGTTCCGCACGGAGGGGATGGGGGCCAGCCGGCCCAGAGCGCGCCACCGCAGCCACGCCTCGACGGCGTCGAGGTCCCACTGGCGCACACCGTTGCGGGCGCCTACCGGGGCCGGGAGCCGAAGGTGTCGAACCATCGGGTCGAGCCAGACCGGGAGGACGCCGACGACGCGGGCGACCTCGGGTTCGGACAGGCGACGGGCCGGCGTGGGCGGGGTGCTCGGCATGGCCACCATCATTACGGTGCCCACCCCAACTCGGTCGATAGGGCGGACCGTCCGGCGGTTCGCGCTGTCTACTGGTGCGGGATCGGGCCCGGGTGCTGCTTGTGCTTGACCAGAGGTGTCGCGGCGGGGGAGCGTGTAGGTGTGTCTCAGCCTGTCTACGGTGACCCGGACGGGTTCGGCGTCTACGGCGTCCTGCAGCAGTCCGACGACGGCCTCTTGATCTGTGCCGACTGTGGGCTCAGTTTCGCCCATCTCGGACTACATGTCGCCCACGTCCACGGCAGCGCGGCAGACTACCGGGAACGCCACGGGTTGAAGCGAACCCGCGGACTCATAGCGGACAGCATCCGCGCCAAGCAGGTGCAGAACGGGGCCCGGATCAGCGCGTCCCTGGCCGGGCAGGCCCTGGCCCAGGCGCGTGACCCGCGCCGGGCGGCGCGGATCTGGCGGGAGATGGGCGGCCCGGTCTCGGCCGAGGCCGCTCGTGAACGCGACCAGCGCATGTCCGCGGTGGGCAAGGCGGGCCGTAAGGGCACCGTCACGGTCTGCGCCGAATGCCAAGTCGAGTTCTGCCCACTCTTCGCGGCCAGCAAACGCCGGTATTGCGGCCGGTCCTGCGCCAACCGGGCGAACCGGCGCGCCCCCCGACGGCCCAGGCCAGACCCGTCATAACGACGGACTGTTTATCGAACAAGTGTTCTGCATATCCGCGTGACTGAAGTCGCATTAGTCCGATTCACAGATCAGTCGTGAGTTCCCCACCAGCGCGATGGGACCGGAGAGTTCGACCACCGCTTGTCGGACATGGCTCCGGATGACGCGACTGGCGACTGGGATCGGAATCGTTTGGTTTCAGAGGCGGATTCGCGTACAAGGTTGTGCCGTACTTCACTTAAACAGATATGCAGAACAAGTGTTCCATACTGGGGGGATGGCAGGTGGGTCCGGGCAAGGGGTCGTGCACCATGTGCCCGCGCCGCCTCCCGCCCGTTCTCATGTGTGGGTTCAAGGCCCTCCCGGCACGAAGGGGCCGGTTCCAGGGTTGATTTTGAGATGGGACCGCGGCTCAACCGCTGCGTGGCGGGCACTGACCGTGTTCTACCTCGAGGAGCAGGAGACCCTGGTCCAGCAGTGGGTAACTTAACCGAAGTAGTCCGGGCTGTTAAGCGGTGTGTCGCTGCTGGCCACGTGGGCGGGGAGCCGTCACCGTTATCGCCATGGCGGAGAGCAACGGGTCTGGGGTTGTCGTGGAGGCGTCGGGTGCCGTGCGTGCGGTGGATCGGCAGCCGGGGTTTGTGCTGCTCGGTCCGGACGGGGCCGAGTTCGCGCCGGCGACTGAGTGGATGCTGCAGTTGGTAGCGAACGGCTCCTCGGTGCACACGGTGCGCGCGTACGCGATGTCGCTGTTGCGTTTCCTCCGCTTCGTGTGGGCGGCGGGATGTCCGTGGGACAGGATGACGACGCGGGAGGTTCGCGATTTCGTGCTGTGGGCCCGGCAGGCCGACAAGTTCGTTGGCGCCAAGCACGAACCGGGTCACCGTCTACGGGTGAACCGAGTCACAGGAAAGCGGGCGCAGACAGCGCGGTACGCGCCGTCGACGATCAATCACACGCTGACCGCGGTCCATGAGTTCTACGAGTTCTTCCGCGAGCAGGGAGATGGTCCGATCCGCAATCCGGTTCCGGCCTCTGGGCGCCCGTACGCCCACCACGACCCGTCGGCGCCATTCACCCCACACCGTCGGAACTCGTTGCGGCAAAAGGAGGTTCAGCGGCTGCCACGCGCGATCCCTGACGAGCACTTCGACGCTCTCTTCCGCAAGCTGCGGTGCCACCGCGACCGGGCGTTGGTGGCGTTCTATGTCTCCAGCGGGGCTCGCGCCTCCGAGTTGCTGTCGCTGACGGGCGACATGGTCAACTACGGCGACCAGCTGATCGGGGTGATCCGCAAGGGCGGCGGGCGCCAGTGGCTGCCGGCGTCACCAGATGCGTTCGTGTGGCTGCGGCTCTACCAGCTCGAGCGCGGGGCCGCGCCGGCTGGGCAGCCGGTGTGGCTGACGCTGCGCGAACCGCACCGGGCGCTGAGCTACGACGCTCTGCGCGCGGTCATGGCCCGAGTGAACTCGCTCCTGGGTTCGAACTGGACGCTGCACGACCTGCGGCACACCTTCGCGATCCGGGCGCTGGACGGTGGGGTGCCGATGCATGAGGTGCAAGAGCTTCTGGGCCACGCCAGCCTGCAAACCCTCACGGTGTACGCCAAACCGCGACTGGAGGATGTGGTGGCCCACCACCGGGCGGTGTTCGGCCGGCCAACCGCCGATGAACAGGCGGACCCGGCGCCAGTGGCTTACGACTCGGAGGCGTTAGCCACCGTGTTCGGGAGGCGGTGATGAGCCGGGCCGGGTCAGCAATCCCGCGTCCCCAGGTCAAGGAGCTGCTGGACATCCCCGCCGCGCCACCGGTGAGGCCGGCGCGGCCCGAGCCACCCCTCGCGATGCGGTGGGCTCGTGCCTCGATCGACGAGCTCGTCCAGGCCGTCCGCGAGCATGTGGCGGCTGCCAGCGCGGGGCGCGGCAACGCCCAACCTAAGGCCACTAAACCCATCGAAGGAGCCCGGATGGTGCTGAACTGCCTGTCCGCATTGCCAGGGGATACCTGGCAGGACCGGTGGTTGCTGCTCGACTCGCAGACCGCCGGCACCGGGGCCCCGCGTAGCGGCATCGACTGGCGCCAGTATCTGGCGCCGGAGGCGTCGAGCAAGGTGCGGGACCGGCTGACCGCCGGACTGGGTGTGCTGCTGGTGATGGACGTCTTCCGCCCGTCCTACGCCTGGCAGCAGTTCCGCCAGCTGAACGTCTTGACGATCGTCGGGGAACACCGCGACGCGGAAGCGATGAAGATCTTCACTACGACGACGGCGCAGCTGGGCAACGACACCCTGGTCAAACATGTCCGCCAGCCCCTGGGCAAGATCCAGC
>JBBQGJ010000577.1:0-4118 GCA_038322925.1 Mycobacteriales bacterium
GACCCGGGAACGCCGGCCCGGTCAGTGGCCAGCACCCGCGGCCATCCCGCGCGACGCAGCTCGCCGATCAACCGATCCGCCGCCGACCCGAACGCCCAGCTGACCAGCGCCAGATCCCCGGCAACGCCGCGGGCGATCACCGCGTCCACCTCGGCGACCGACCCCGCTTCCCGGACATCAATGATCCCACCGCCGCCGCGCAGACCCACCGACAGCGCCACCCTGGACGCCGGACGAGGATCGGCCAGCAACACCACCGCCGCGGTCCGCGACGGCGCCGCCGGGGTTTCCTCGCTTGCCCGCTGCACCGGCAACGGCCCGACGGGCGGGACAGCGTCGGATATTGCGGGCGCACCGGCCGGCGTCGGCACCTGGTTCACCGATGCACACCCCCGATCGGGACGCCCCAGTGGCGTCCGACAAGCCGGAGAATCCATGGATCCGGTGCGCGTCCCGGTCCTGAGTGGCCGACACCATCGCCGCCGATACCCGGCCCACCCCCGCACCTGCACCGGTTCGTCGTCCACGGACGCGAGTCCGGCACCGGCTACGTCGGTGGTCCCAGCTTCGGTGATGACCCACGGAGGGTTCGGCTGGGCGATCTTGGCCTACGGCTGTCACTTGTCGCAGTATCTGGCGCACTTTGGTCTAACTACTTGGCGTAGTTTGATCGAATTATCTGGCGTAGTCGACCTGTTGCCTCCCTGTTGTCGCAGCTCACGGGCCTGCATGGCAGCCGAGCGGAACGCTGCCCGAACCTCGATTACGCCAAAGAGCGCGACCAGATCGCGCCACATAATTCGACCATTTACAGGTCAATCCAGCGCCGGATCGCCGGTGTCGTGTCGTCGGTGAGCAGGTCGAGTTCGGCCAGAATTTCGGCGACCCGAGGTGTGGACGTCGTCCGCGCGGTCTGGGATCGAATCTGGTTGGTGGTGATCCCGCTGCCCAGGCAACCTTTCGGTCAGTACTGCCGCCAGCCCGTCGATCGTGCATCGGATCGTAGAAGGTGACCACCCATTGGTCTGGCCGAGTTCTTTGGCTCGATGGGCGGCCGCGCGCAAAGTGATGTCATCCGCGCAAAGAGCGGGGTGTTCCCAGCGGAAGGCAGTGGGAGCAACGCCGGCAGCCTTGCGGGCGACGTAGGCCATCTGTCGGCAACTCCGGTTGCAGTAGCGCCGGTTTCGGCGACCTCCGGGGGTAAGAGCCTTGCCGCAGTGCAGGCAGTTCACCGTGGCGGCAGGGACCGACCGGTCCCCGGCCGAGGAGTCATCGACCGTTCACCTGCTGCCCGGCTCGTTGCGGGAGCATCCGCCGCCGCGGGCATGGGGACCTGCTCCGGTTCCGGGAGCAGCAGGTCGGCGACACCGCAGCCCAAGACGGCGCACAACACGTCGAGATCCTCGAGTTTGACCGTGTTGGGTTGCCCTGACCACAGGCCGGACATCTTGCCGGCGCTGATGATCATGCCGCGATCGGCGAGCATCCGGTGCAACTCGCTGGCCTTCCAGATCCCGCGGTTCGCCGCCGCCAGGCGCAGGTTCCACTTCATTCAGATCACCCCTTTCCAACGGTCGGCCGCGCGTTGCTGGCCGCTGGCCCACGCTTGCTCGACATGTTCAGAGTGCACATGGACATACCGGGCCGTCGTTCCGGTCCAGGCATGTCCGAGCAGCTCCTGGATCGCGAACAGGTTCATCCCCGACAGATAGAGCTGGCTGGCGCAAAAGTGCCGCAGGACATGCGGTGTCAGCTTCGCCGCCCAGCTCGGCAGGTGCTGCGCGGCGGCGACGGCCAGAGCCCGTCGGAATACCTCTGCGGTTACTCGACCGCTGGTGCCGTCGAGATTCTTGCGTTCGGATGGGAACAGCGGAGCACCGATTCTGGTGTGATCACCGTCGAGTTGGCCCCAGATGTCCTCGATGAACCACCGCAGGTTCCGGTCGGCGCCGTTGATCATCGGAACCAGTCTCGGTTTGGGCCCTTTGCGGCGAGAACCTTTGCCGTGACGGACGTTCAGCTTCCCGAAGCGGCCGAGCTCCCATCGCACGTCATCCAAGTCCAGCATCCGGGCCTCGTTGATCCGTAACCCGACATCCGCGGCCAACCGGGCCGCCGCGTAGTTCCGTGCGGCCGGCGCGAATTTCCGGCAGGACACCAGCTCCTCCCGCCATCCGGCGAACAGCTGCTCGACTTCCGCCGCGCTGGGCGGGATCCGCAACTGCGGGTCGACCGCTTTCCGAGGCCGGTTCATCTCATCCAGCGGACACTCAACGACGCGGCCGGTCAGGTTGTGCAGTTCGGCTCGGTGACGCAACTCCAGATACTGGAAGAACACCGTCAAGGTCCCCGCCCGGTTTGTCCTGGTCGATGAGGGAGCCGACCGCAACGCCTTCCCGAAGTAGGCATCGGCATCCGTCGGGGTCATCTCCCACAACGGCCGGCCGAACCACGCCCTGATCGTCTCCAGATGGCTCGTGTCGGCTCTGATCGTGCTGTCGGCCAGTCCGGCTGAAGCGCGGGCGAGGACGAACCCGGCCAGGACATCGGTCTCGTAATCCGCAAGCTCCTGGCCCCCGACCGGCGGCCGCCACTCACGAAGGTCACGCACCGCAGCCAGCGCCAACCCACACCCCGCAGCTTCAACTAGAACCAGCAACCATCAGGAGTCGAGTGATTCTCTCACTCCGACTGAAGGAACTTCAGGAGCCACGCCCGGCCGGGTTGCCCTGCAATACGTCCAGCGCCACGCGCTTTCGAGCTGCGGATCACCTCATGGTCCGCACGCCAACTCATGGATTGTTGCTTACCCCACTCGGGAGGGCAGGGCAGTGAGTGACCTGAACGCGCTGATGGGTGTTACCCGATAGACGACGCCGTCGTGGATGGGCACGTCGACCTACGCGGAGTGGCCGACGCCATCCTCGCCGCCGGGTGGGTGCGGTGTCTGCACAAGAACAGGTCAGGGTTCAGTAATGGCACAGGTCCTTGGCAGATGAACTGTGGGGACTGCGGGCGCCGCTGGGCAGAGAGCACACCCGACTGGCGCTATCGGGGCTGACCCGTTCGACGGCGGCTTACGCAGCGATGTAGGCGGCAACGTCCACGATCACATCAGTCATACCATTCGCCCCATTGAAGATGGCCACACCGCCACCATTACCCAACCGTGCGGTCACCTCAGTGGTGGTGTTGTTCCAGTTGTAAGTGACCTGCGAAACCTCCGGTTGCGTGCCACCCAGCGGGTACACGGTGAGGTACCCGCCAGGGTTCCATGAGCTCCCACCCTGAACGGGGACGACCGTGACGTTCAGGATCGCGCCGGCAGCGTTGGCTGGTACACCGCAATGCCCACCGACGACGACGCCCTGGGTTGCGTACGCCCAGAACGTGGTCAGTGTGACCCAGGTGCGGGAGTCCGCGACCCGGCACGGGTCCACCATGACAACGGAACCCGTGGTGGCTACCGCTGCTCTCTCCGAGCTCGCGTTGGCCTGCCCCAACCCGGCTACCAACCCGGCCAACAGGAGGATGATGGCGACGATCGAAACGGTGGCTTTGCGGATAGTGGACATGGTTACCTCCTGGGGTACCCGGTCCTTGGCCTTGATGGTCGAGGCTCTCACCCTCGATTCTAGTGTCCGGTATGTCCGTTCCGGGGACACGGGGGGTAGTGACTCAGCCCACGCCACCGCCGTGACCCGGGCGTGCACTGCCATCACATGCGTGGCGAGCTCGTCCATGTCGACGGGCGCCAAGTCCGCGGTGGTCATGATCATCGGCTCATACAACGTCGAGAACCTGTTCTCCCGCCCGAAGGCGATGAACGTCCCCGATGCCGTCGGCGCGCCGCTGCTGGCCGCGCAGGCCGAACTGCAGACCCTGCTCGAGCTCGTCACCTACACCGAGCCCATCAAGACCCGGATCCTAGAGCTGTCAACTTGCGCAGTAAGTGGCGCAGTCTGGTCTAATTATCTGGCGTAGTTTGGTCGCTTGGGTTCCAGCGGTCATTGCAACACCCGTCCGTTCAGGGAGTTGCCATGCCGGTATCGAAGGATCGTCCGCGGCCGGGTCCTGGTGCCCCGTTGACGGCGGAGCGGGAGCGTTACCTTCGACTG
>JBBQGJ010000578.1:0-4099 GCA_038322925.1 Mycobacteriales bacterium
CGATCATCATCGGGGCGCAGTTCAACAACGCGCTGCTCGAGTACTACCCACCCGTCGTGAAAAAGCCGGGTCGCCGGTCCAGGACTTCGGCCGCAGGTTAGGAGGCACCACCCGACGGGCCGATTTCCTGTTCGTCTGAAACGGCTTTCGCGGTGTCAGGGGCGCCGCCCAGGGCGTCCCGCAGCCGATCGCGCCGCCGCTGATGAGCGGCGTCGAATCGTTGATGCGACTTCGCGAGCTTCGCGGCGCCCTTGGGGCCGGAATACCGTCGCCGGGCCCATGCGGAGGTCGGCTTGGCCAGCCGGATGGCACCGACCGTCGCGACGATGGGGATCACGATCCCGATCAGCCCGGTCGCGAGCTTCCCCTTGACGAAGCAGACACCCGCGACCGCCAGGTGGAAGACCACCAGCGTCACGTACAGCCAGTTCGCGATCCCCTCGGTGTTGCCCGGGCCGATCGGGGACGCCTGCAGCAGCAGCACCGCGCCCAGCCCGCCGGCGATCAAGATCGCATCGATCGACTTGCGGCCGTCCTCGCCCCAGTAGACGTCATCGAGGTGGAACCACAGCGCGAACTCGTCCAGGGCGAGCGCGGCACCGACTCCGAACAGCGCCGCCAGCACCTCGGTCCACGGCGACCCGGGGTCGTAACGGAACTCGAGAAGGCCGGAGAGCAGCACCAGCAGGATGCCCCACACCTGGTGGTGCACGTGCACGCCGGCGATGTAGATGTCCGAGAAGCCGCCACTGTCATCCGGTTTGTCAGCGTTGGTCACCGGAGCGTTCTTCTTGGCCCGGATTCGCCTGGTGATCCCCCGGGTGATCGCGAACGTGACAAGGAAGCCGATCAGCGCCCACACCGCTGCGGCACGCCCGGTGTCGACCAAAACCCGCTGATACCAGTCCACTCAGTGCGACCCGATCTTGATGATGGAGATTTCAACTATTTTCCGATTGTGCGGCACCAGGGACTCAGGCAGCAACTTCGCTCGCGACCCGGTGTCGTCACGATTCGGCCTCGTCACGCGGCCGCAACCACGAAAAAGACCGTCGTCCAATCCACCGGTGGCCAGGATCGTCGTCGGGTCGGTGAGGCCGTGCAGGACAACGGCCACCAGCAGGAAGCCGGACACCCGCATCGACAGGTACATGCAGACCCCGAACCCGAACGCGTAGAACACCGTGACGGCAACGACGAGCGGCGCCGCCCCGGCGAACAGGTTGATCGAGTGCAAAACCGCGAACAGCAGTGACGAGACCGCGGCCACCACCCCCTCGGAGTGGCCGGCGTCACGGAGCATTTTCACGGCGATGCCTCGGGTGAGCACCTCTTCGACGAAGCCGATCAGCGGACCGGTGGCGAAGATGAGTGCCACCACGCCGGAGGTGTACCTGCTGTAGTCGATGCCGAAAAGTCGCAGGACGACGGGCGTCGCAACGATGATCACCGCGATCCACATCCACCGCGATCCGCCGATCGGCTGGCGGGCGAACAGATCTCGCCACCATCCGGTCGCCGACAGGAAGATGACGAGGACGACCGCACCGACGATGAGCCCGAAGGTCAGATGGAAGAACACGCTCCCGACGCTGCTCAGCAGGTCGGCCTTCACCTCATCGGGGGCGATTTTCGTGGCCACCCAGCCGGCCCCGAGATAGATCGCCAAATACACCAGCACGACGAGCATCAGTCGCCAGAAGCCGCCGCGGTCAAGGAACCCGCGGTGCCCGCGCTCGTCCCGGACGTCAGTCACAGCCAGCTCCCACCGTTGTCGAGATGCGAAATCGAGATGCGAAACCTCGGCCGCGACGACGGAGCGTTTCCGCACAGACCGACCAGTCGGGGTTCTCGGCGTACCCTGACCCGCCTGCGCGGTGGCAGCACACCATCGTGGAAGTGTCCAGAGACAAATAATCGATAGCTCGAACAACAGCAAAGCGAACCGCCGCTCGGCTCGGCCCGCCTCGACTTCCAAGGCTCGCCCGAGAGTCGAGGGTCGGGTCCGCCGTCCAGAACCAGATCCACAGTGGGACGCGGGGTCGTCAGGCTCGGTCAGATCGGTTACATCTTCAAGCGTGTGGCGTTCGCGATCGTCGGCGGGTTGTTCGGCTGAGCCGCGATCACCTACGACCTGGAGAAAGCAGGGGGCCTGGATGACGCGCTGCGCACCGTGAATCGGGCGCCCTTCGGAGCCGGTCCGCTCACGCTGAATGGCGCTCGGCCTGGCCTGCTTCGGCATCTACTGCTTTGCCTGGGCCAGGCACCCGAAGGTCCCACCGACACCGACAAACCGCAGCAAGTCCGACGCTGCGGATGCCCGAACGGTGGGCGCTCACCAGGCATGACAAGCTAGGCGAGTAGATCAACTCACTCGGGCCCGACGACGGCGCGCGACTCCGGGTGACGACCGAGGGAGCGTCGCATGGCCCACCACGAAGCATCACGCACCGACGAACCGGTAAGGCCGAAGAAGATCCCGAAGAAGGCCTACGAGGCGGAGCTGCGGCGGCTGCAAACTGAGCTGGTCACCATGCAGCAGTGGGTCAAGGAGTCCGGCACCCGGATCGTGGCGATCTTCGAGGGCCGTGACGCGGCGGGCAAGGGATCGGCGATCAAGCGCATGACCGAATACCTCAATCCCCGCACCGCGCGCATCGTCGCACTGCCGGCACCCACCGAGCGTGAGCGGTCCCAGTGGTACTTCCAGCGGTACATCGAGCACCTCCCTGCTGCCGGCGAGATCGTGCTGATGGACCGGTCCTGGTACAACCGGGCCGGCGTCGAGCGGGTGATGGGCTTCTGCACCAGCGACGAGTACCGCCGGTTCCTGCACCAGGCGCCGATCTTCGAGCGGCTGCTGGTCGAGGACGGCGTCCTGCTGCGCAAGTACTGGTTCTCGGTCTCGGACATCGAGCAGGAGAAACGGTTCAAGTCCCGGCTGACCGATCCGATGCGGCGGTGGAAGCTCTCCCCGATGGACGTGCAGTCCATCAGCAAATGGGAGGAGTACTCCCGGGCCAAGGACGAGATGTTCGTGCACACCGACATTCCCGAGGCACCGTGGGTCACCGTGGAGAGCGAGGACAAGAAGCGGTCGCGGATCAACGTGATCGCGCACCTGCTGTCCACGATTCCCTACGAGCACCGCGACCCACCCCCGGTGAAGATCCCGGAACGCCCACAGGCCCGCTTCTACCAGCGCCCACCCCGCGAGGAGTTCCGCTACGTGCCCGACCACGCGGCGTCGCTCGTCAAGCCCGGCCCCTGACCCCTGTGGGCCCGCTTTCCAGCGCGGATCAACTTTCCCGGCGCGGACAAACGTGCCGGTTATGGGACGAGCGAGCGTCGAGTAAACGATTTCATCCGCGCGACCGCAATCGGTCGCGGGCTCGCGCGGTTCGGGGCGCGGCCGCCAATGAGCCTCGACTCCCCCGGCGCGGATAATCGTGCCGGTTATGGGACGCACGAGCACCGAGTGAACGATTTGGGTGCGGCTCGTTTGGAGTGAGGCCCCGACGCGGGTGACGACATCGCTTGATTGCCTGACACGCACTGGAAATCCCCGAAGTACGGCTGTGTGCACGGTTACCTGTCTGTATCCGCGGATAGATACAGACAGGGGTTAGCATGCCATGCATCGCTCAACGAAACCGACCACTGCTGCTGCAAGGCACCCTGACCACGTTCCGGCGCCGCTGCGGCAAACCGACCTGCCGCTGCGCGGCGGGAGAGCCGCACGAGAGCCCCGGCACTGCGGTTCACCGAGGACGGCCGGACCAAGACGCTGACGTTGACCGCCGCCGAGGTCGCGCAGGTCACCGCGGCGCTGGCCCGCTACGAGCAGGCCAAGGCCGACCTGGACGCGCAGGCGGCCGAGGGCATCGCCCGGCTGCGCGACGGCCGGGTGGCACGCGGCAGCACGCAGCGATGAGCGGCCGGTCCGCGCAGCCGGCCGGCTTCGGCGCCGACTCCCGCGGATGCTTCGAACAGCTGCTGGGCTGGCTTGAAGGCGGCCAGGCCACGGGCATGACCCACGCCGAACTGGAGGACGAACTCGCCTTTCGTGGCCGGGAACTGCTGCGACGCATGCTGCAAG
>JBBQGJ010000579.1:0-4098 GCA_038322925.1 Mycobacteriales bacterium
ATCCTGGCGGTCCAGCAGGTAGTCCATCGCGGCGTACACCTCGTCGGTGGACGCACCGGCGACGGCCAGGTCCGCGCCGAGGGTGACGTCGTCCCAGGCGGTCAGGGTGGCCAGTTTCGGTGCCGGCGCGACCGCCCGGGAAATGATCAACGCCAACGCCAGGTCCCGCATCCGCCCGGCCGGGCCGAGCAACGCGGGCAGCCCGAGTTTCTGCGCGATGGCCCACACCGCGGCGACGTGGCCGTGCGGCACCGACCGGTTGATGCTCACCACCGACGCGGCGTCCACCAGGTCTCTACCGGACAGCACCGACCGGACCGCGGTGATCGCCGCGGCCGGCAGGTGCGAGAGGTTCGCCACCGTCTCGTTGCGGACCTTCCCGTCCTCACGAAAGGATCGGCGCAACAGATGGGTCTCGTAGACCCGTTCCACCCCGTCCTTCCCAACGTAGTGACGACGCTGCGTTGTCACGTGGACCGGACTGTCCTTCGCCATCAGGCAATTCTATCTACAGATCACTCTGAAGTCCAGTCCATTAGTGACTACGTCTTCGGCGAGTGTTTCGGGCAAACCAGCAGGTCAACACCCCTGCAGCCCCCAGGTGCCGAAGTAAGTTCGGCTTAAAGCTGCAACCGTCTTTGGCGGTCTGCATATTCTGATGAGTCTGCAATAGCAGTGTCCGGGGATCGGCCGGCTTGTGTCGTCGAGTCCCTTCAGTTGACGAGGCGCTCAACGCCAGGACGTGCCAAGATTGCGCTATTCGTTCCCGACGCCGGTGAGGTCGGGCCGGTAGTCGACGTGGCAGGAGTAGTAGCGCATCGATAGGGCTCCGGCTGCCGCATCGATGCTTCCCTCGCCGATGGCTATCACCTCGTTCAGCCAGAGGTGGGGCTTGTGCTCAGTCATGAACGTCAGGACGTGTATGCCTGCGCCGTCAGTCAGGTTTGACAGCCCGGTCAAGGTGAACAGCACGAAGGCCTGGTCCCCGACCTCAATCGTCCCGCGGGCATCGGGCAGCGCATGGGCGCTGTGCAGCCGCGGAAAGTTCGACCAGGTGGCTGTACCGGTCAGCCGTCCGGAGAACGTGCCCGTCCCCTGCCCGTACACGCGGCCGTCCCCTGCGGCCGACGGTTCGATGCCCCGCATGAGCGTGTATCGCCATTCGACATCGCAAAGGTGATCAAGTCGCATAGCCACCCCTCATCGGACTGGGTCGCGCCGACTCGCGATCGAAGCCCGCCACAATGCGACCTTGGGCATTCTACCGAAGATCGACCACGAGGCCAGGGTCCGTAGCGGCGGGCTGAGCGTGGGCCTACAGACCCTCATCGCACATCTCCCGCTGAAGAGGGTGGCCCTGGGTGCTCGTCGAAGGGCGCGGCACGAAGGGACAAGCCGCGAGATGGCGGCCGCGAATTCGTGGTGCCATATGCGGATTCCCCTGCGGGCCAATGGCGATCGGCAAGAAAGTTGTTGGGGATCGCTCCCTCGGCGTGCGGAGTTCGACGCTTGTGCCGGTGGACTGGGAGCAGCGGTTGCCGCCGTTGCCGGTGAACGGGGCACCTCGCGCCTGTCATCAGCCCGGTGGAGATGAAGCTGACGTCCCGCCCGGCGTGCAGTTCCGCGGCTTTGCCGAGTTGGAGGTGTAGTCGTATTCGTCCGCATGGAGGGCACGTTCCCGCCGAGCAGCCGCAGGTAGGTGGGCTCGTCGGCGGCGGCCAGCTGCGGTACCTGGCGACCTGAGCGTCGTTCATCGTGTTCGCCGTCACCGCGACCGCCGCGGCCTGGCGGTGGCGCCGTAGCACCCAGCACACGGCCGACGCCGCGGATCGAAGTGACTGGAAATTACAGGACGTCTGAGCTACCCGCTATGCCCCCACGGTGGAGGAACGTGTCGACTCGTCCACCGTCCACCGCCGGGCAGGCGCACTTTTTACACAACGAATCCTGCCTTGGACCGGCCCGAATGTGTTGACGAAAAGCCGTCCGCTTCACGTCGTCAACTTCCCATAAATCAAGCCCATCCGGCCTCGGTGTTCTGTGGCGCGGTGGACGGGAAGTGCCCGATGGCCTACCCGGTCGTCCTCGCGGGCACTCGATCGCGGTAGGGCTGGACGATCTCCGTGCGCCACGTCGAGGGGTCGGGTTGCGCGGCGGGGTCGCTGAGGTACACCTCCCAGGGGTCCCCGACGACGTCACCCCCGTGCTCGGTGACCCAGGCGGCGACAGCCTGATAGCCCGGCACCATCGCGTCGTAAGGACCGATGTGCACGGTGCTGGCGGCGGCACCGCCGGGCAACACCAACGCCTGCACGTCACCCGCACCCTCGATCGAGGTTCGTACCGGGAATCCTGCCGCCACCTCGAACCGCCCGCCGCCCAGCTGGCGGTATCTGGCGAACGGTGGACCCACTGGATGCGTCCCGAGCGCCGCCAGGAACCCGGCGACGGTCGAGAAGGCCCTGCCCAACCAGGCCGGCAGCTCACCAACCGGCAGGGTCGCAACGCAAACCGCGGCAGGCTGCGCTGTTCTCGTTCCGGAAATGACCTCGTAGGTGCCCATGAACCAAGCATTCGCCGCAGCATCCGACGGCAGACAGAGGAATTGGTCCCGCCGCTGAGCGGGGTCAGTGCTGACCGGGAGCCCCGACCCAGATCCAGGCAGCTCATCCATGCGCCACCACCATCAGTGCAGGGACAATTCGCCGCCAGCGCAGCCGCGCAGCACCGCCGGGCCACGATGACCTTGATCATGTTCCAGCCGTGCGGATTCCAGGGGTCGACATCGCGAGCAGGTCGTCGATGGTCAGCTGGTTACGCCGCCGCCGTGTATCGGGACCGTCGGGTCCGTCTGGAACAGTCCGACGAGATTGCCCTCGGTGTCGCGGAACCGGGCCGACCACCCGACCGTCGGAATGGGCATCTTCCCGGTCACCACCGTCCAACCGGCGTCCTTCACACTGCTCAAGGCCCGGTCAATGTCCTCGACCTCGACATACACCAAGACGCCCTCGGGCGCCTCCGCCCGCGGGGTGAGCGCGCCCTCCGCTCCCGGTCCGGGCTCTGCGCCGGTGGTCATGGTCCAGTATTCGACCGGACCCCACTTCGCGACGTTCCAGCCGAACACGGTCCGGTAGAACCCGCCCGCCCGATCGGGGTCATCGATAGGGATCTCGAAATGCACCACCCTGCTCGTCATGGCGCCCAGCATGTGCCCGGCAATCGCCTGCCGGTAAGGGCCTTTCGTCACCGATACCCGTCGGATTCACCCGACCCGACCCGAGCGGCGGCGGCACGCCGCGGAGCTGATCCACCGATGTCACCGAGCTGATGTCAGGGGGGCGGAAGGTGATCCCCTGCACGGCCCCAGCCTCACGCAGACAGCCTCCTCGCCGTTGCGAGAAGGGCACGACCAGGCAGCCGGATGGACCTCGAGAACACCTGCGTGGTCGGTGATTCCGTGTCACATGGGCAAGTCCGGGTTCAGGCTGCCACATCGCGCCGGCGGAACCCGGCGACGCCGATCACCGCGAGGACCGCGATGGTGCCGACCGCGACCAGCACCGCCGGCCAGGACAGACCGTTGACCAACGGGTCGTGCCCGGCGTACTGATAGAACGGCGAGAACTTCTGGAACGGTTCCAGCCACGACACCTGCGGCCCCAGACCGTTCACGACATAGGCCACGACAGCAACAACCGCGGGAAGCGCACGGGCCGCGGTGAGGTTCCCGGTCGCCGCCCCGATGGCCCCGGCCAGAGTCCCGAAAACCACGGCCAGCAAAGCCAAGTGAACCATCGCGGCGATGATCGGCCCCGCCGGCAAGCGCATATCGGCCATCGGGCTCTCGAGCAGTAACGCCGCACCGGTCACCGCTGCGAGCAGGACGATTCCCGCGGTCATCGCGGCGAGTTTTTCCAGCAGCACCCGCCCGCGGCTGACCGGATTGGCCAGCAGCATGTCCAGCGTGTGCCGGTCTTCCTCACCCGCGACCGCCGCCGCCCCCGTCGTCACCGCATACAGCAGCACCAGCAGAGGCGCCATCAGCGACAGCATCTCGATCTTGACGTAACCGATCGGGGTAGTCATGTCCGCCCC
>JBBQGJ010000580.1:0-4096 GCA_038322925.1 Mycobacteriales bacterium
TACGGGTTCATCGACAAGGTGGTCAGCCGGGCCGCCGAGGCACCGGCCGAGAACTGACCTGGCCGGTGTCGGGACAGCCACACACAGAGCAAAGGAACGCCTGACGATGAACGAGAGCTACCCCGCCGGCGTGGCCCATGGGCACGCGCTGAACCTGCCCCAGGCCCGCTACATCCTGCCGTCGTTCGTCGAGCGGACGAGCTACGGCGTCAAGGAATCCAACCCGTACAACAAGCTCTTCGAGGAGCGCATCATCTTCCTCGGCGTGCAGATCGACGACGCCTCCGCGAACGACGTGATGGCCCAGCTGCTGACGCTGGAATCCACCGATCCGGACCGCGAGATCATCATGTACATCAACTCGCCCGGCGGTTCTTTCACCTCGATGACGGCGATCTACGACACGATGCAGTTCGTCCGGCCGCATATCCAGACCGTCTGCCTCGGCCAGGCAGCCTCGGCCGCCGCAGTGCTGCTGGCGGCAGGGACTCCGGGTCGGCGGTTGGCGCTGCCGAACTCTCGGATCCTGATCCACCAGCCGGCCACCGAGGGTGTTTACGGTCAGGTGTCCGATCTGGAGATCCAAGCCCACGAGATCGCGAGGATGCGCAGCGCGCTGGAAGAGATCCTGTCGCGGCACTCGAACAAGACGCCGGACGAAGTCCGGGTTGACATCGAGCGGGACAAGATCCTCACCGCGCAGGAGGCCAAGGACTACGGCCTGGTCGACGAGGTGCTGGAGTACCGGAAGCTCAAGTGATCTGGCGGCAGGGATCGGCGCCGGCGCCACTGCCCGGGTGGCACGCCGGCGGAAGGTGCAGGCGGGCGCTCCGGCCGAAGCGACTCGAAGATCATGCCAGCCCCTTTCGGGGACCTTTCCGAGTACGTTCTCGCGGATTTCCCCTCGCGCATGCGGTCCGGCCCGATACCCTGAAGGTGGCCGTAGCTCCTGCGTCACCGCTGACGTCGTCCCTGCCGTCCTACCAACGGACCGTGTTCGTGTCGTGACGGACAAACAGGCGACCTCGACGTGACGAGCAGGTAACGTCAACACGGTTGCAAGGCACCGGGTCCTTGAGGGTTCTACGCACAGAAGATCGAGAGGGCACATGGCACGCATCGGTGACGGGGGCGACCTGCTCAAATGCTCTTTCTGCGGAAAGAGCCAGAAGCAGGTA
Organism: Mycobacteriales bacterium; assembly: GCA_038322925.1. Taxonomy (GTDB): domain Bacteria; phylum Actinomycetota; class Actinomycetes; order Mycobacteriales; family Nakamurellaceae; genus Nakamurella. Next base: position 1,179 of record JBBQGJ010000580.1, read on the forward strand.
CGCAAGCTGATCGCTGGCCCCGGGGTGTATATCTGCGACGAGTGCATCGACCTGTGCAACGAGATCATCGAGGAAGAGCTGGCCGAGACCAGCGAGGTCAAACTCGACGAACTTCCCAAGCCGATGGCGATCCGCGAATATCTCGACCAGTACGTCATCGGTCAGGACGTCGCGAAGAAGGCGCTGTCGGTAGCGGTCTACAACCATTACAAGCGGATCCAGGCCGGCCCGGACCGCGGCCCCGAGCCGGTAGAATTGTCCAAGTCGAACATTCTGATGCTCGGCCCCACAGGGTGCGGAAAGACCTATCTGGCGCAGACCCTGGCGAAGATGCTCAACGTGCCGTTCGCGATTGCGGATGCCACCGCTCTGACCGAGGCGGGCTACGTCGGGGAGGATGTCGAGAACATCCTGCTCAAGTTGATCCAGGCGGCGGATTACGACGTCAAGCGTGCGGAAACCGGCATCGTCTACATCGACGAGGTCGACAAGATCGCCCGGAAGTCGGAAAACCCGTCGATCACCCGTGACGTTTCCGGTGAGGGCGTGCAGCAGGCGCTGCTGAAGATCCTGGAGGGCACGCAGGCGTCCGTGCCGCCGCAGGGCGGTCGCAAGCATCCCCATCAGGAATTCATCCAGATCGACACCACCAACGTGCTGTTCATCGTTGCCGGCGCGTTCGCGGGCCTGGAGAAGATCATCGGCGAACGGGTCGGTCGGCGCGGGCTCGGGTTCGGTGCCGAGGTCCGGAGCAAATTCGAGATCGATGGATCCGACGTCTTCTCCGACGTGATGCCGGAGGATCTGATCAAATTCGGCCTGATTCCCGAATTCATCGGCCGGCTGCCGGTGGTCGCGTCGGTGACCAACCTGGACAAGGACTCGCTGGTCAAGATTCTCACTGAGCCCCGGGACGCACTGAGCAAGCAATACCAGCGGCTGTTCGACATGGACGGCGTCGCGTTGGAATTCCATGACGATGCGCTGGATGCGATTGCCGATGAGGCGATCCTGCGGGGCACCGGTGCCCGCGGGCTGCGCGCGATCATGGAAGAGGTGCTGCTGCCCGCCATGTACGAGGTGCCGGGCCGCGATGACGTGGAGCGCGTTGTCGTCACCGCCGAGACGGTTCGATCGAACGTCTACCCGACCATCGTTCCCCGGGTGGCCAAGCGCCCGCCGCGGGAGAAGTCCGCCTGATTGGCGCGTGCTCGAACGCCCGGCCTCGGCTGCCCCGGGCCCCGGGTCCGTCGCATGGCTGGCTCTGCGTTCGTGCTGTCGTGTCCCCCTGCAGTCCGCCGGCCCCCGGCGCGGATCATCGTGGCGAGCGCGGACGAACTAGTCGACTCCTGTCACACCGTCACCACAACTCGAACGTTCGTACGCGCCGGCGACGATGATCCGCGCCATTCAAGGGGCCGGCCGAGTCAGCCGCAGCAGTTGGAGTCAGCTGCAGCAGTTGGAGTCAGCCGCAGCAGTTGGAGTCAGCCGCCGCAGTTGGAGTCAGCCGCCGCAGTTGGCGGTCGTCCAGTCTTCTATGTGCTTCGTCGCCGTCGTGTACTTCTCGGAGTCGAGCAGCTCCGACACCTCGACGAGGGACTTGCCGTTGGCCTCCTGGGCGACCTCGGCAAGCGCCTGGACGTCGCCGGCGAGTTCAGGTGGAACCTCCGCGGCAAGACTGGTGATCGCGGACTGCAGCTGGGTGGCGTCGAAGGTGCCGGTGCCTCCGAGGGCGGGCAAAAGGGCAAGCCCAACGCTGGCGTAGGCGAGGGCGACCGTCAGGCAGGGCGAGTCGAGCCCGAGGTTCGACGGGATGCTGAGATCGCTGGGTATACCCAAGTCGGACGGAATGCTGAGGTCGCTGGGTAACCCCGACTGCAGCGCCGACAGTTCGGCTGACAGCTGCGAGAGGTCGGTCGGGATGGTGAGTTCCTCGCTGGTGCGCTCCGATGTGTCAGACGTCCGCGATGTCTGCGACGTCTCGGAATCGGCTGACGCAGCCGCAGACTGATTCGGCTGGGCCGAACCGGTGACGGAAGATCCGCAGGCGGCGATGGTCAGGATGGTGGCGGCGGCCAGAGCGAGTGCGGCGGAGACGGTCGAACGATTCCTCATGTTCACTCCTATGGACGCAGCGGTGGAGCGCAGAATGATCGTAGCCTCGTGAGGAGCCCCCCGCTGTGGGGGGTGATACACCCTCGTTCGATGCGCCGATCGGCTGGCTTCCACCCATTTGGCGGCAAGCATGACGACACCATGGAGTAGCGGCTGTCGCAACGACGTGCCCTCCGGTAGTCAGCCCGCCGAACCGCGGACCCTCCTGGCACCCGAATAGATGTTGAAGCCGGCCGCTGAGGTGAACCCGATGAGGGTGAGCCCGGTCTCCTCGGCGAGCTGCACCGCCAAGGAAGATGGCGCCGACACCGCGACCAGCATCCCGATGCCGGCCATCGCCGCCTTTTGCACGAGCTCGAACGAAGCCCGCGACGACGTGAGCAGGGCACGGCCGGAAATGGGCAGCTCGTGAGCCATCACGGCGGTCCCGATGACCTTGTCGACCGCGTTGTGCCGCCCTACGTCCTCCCGCAGATGGTCCAGCTGACCGTCCGGGTTCACCAACGCGGCGGCGTGCACGCCGCCGGTCGTCCTGAAGGCCTGCTGCCGTGCCCTGAGTCGATCGGGGAGCGCGATGATGGTGGTCGGCGCGAAGGCGGGCAGGTCGGTCAGCCGATAGCGCATCCGCCGTTGCAGACCCTCGATGGAGGCGGTGCCGCACACACCGCAGGCTGACGTCGTGGTGAAGGAGCGTGCGGGGATAACGGCGGAAGAGGCTGTGGTCGCGGTGGGGGAGGTGGCGGTGGGGGAGGTGGCGGTGGGGGAGGTGGCAGTGGGTGACAGCGTGACGTCCAGGACGTTGT
>JBBQGJ010000581.1:0-4094 GCA_038322925.1 Mycobacteriales bacterium
CAGTGTGGACGAAGAGTTCGATGAGGAGGTGTGGCGGGCACGCATCGGGCGCTGGATCCCCGAACTGGTCGACCCGGCGGCGCGGTCGCTGAGTTGGCCGCTGATCGCAGCCCATCACCAGTGGATCACTGATCAACTGAAGGCGCCGGTGAGGCCTGGTCGAATGGATGCTGACGCAGGGCCGTCGCTCCCTCCAGCACTTCCGGCCCGGCAGCCTCTCGGGCCGGGTGGCCGACCTGATCGGCCAGCACCCCGAGGGCATCTCGGCGGCGGCGATCAAGGCCGCGTTCCCCGGACAGGACGTGCACACCTGCCTGTCGGGCCTGATCCGCGCCGGACGGGTCATCCGGCCCCGCCGGGCGGTGTATGTGCTGGCCTCGTCGCAGCAACCTGCCGAGGCCGACCAAACCGCACGCGGCGTCAAGCCGGTCACGGTGCGCTCGACGCTCACCACGTTCTCCATGGTCGTGCAGTCGTTCATGGATCAGGGTGCCCTGCCGCGCAACGTGATTGCGTTGGTCGAGCGGCCCCGAGACGCGATGGACGACGACGCCGACACCGAGAAGTCGTGGACGGTAGCCGAGGTCGAGACGTTCCGCGAGTCGGTGCGCGATGAGCGGCTGTTCGCGTGCTGGCTGCTGTCCTGCTACGGGTTGCGCCGCTCCGAGGTGCTCGGCCTGCGGTGGTCTTACCTGGAGGGTGACGTGCTGCGCATCCGGCGCGGCAGGGTGGCGGTGGGTGGTGTGTCCGAGGAGGGCAAGCCGAAGTCCACACGCGGCAGCCGCAACCTGCCGCTGCCGCCCGATCTCGCCGAGGCGCTGCGGGCGCTCAAGATGAGGCAGAAGGCCGAGGCGTTCGAGCTGGGCGTCGCATGGTCCGACGACTGGCTGATCGCGGTGCGCGAGGACGGCGAGCCGGTGCGGCACGAGTGGTACAGCGACGAGTTCCAGCGGTTGCGCGAGCGGGCCGGGCTGCGCCGTATCCCGCTCAAGCACCTACGGAACACCAGCGTGACCCTGATGCTCGATCAGGGTCACCCGCCGCACATCGTCGCGGCCTGGCATGGCCACACCCCGGCGATATCGCTGGGAACCTACTCCGACGCCAAGGCTGACGAGCTGCGCGCCGCTGGCGCGGCGCTGTTTGGCTGACGCTGGCCCGCCGCTCGGCTCTTGGGACACTCTTGGCCCACTGGGGCGCTCCGGCGACGAGGCTGGAAAACACGAAACCCGCTCCGATACTGGTCAGAGCGGGTTTCGTGTGTCGGGCTGACAGGATTTGAACCTGCGACCACTTGACCCCCAGTCAAATAGAGGGGATTCGCTGGCCTTCGCCGAAACACGTAACCCACTGTGCGCCAACAGAATACGGGGCCGGCGAGCCTGAGCGAATACCCACGAAAACGACCCTGGTTTGGGTCAACGTGTGGGTCAAACTAGCAAACATCGCCCGAGAGCCGCCATCAGCGTTTGCTGGTCACAGCCCGAGGGTGCCCGACAGGCCGTTAATCGCTGCCCTGGTGGTCTGGTCGGACGTGTGCCCGTAGATGTCGCCCGTGATGCTGATCGAGGAGTGCCCGAGCAGGTCGGCGACGGCCTTGATGTGGACGCCGGCCTCCAGCCACGCCACCGCTGCGCTGTGCCGAAGGGTGTGGACGCCGACATCCTCGATGCCCGCCTTCGCCGCCGCCGTCTCGATGGTCCGCAGGATGTTGCGCGGCTCGACTGGCGTGCCGAACTCGGTCGTGAACACCAGGCCGGAATCGGTCCACCGGTCCCCGGCGTGCAGACGCTCCGCTGCCTGGTTCGCCTTGACCGTCTTCAGCATCGTCACCGTCGCCGGCGACAGCGGGACCGTGCGCCGCGAGCGTGCCGTCTTCGGTTCCGAGATCACCAGTGCGCCGGCAGTGCGGGACAGGGTGGACGCCACCCTCAGCGACCCGTCGGCGAAGTTGATGTGCTCCCAGCGCAGTGCCAGAGCTTCGCCCCGACGGAGGCCGGTCGCCGCGATCAGCACCAACACCGGCCTGTAGCGCAGGCCGTCGGCCGCGGCCAGCACCGCCTGGACTTGGCCGGCGTCGAGGTAGCGGGCTTCCTGGCGCGCAACCCGCGGCCGTGGTGTGCGGACGGCAGCGTTGTCGGCGACCAGGTTGTCGAGTTTCGCATCGGCGAGGACGGCACGCAGCACGGCGTACACCGAGCGCACCGTGGAGTCGGACAGCCCCTTGGCGCGCAGGCCGACCAGTAGGCCATCGATGTGGGACTTGCGGAGCTTGTCCAGCGGTGTGGCCCCGAATGCCCCGGCGCACAGATGCTTCCGCGCCAGCGTCCGGTACCACTGCTTGGTGGACTCCTTGCGCGGCGACGCTTCCAGCGCGGTCGCCGACCAGTGCTCGACCCAGTCCGCGAGTCGCACTGCCGAATCCTGCACGGGGGCTTCGACTTTGATTCGGTCGCGTGCCTTCTCGAGCTTGTCCCGAACCGCCTCGTCGGTGGCCCCGTAGAACGACGCCGATCGACGCCGGCCGGTGGACGGGTCGATGTACGACAGCCGTGCCTCCCAACGCCCGTCGGCCCGCTGCCGCACTGATCCCTCGCCGCCGGCCCGCTTGCTCATAACGCCACCTTCCCTTGCGTCGTCGCCGGCAACAGTTCCTGCTCGCGCGCCAGCTGGATGTAGCGACCCGCGGTCCGTTCGCTCACCCCGAAAGACCTGGCGACCGCCGCGTTGCGTCCCCCGTCCCCCGCCTGGCGATAGGTCTGAGCGACTAACTGCAGCAACTCCGGTGTGACCTTGCGTCGCAACTCCGCGCGGGCCTCCTGGACACCTTTGCGGTTTCTCCGCCGGGTCGCTTCAGGCTGGGGCCAGCCCCGCTTCCAGCCGCCCTTGCCGTCGGGGACGAAGGTGGCCATGGCGAGCGCATCCTCCACCAGGGCCTCGAACCCGGACGCCGTGTCCTTGACGTCTGTCGCACGGCATCCTCGTCCGTCCGCGTTCTTCTCGGTCAAGTCCACGCTCAGCTTCACCGTTGTGACCACCGGCAGGCCGTCAACCACCTCGATGACTAGCTCCAGGGCCGGACTCCCCGGGGTGGCCGGCCGTTCATACGACACCAGTCGTGGGATGCCCCTGTCGCCCACCGGGACGACCTCACCGTCGAACCCGACCATGCCGCCCCCCCTCAACACCACTACGAACACTCCATCCTCCAGCCGTGCCAGCGGGTTCCCCGCTAATGACATAGTCAATGCTCCGCCAGCCATGCCACGTTTGTCAACATCCGCTCGTGTCCGGGCGGAGATTGGAGACAGGACGGAGTGAAAGACAATGGGTAGCAACGACATTGACAGGCTGGTCTCGCTGGTCGAGACCCGCCACCGCTTGGGCGGCATCGGAAACACGATGCTGTACGAGCTGATCAGCCGCGGCGAGTTGGTGAAGGTCAACATCGGCCGGCGCAGGTTCATCACGTCGAAAAGCCTTGCGGCGTATGTGGTTCGGGTCAGCGAGGGTGCTTCGGTATGAGAAACGGAATTATTGGCACGCCCCAAACCGGGTCACCGCCTGACGGGAGCGGGAGGGCGATCGAGATCGCTGATCGCCCCACCCGCATCGAGGCCCCGCCAAGAGCTACCGACACGTCGCATCTTACGACGGTCCCTCGGCGCAGGTTGGTGGGCAACGGCTCAGGTATCGCGTGCATCGATCGTGCGTGCGTGAACTGCACGTGCGGTCTCGCCTTCCCCATCGAGGAGGCCGAGGGTGACGAGTAAGACAAATACACCGCCGGACCCGCACTCGAATGGGGAGGCCCCGCCAGCAGCGGATTACGACCCCTTCAATCCCGAGGCGATGCGCGTCGACTGCGGTCTCGACGCCGATGTGGCACCGGTCCTCACGGTGGTGCCGGTTCGGAAGCCGAAACCGCGCGAGTGGTTCCGCCGGCATCCCGACCACGTCGTCGACACGGCGATCGTCGAGCGGGACACCGGGATGGACAAGGAGTCCTACCTCGTCATGCCCGCGGTGGCGCATCTGGTCGCGTCGGAGCTCAGGCCGGTGCGGTTGTTCGTCGTGATGAACAGGGTCGGCAC
>JBBQGJ010000582.1:0-4087 GCA_038322925.1 Mycobacteriales bacterium
CCGCCTTCGCTCGACGACCCGCTGATCCTCACCCCGCGGCCCCACCGTCAGAGCGCGACACGCCCAGGTGCGGCCAAATATATCGACCACAACCTGCCAGATAAGTCGACCGGAACCTGCCACTTATCGTGACCGTTGACAGGCCTGCTGGCCGCCGAAGCGTTCGTGCAAGTCTCGGTCGGCTGTTCAAACCGCTCAAATCCCCGCGACCGGCAGGCCGGTTCGTCAACCACCCGAGATGATGAACCGTTCGATGAGGATTCCCTGATATTTGCCGCGCATGCTGAGGGGGTCGTCCTTCATCATCGGGAGCTGCTCATGACGCCGCCTGAGCGGATCGTTGCCGCGAGGGCCCGGTATTCCGGGCCTAACGCTGGTCGATCGAATGTGGGCGCCGCCCGCCGGAGCGAGGAGCTCGAGTGAGCCACGTGCCGGACAGCCGGGGCCACCCGGGTGTCCCCGACGACGAATACGTCACGGGCCAGGATCCTCCGTCGGCACCGCTTCATCGGCGCCGCAGGGGGCTGTGGTTGGCCGGCTGCGCCGCGGTCGCGGTGCTCGCTGTTCCCCCCCTCGCTCTCGGGAGCGCAGCCATCACCGTTTTGCCAGCCCCGTCTGGCTCCGGTGCCTACGTAGGTGCGGCTCAGACCTCACTGATGGCCTCCTTCAGCGGGTGGCGCGGGCGGTCCACGGACTTCGCGACCGACTACCTTGCCACCGACGATTGGTCCAAGATCGAATATCCCACCTGGTGGCTTCAGCGATGGTCGACCACGTCGACGCCACTCGTCCTCGGGGTACCGATGCTCGTCAACGACCCGGCCACCACCCTCCAGCGAGGAGCGGCCGGTGAGTACGACGGACACTTTCGTCAGCTGGCTCGGACCCTCGTGCAGTACGGGTACGGCAACGCAGCGCTGCGCGTCGGCTGGGAAATGAATGGAGATTGGTACCGCTGGTCCGCCACGACGGACCCAGACGCATGGATTGCCTATTACCGCAGGATTGTGCTTGCGATGCGCTCTGTGGCTGGACAGTCCTTCCGCTTCGATTGGAACGTAAATCTGGGGTCGAGCGCTATGCCTGCCACGCGGGCTTACCCGGGGGACGAGTACGTCGATTACGTCGGCATTGACGTTTATGACTGGAAGTGGGGCGCACCATCAGCCACGCCAGCTGAGCGCTGGGATTGGATCACGTCTCAACAGTATGGGCTCGACTGGGTTTCCGCCGTCGCCACAGCGCACCGTAAGCAACTGACCGTCCCGGAATGGGGGCTTGCCCAGAAGGCGCAGATGCAAAACGGTGGGGGCGGGGACGACCCGCTTTTCGTGCGCAACCTTCTTGCGTGGACCAAGGGTGAGGGCGTGAAGTACGAGTCATACTTCGACACTGATAGCCACAGCATCAGCAACGGACAGTTCCCTAACGCCGCGAGCGCCCAACACGACGCCATCGCGGGGTGACAAAAGGACGATGCTTGGTTTCATGGTCCTTGCAACAGCGGCCGTGCTGTCAGGTGAACTACCCCCCTTTTCCTGGGCAAACGAGGTCAGCCCACGACGTCGATGGGCAGGCGGCGGCGTGCCCCTGGGGGGTGGTAAGACTGACGTTCAGATCTGCCATTGTCCGTTCCTCTCTTGATCGGCTGCAGCGGCATACCCGCGGCGGGTATGCGCCGGTCCGAACAGCACGCGCGCAGAACGCCGCGCGCGACCGTGACACCTACAGTCCACTGTTCTCCAGCAGTTCCGCGGCGCGTCGGTTGAGATCGTCGGCGCGGTGTTCGACGTCGGTGAGGACGTCGGTGATCCCGGCCAGCTGCTGCAGGTCGTGGCGGCGGCGTGCCAGCGCGGCCGCTGCGTCTGCCCTGCCGTACGCACCACCCCTTGGCAGCTCGTCTGCCGGCAGCTTCTCCGGATCCGTCAGCTCCTGCACCGGGTCGGGGTCGACGGGAAGGTCGCGGTGCGCGCCGAGGTCCCCGGACAGGAGGTCCCGGACCCGGCGGGACAGCGAGTGCGGGGTCAGCGGTTGTAGCGGGAACGGTTCGTAGCCCCATTGGTCAATGGGTGGCAGCAGCGGCACGGTCCGCGTCGTCTCGCCGAGGACCGGGCTGGTGTGGCAGACGTGCGGTGAGCGGTGGTCGACCGGGTTCGCATTCTTCAGGGCGCCGGCGATGGTTCGGGTGCTCAGGTGGGTCACGGCCAGGTTCAGGATCTTCAGCCAGCGCGTGACCGCGGACGGCCCGCACACGACCGCTTCGTCGGCCGCACCGATGGTCCACTCCCCTGCCGGTGACCGGATCGTCGCGACGGCGTCCTCCATATGGATGTCATCGGCGGTGAGGGCGGCGAGGTGCCGATACGGCACCCCCGCCAGCTGGGACAGCACCACCAAGCAGCGGTCGCGCCGGCCGAACATCCCGGCGGTCCAGCCGTGGGAGGGCAGCCCGCGCAGCGCCGTGTCGACTGCCTCCTTATCCCTTTGTGTGGGGTGGAAGGGTTCGCCGGTGGGCCGGCCGAGGGCGGCCCGCACCGCCACGGACTCCCCCGGCCGCTCGTATCCGTGGGCGGTGTGGTGGTGGTCGATGGCGGCGACCCGGCACCGCTGGGTGGCTGGCGCCGCCGGGCACCCCTGCAGGAATTCGACGACAACCCGCGGGTCGGCGGGTAGTGCGGTGGTGTCGGTGGCGGCGCACCAGTCGGTGAACAGCGCCCAGTCCGCGGCGTAGGTCCGCAGGGTCCGCACCGACAACACCCGGGCCGGCTCGTCGGTGCTGGTGTCGGTCGCGGTGGTCATGGCCGATGCTCAGAGGCCGAGGCGGGTGACGGCGTTGCCGACCAGGGGGGCGTGTTCCCGGGCGTAGACCTCGAGCATCACCGGGGAGCGGTGCCCGGTCTGCCGCATGATCGCATGCGCGTCGGCGCCGGCCCGGAAGGCCTCGGTGACGAACCCGGCGCGCAGCGAATGCCCACCGAGCTTGTCGACCTGGGCGGCCGTGAACCCCGCGGCAGCGGCGCGGCGCTGGATCATCTCGTTGATGCCGTGCCCGGTCATCGCCTGCTGCCCGATGGCGCCGGTCTTGTGCACCGCCGGGAACAACGACCGGGCCGGGTCGGCGGGGTCGGCCAGGCGGACGCTGCGGCAGCAGTGCAGTACCGGCTCCTCCTCCTGCCCCTGCTCTCCCCCGTGGGTGTCGCTTGCTGCTTGGCGGCGGAGGACCGGCAGGACCGCGCGGCGGCCGGCGCCGTCAGCGGCGGTGTCCCACGCGTGCAGGATCTGCCGCCACCGGATGTAGGCGCAGGGCGGGCAGGTCACCGGGTCCCGCCCGTACGGGAGGGCCTTCACCGTGCCGTGGGCCTCCTGGTCGGTCTTGGACCGCCGCAGCCGCACATGCAAACCATCGGTGCTGTGCAGGGTGACGTCTTCGAGGGTGAGCGCGGTGAGTTCGGAGCGGCGGTGCGCGCCGGCGAACCCCATCAGCAGCAGCGCCATGTCCCGCCGCGCGCTCACTCCCGCGGGCCACCCGCCGGCGGTCTCGTCGATCGAGATCATCAGGGTGCGGATGTCGGAGAGCAGCAGCGGGGCCCGCCGGTTCGGTGGTGTCGCCCGGATCCGGCGGATCCCGGACAGCGCCCGGCGGACGATTTCGCTGCGGCCGGGTGGGTCCAGGCCGGCGGCGGTGTGCACCTGGTTGATCGACGCCACCCATCGGGTCAACGTCGCCGGGGCGTACCGCCACCTCCCGATGCCGCTCTGTTCGGCGGCGGCCTCGGTGACGTAGTGCGCCAGCACGGCGGGGGCAACCGGCAGCGGGGGGAACCGCCGGCGCCCGGCCCAGCCGGCGAACCGGTCCCAGTCGGAGCGGTACGCCTTCTTCGTCGCCGCGGCGGTGGAGGCCTCGACCGCGGCCAGCACCCGCGCCAGCGCCTCCGCAGGCAGCAGCGCCTGTTCATGATCAACCGCGGGTGTGGGCAGGGCAAGAGCCGCGGCCGCCTGGTCAGCCAGCCGCCGCAACCGCGCACTCGGCAGGTCCTCGCGGACAGCAGACGGCGCCGGCTGGGGTACGTCCAAGTTGGGTGACGCG
>JBBQGJ010000583.1:0-4081 GCA_038322925.1 Mycobacteriales bacterium
TGAGTTCACCTACGTCAGGGGAATGCCGCCGGGTGATCTCGGTTGGCGACGCGACCGACTCGTCGGGCAGCTGCGCCAGCTGGTAGCGCGGGCGGCGGTCGAACATCTCGAGCCGGACCTGGTGATCCTCGACGAGTTCCAGCGGTTCAAGGACCTCCTCGACGCCGACGACGAGGGCGCCCGCTTGGCGAACGCGATCTTCGATCACCCCGATGCCAAGGTGCTTTTGCTCTCGGCGACGCCGTACAAGATGTACACGCTTCCCGACGAACCCGAGGGCGACGAGCACTATCGGGACTTCATCCGAACCGTGAGGTTCCTTGCCGGCGATGAACGGGCCCACATCGTTGAGCGTGAACTGCGGGCCATGCGGGAAACCCTGCTTTTGGGCGGCGATCACCGCCGAGCACGCGACGCACGGGACCGGGTGGAGCTTGAGCTGCGCCGCGTGATGAGCCGAACCGAGCGACTCTCCTCCACCCCTGATAGGGACGGAATGCTGGTCGAATTCCCGCTCACCGGGGCAAGACTCGCAGCGCAGGACCTGCGGACATGGCGGACCTTCGATGACGTCGCGCGACAGATCGACCGTCAGGACGTCTTCGAGTACTGGCGGTCCACGCCTTATCCGCTCAACCTCATGGACCGCAACAGCTATCAGATTCGCACGAAGTTCCAGGCAGCAGCGGAGCGCGACGACCCCGGTGTTGCGGCGGCACTGGCAGAGTCCCATGGGCTCCTGGACTGGAGCGACATTCGGGCCTACCGAAAGGTCGACCCCGGCAACGCCAAGATGCGCGGTCTTTACCACGACGTACTCGACCGCGGAGCATGGCGACTGGCGTGGCTGCCGCCGTCGCTGCCCTACTACGAACCGGCCGGCGCCTACGCCGAAGAACAGCTCCAGTCATTCACCAAACGCCTGATCTTCTCCGCTTGGGCCGTGGTCCCCAAAGCGGTCGCGGTCATGCTGAGCTACGAGGCGGAGCGCCGCGGGGTCGAGGCCGCCGGATACCGCGACCGCGCGTACGACGACCGCCCGATCACAGCGCCGTTGCAGTTCAGGATGGCTGGTGACCGAGCGGCGGGCATGCCCGCCCTCGCGCTGCTCTACCCATCGCCGACCCTCGCATGCGCAGGCGACCCGCTCGAGGTCGCGAGGACCCTCGAAGCGGAACTTCCTGTCAGCCGCGATTCGCTGCTCGACGCAGTGCGCGGCAGGGTGCAAGGCCTCCTCAGCAGGCTGCCTGTCGGCTCACCCGAGATTGGTACCCCGGACCAACGCTGGTATTGGGCGGCACCATTTCTCCTTGACCGGGCGCTGGCCGGCGGGGACAACGCGTCCTTCCTTTCGCGGATGCGCAGGTGGGACGCTCCGGACCAGGAGGATCAAGAGTCCCGCCTCGGAGCGCACCTTCGAACGGCTGACGGCGTTCAGGAACTCGTCCTCGGTCTGCGGCCAGGCGACTTGGTCGACGTCCTAACAGCGATGGCCGTCGCCGGACCCGGGGTGTGCGCGCTGCGAGCACTATCGAGGGTCACCGGCGGGGCGAAGGCACTAACTGACCCCGAGATTCGAGAGTCGGCCTACCGAATCGCCCAGGGCCTGCGAACACTCTTCAACAAGCCCGAGATCGTCGCGCTACTCCGATCCGGAGACGACGGGTCCTACTGGCGTGCCGTCCTCGACCACGCGATGGACGGATGCCTGCAATCGGTGCTCGATGAGTACGCCCATGTACTCATCGAGTCCGAGGGCCTGCAGGACGCCGACATCCACCAGCGCGCAAGGACTCTGACGGAGACCATCACCGAAGCGTTATCCACCCGTACCGCAACCAACGCTGTTGAGGACATTCGGGTGATCGACGGAGAGATCCGCCTGGAAGACCGGCGGATCAACAGCCACTTCGCTGCGCGCTACGGCCGCGCCCAATCAACTGACCAGGCCGCCATGCGCGAAACAACCGTCCGGACGGCCTACAACTCGCCCTTCCGCCCGTTCGTGCTCGCCTCGACCTCCGTCGGCCAGGAAGGGCTGGACTTCCACACCTACAGCCACGCCATCGTCCACTGGAACCTCCCCGGCAACCCGGTAGACCTCGAACAGCGCGAGGGTCGTGTGCACCGCTACAAAGGGCATGCAGTCAGGAAGAACGTTGCCTACGTGCACAGCTCGGCTGCTCTGGGCACCTACCACGACGATCCCTGGACTGCTCTATTCGCCGCGGCACTTGCGGCCCGAGCCGACGGTGACTCGGACATCAAGCCGTACTGGATCTGCACCCGCCCCGGCGGAGCAGTCATCGAGCGCTATGTACCCGCCCTTCCGCTGAGCCGCGAAGCACAGCAGTACCGCCGGCTCCTCCGCACCGTTGGCGCCTACCGCCTCGTGATAGGGCAGCCCCGCCAGGACGACCTGATCCGCTACGTCGGGGAGGACGCTTCATGGCTTCGCATCGACCTGACCCCGCCGAGCTCATCGGACTGATGAGCACTCTCAGCACAAAGCGTCCCCCCGCGGCACCTTCACCAGCGTCAGCGAAATCTCGGCCTTCGTCGGTCGACCAAGCCCGCGCGGACCTCGTCGACCATGAGGGACTGGACCCCGCCCTCTCCCAGCGCACCACGGGACTGGAAAGCCTCATGCTGGCCACCGCCTGCTACCTGCTGCCGACCGAGATGCGGCAGATGGCCCGGGCCGGTGTCCCCACGATCTGGGCGTGGCCAACAGTCAGTTGGAACAACCACCCCGACCGGGACACCGAACTGACCGTCGCGGCTGCGATGACCCAAGCCGTCATCGAGCTGTACGACCGCACCCGGCCGGGGCAGGGCCGTCCGTCCACCCTCACAGTGATCGACGGCGAGAATCACCAGTGATGTAGATGATAGAGTAGTCCACTATCACGTAGATCACTGTCTGGTGCATACTGGACCTATGACTACCTCCCTGGAATTCGTGACGCTGAACGACAGCGAGGCCAAGGCCGTGCTCACCAACCACGTCGAACTCCGCCGCCCGGACGGCGAGGTGATCGCGGTGGCGGTGCCCGCTGACCTGGCCCCGGAGGTTCAGGCGGTGCTGCGTAGCCTCGCAGACAGCCTCGACGCCGGCCTGGCGGCACGGCTGCTCATCGAACACCTGACGCCGCAACGGCCCTTGAGCCGGGGCGCGGTCCTGCAGGCGCACCGGAACTCGGTCGCCCGCGACGCCCTGGCCGCCGAATTCGGGTTGCTGTCCAGCAGCGACGTCGCCGAGCTGTCCGGGTCCGCCGCCCGCAACGCCGGGGCCACCGCAGCCCGGTGGCGCGCCGCCGGCCGCATCTTCGCCGTCACCAGCGGCGGCAAGGCGGCCTTGTTCCCCGGGTTCCAGTTCGACGCCGGCGGGCAACCCGTCCCGGTCATCGCCGACATCCTCACCGCGCTGGCCGACCGGTTGGATCCGTGGTCATTGGCGTTGTGGTTCACCGGCGACAATCCTCGCCTCGGCGGCCTACGCCCGGTCGACGCATTGAGCGGCGACCCCGCCGCGGTCCTCGCCGCTGCCCAGGCGCTCGCCGACGACCTGACGTGAACCCGGCACCCCACAGCAGCCGTGTACCGCCGCCCACCCCGGTCCCACCGTTCCCTCCGGATGCCGACCCGCTGATCGGCGTCTGGGCCGCCGGCCAGGACATCGTGCGGGTGTACGACGCGCTGTACAGCCCCCGCGGCTTCTGGGCCGGCACCCCCACCCGCCCCGGCCGATTCCACCTCTTCACTCCGGAGGCGGCGCCCGGTCCGGTCCCGGTGCTGTACGGATCGGACCGGCTCGCCGGCGCCATCTCCGAAACCGTGTTCCACGACGTCCCCGTCCGCGGCACCAAACACGTGCCGCGCGCCACCCTGCGCCGGAAACTGGCCATCACCCTGACCGCCACCCGCGACCTACGATTGGCCGACCTCACCGGCTACGGCTTGCGCCGGCTTGGCGCCACCCGCGCCGAGATCATCGACTCCGACCCGCGCAGCTACGCGGACACCGCGCGGTGGGCGCACGGCCTGCACGCCCACCGCGAGCACCTCGACGGCATCCAAT